>CBIHOZ010000306.1:0-1687 GCA_966211525.1 uncultured Chitinophaga sp. | reverse complement strand
AAGATAAGATTCCGGATATACCGGTCTATATTGACAGTCCGATGGCGATTTCGGCAACCTATCTATACTATAAACACCCAGCGTATCACAAGGTAAATTTTAGTCAGGCTGCATTCGAGCGCGAGCTTGAGACGAACATGATGGTGTTTGTGAAGAACTAGAAGCACTCGAAAACACTGAATGAGATCAAGAGCAATGCCATCATCATTTCGTCCAGTGGTATGATGACGGGTGGAAGAATTTTGCATCACCTGTATCACCGGTTGCCGAATGAACAGGATACATTGCTGATCGCAGGCTATCAGGCAGAAGGCACGCGCGGCAGAGACCTGGTGGATGGTAAACCGTTTGTTAAAATATTTGGCGAACAGGTGCCTGTAAAATGTCACATTGAAAATGTCTCATCGTTATCAGGACACGCAGACCGACAGGAACTGTTTACCTGGATGCAACACTTTGAGGAGAAACCTAAACTTGTATTTACCGTGCATGGCGAAGGCGCTAACCTGACAGCATACGCACAGGCTATACGCCAGAAGATGGGCTGGAATGTCGTAGAACCTCAATACCTCGAAACGGTTATGCTGTTCTCCGGAATATAACTGCTGTTGTTAACGCATGGTTTGTTTTTCATATAGGCCGATAATCCTGACTTCTCACTCCTTACTTCTTACTCCTTACTCCTAATTTTCATTCAACCGCCTTCAATATCCATTCATCATTCTCCTGCGCAAAGGTATAGGTCTCTGCCGGCCGCAAGGCCGTGATGTCCATTTGATGGTACTTGGTGTCTTTGGTAGAAAATGGAAATGTAAGTGTAGTATATACCATGCGCATCGGGTTTGCATAGGTAACGCTTACTCTATGTTCACCTTGCTCGTTGGTAGCTTCCCCGATCTGGTACGTTACGGGCTGCGTATTGTAAAACAGGTATCGTTCCCGGCGGTGGCTGCGATCAAGGGCTGAATCGAGCTTGTAAATGTCAGGCGATGTAAAAGTATATAGATTGAACGGAGAGATGTTGGATATATCGGTGGCAAGCGCGGCCTCTACATTACGCCTGGCGCGGATAACGGAGTAGCCCGTTTGCAATATATACTCGTTACGATAATGCGAGCGGGTGTTGACGTATGCTGAATATATATCTTTGATCTTTTCAGCTGCCGCTACTTTGCCATTCGCGGTTTCGATCATGGCATTCATGTCGTGATCTGCTTTCTGTTGTAGCAAATCAATACGTTTGCGAACTGATTGTTCGATCAGCGCAGCTGGCGGTGTGAACTTGATGTTTGTGGAGAAATATAATATAGCCAGAACAAGTATCGTTAATGCTGATATAATAAATGACCTCTTTCTGATTGTATGGACGATCGCTTTCCGGATGGTAATTTTTTCAGCATCACGTTGTTTTCGAATTTTGTCATATAATTTATCGGCAATAAAATCAATACCACGCTCAGAGCGTATGGCAAAGATGTTGGCCATCGGTGTGAATATTGTCGCGAGCTCTTCAGGTGTGATGTTGTATAGTACCGGCAATATTGTTTTCTCACCGTCCACTTCACGCTTCAGGAAAAAGAAAAACTCATTTAATGTCCAGTATTTTGAAATATAGATCGGACTCAGTATTGTAACCCCGAAGCGGCACTGGTCCAGGTTGATATGAATGGCTGAGGTCAACGGATCA
>CBIHOZ010000305.1:0-2011 GCA_966211525.1 uncultured Chitinophaga sp. | reverse complement strand
ACTTCTTCAGGTACTCAAACATTTCTTTCGAGTCATCTGCCGTACCATAATCATACGCCCAGCCTGCACCCGCAGTAAAGGTGTGGTAACGCAGCATGTCCATAACACCCACTGCAGGTAACGCTACTTTGGCGAGGTCGGGGCGCTGTGTCATGGTAGCACCTACCAACAAACCTCCGTTAGAACCACCGGATATAGCGAGGTATTCACTCGAAGTATATTTCTCTTTAATCAAATATTCGGCTGCAGCTATAAAATCATCAAACACATTTTGCTTGTTGAGTTTCGTACCAGCCTGGTGCCACTTTTCACCATACTCGCCACCACCGCGCAAGTTAGGTTGTGCATATATACCACCATTCTCCAGCCACACAATGCGCGAAGTATTAAAGCCGGGCGTAAGACTGACGCTGAAACCTCCGTACGCATATAGCATCGTTGGATTTTTACCATTCAGCTCAATGCCTTTTTTATATACAATAAACATCGGCACCTTCGTTCCATCTTTGCTGGTGTAGAACACTTGCTTTGTCTCATACGCCTCCGGATCAAAATCAACTTTCGGTTTTTCATATAGCGTAGATTTACCGGACGCTATATCATACTTGAAAATGGAAGTAGGATACGTGAACGATGTATAGGAATAGTATACTTCCTTGTCAGTAATTCGGCCCCCGAAGCCACCGGCCGAACCTATACCAGGCAATTCTACCTCACGCTCCAGCTTACCTTTGTAATCGTACTGCTTAACCAGCGTGCTGGCATCTTTCAAATAGTTTACAAACAATTTCTTACCAGCTGTACTTACTCCTTGCAATGCATTATCGGTTTCAGGGATGATATCCTTCCAATGATCGGGTGTCGGGTTTGCAAAATCAACTTCAACGATGCGATCGTTGGGTGCATTGAGGTTCGTTTGGATGATCAGACGTGAACCGTCACTATCAATTACATTGTGATTGTTATCAAAGTTATTCACCAGGTTAACCAATGTACCTTTTGGGTCTTTCAGATCCTGTACATATAGTTCATTACCAGTCGTGCTTGTTGCTGCCGACACGATAAGAAAGCGTTCATCTTCGGTTAAACCAGCCCCTATATATCTGCGTGGCGTTTTCTCTCCGCCAAATACAAGCACATCCTGTTGTTGTGGCGTGCCGAGTTTGTGATAGTATAATTTGTGATGTTGTGTTTTGGATGACAGCTCACTGCCCTTTGGTTTATCGTAACTGCTATAGTAAAAACCTTCATTACCCTTCCACGCTATACCGGTAAATTTGAGATCGCGAAGAGAATCCTCCACTACTGATTTATCTGCTGTCTTGATAACAATTGCCTTGCGCCAGTCAGAGCCGCCTTCCGAGATCAGGTATGCGGCCATCGAACCATCTTTCGTAAAGAACACTCCGCTGAGTCCGGTGGTGCCATCTTTCGAAAATGTATTCGGATCGAGAAACACTTCTGGCGTTCCGTTCTCACCTTTCTTACGGTAGAGTACGCTGTGGTTTTGCAAGCCATCGTTCTTATAGAAATAATACCATTCACCTTCTTTGAACGGAGCACCAAGGCGTTCGTAATTATATACCTGTTCCAAACGTTTCTTTACTGTCTCGCGATACGGTATTTTTTCCAGGAAGCCAAATGTTATATCATTCTGCGCTTTTACCCATTCGCCTGTCTCTTTGGCTGTATCATTTTCAAGCCAGCGGTACGGGTCTGCTACCTGTTCTCCAAAGTATGTATCAACTGTATCTACTTTTTTTGTCTCCGGATATTTCATGCTTGTCGTTTCTTCTTTTTTAGTGGAACATGCCAGCGCCATCCATGCGCAGCAAGTTATCAGTAAATAGGCTCGGTTTCTCATGCTATACATTTAAATGTTGTATAAAATAAGAATCAGGTAACGGGTTTAACAATATAGTTGTGATGAGTGGCATAACTTTTTAAAAGTTGTATTGTTATTCCTCTTGAAAAAATACCGAAATGAATACCACACTTCTCCGCATAGCAG
>CBIHOZ010000304.1:0-2299 GCA_966211525.1 uncultured Chitinophaga sp. | reverse complement strand
TAATGTTATAATAGCATGAAAAAGACTATACTAACCTTAATTGCTTTGTCGCTGTGTACATTGGCCATGGCGCAATGGGGAGACGAAGAAATGAGCGATGAGCCTACACTGCGCGAGCGTATATTTACCGGCGGTGGTTTCGGTTTGAGCTTCTCCAGCTACTACGATTTTGTTTCTGTATCACCGCTCATCGGTTATAAAGTAACACCGAAGCTCGCGGCTGGTATACAAGTTCAGTATCGCTATACCCGCTATAAAGAATTCACTCCAAAGTTCTCGACCAACGATTATGGTATAAGTCCGTTTGTGCGTTACAATGTATACTCACCTTTCTTCCTGCAGGCAGAATATGAATACCTTAACTACGAATTCCCGGTAACGACCAGCGAAAGCATACGCAAAAAGTATAACAGCTTTTTAGCCGGTGGTGGCTTGTTTCAGCCCTTGGGAAGACGCGCAGGCTTCTATGCACTCGCACTCTATAACTTCAGTTACAGAGCCGCAGGGCCCGGAGAAATTACTCCGTATGATAGTCCGCTGGTGTTGCGTGTCGGTGTAACAGCCGGTTTCTAAAAGGCTATACCAAATTTACCGCTGAGCAACTGAAGGTCTTCCACTACTTTTGGATTGAGTGGTATACCTTCTGCTAAACGCTGTGCAGTAATTTCTCTTTCAGGATCTCCCGGTATTAGAACGCGCTCCTGACCTTCAATAGGCTTGGCAGAACGGAAGCGATTGATCCAGTTATCCATGTGCTGTTTGAACTCCTGCGCAGGACGGAATGCATCTATACGCATCGCTCCAAAGAAATGTCCTATACCTTCACCCACCGGGTCGCTTGGCGGACTTAAGAATGCAACGAACGGAGGAACCCACGGTCCATAATTAGCACCGGATAACACCGCTGAAAATATATCTACCCACGCACCGAGACAATATCCCTTATGACTGCCATGCTCACGATCGCTGCCTAAAGGTATAAGTGCACCACCACTTTTAGTCTCATTCGGATCAGTTGAAGGTTTACCATCTTTAGTCTGAACCCATCCTACAGGAGCATTCAGATTTTTACGTTGAAGAATTTCAAGCTTGCCATTCGCGGCTGTTGTAGTAGCAAAGTCTGCAACAAAAGGAGGTTGCTTGTCGGCTGGTATAGCAACAGCGATCGGGTTTGTACCCAGCAATCGCTCTATCGAAAATGTAGGAGCTACCAACGGACTCGCATTGGTCATGGCTATACCAATCATATCATGTGGCAACGCCATCATGGCGTGGTGTCCTGCTATACCAAAGTGATTTGAGTTCTTCACGGCAACCCAACCTGTACCGGCGGTGCGTGCTTTCGCTATAGCAATCTCCATGGCTTTAGGAGCAACAACCAATCCCAATCCACTGTCACCATCAACAACAGCTGTGCTGGGCGACTCATGTACAATGCGCACATTCGGAGTGGCATTAACGCGCTTCGCTTCCCATAGACGAACGTAGCCCGACAGACGCGCTATACCATGCGAGTCGATGCCGCGCAGATCTGCATTTAATAAAACTTCGGTTGCCAAAGTAGCTTCTGCATCCGAACAGCCTATATGTTTAAAGACGTTACGCGTAAATACCTGCAGAGATTCGAAAGAAAAGAGTTTGTCCATTGCCATACTGTGAACAACAAATATATAGTTCTTATCGGAATAATGGAGTGCCGCTAATCGGGCATTACAGACGGTGCCGGAAAGCTTACTGTGAATGTAGCGCCCTGTCCTGGTTTACTGTTTACATCGATGGAACCATTCAGGGCGTTCACCTGCGTGCGTACCAGGTATAATCCTAAACCTTTACCTTCTACATCCAGGTGAAAGCGTTGATACAACGTAAACAACTTGTTGCCGAATTGCTTGAGATCAATGCCTATACCGTTGTCGCGCACAAAGAAACCAACGTGTCCGTTAGACTGAAATGTTTTGATTTCAATTACGGCCGGCCGGTGTGGTGACCTGTACTTGATAGCATTCGATACCAGGTTATATAGTATACTATAGAAGTATGTCTTGACCGTGAAGAAGTGTGAGTACGCAGAGAAGTCAGTTCGTATTTCAATCTCTCCGCCAATCAGCTGTAGGGCCAGTGTTTCCTGTATACTTTTATAGAGGTCACCTATATCCAGCCATTGTTTGGATTGATAGTGATCACCGCGGATCTCCAATATCTTCGTAAGGTCTTTAATAACTTCATTGAGTTTATTAAACGATGTGAAGAGATGATTGTGAAGTATACTCAGTTCCGGGTTGTTGATCGGCTGTAGTTC
>CBIHOZ010000303.1:0-2401 GCA_966211525.1 uncultured Chitinophaga sp. | reverse complement strand
AAGAAATTAAAATAAACTGTTTTTAGACTATGCCGAATCCGAAACGAAAAACCTCGAAAACACGCCGAGATAAAAGAAGAACCCACTACAAAGCAACTGCAAAACAATTAGCAGTATGCCCTACAACGGGAGAAAACCACTTGCCTCATCGCGCCTTCTGGCACGAAGGAAAACTATATTTCCATGGTAAGGTGGTAATGGAAAAAGAAGTTCTGGCGTAATTGCATGAACGGGGCTGCACTCGAAAACATTCAGTTCACTGAACGCGTGGCTTGTACCACGATCGGGAAAGACACTATCTCGAAAGAGATTGCCTAACTATGAAAATTCAATGCTCGATGTAAATATACATCGGGCTTTTTCTTTTTTATTCGGTTGCCAGGGCTGACAACCACTTGCGTAATTTTAAAATTGTATGACTAAAATCAGAGCAGCCATTACCGGAGTTGGAGGATACGTTCCGGACTATATTCTTACCAACCAGGAGCTTGAGACCATGGTGGAAACAAGCGATGAATGGATAACCACCCGCACGGGTATTAAGGAGCGAAGAATTTTAAAGGGTGAAAACCAGGGTGTATCGGTGTTAGGCATAGCTGCCGTAAAGGACATGCTGGCAAAAACCAAAATAGATCCGAAAGAGATCGACTGTATTATCTTCGCTACGGTTACAGCCGATATGACGTTCCCCGCTACAGCCAACATTGTAGCAACTGCCGTAGGCGCTGTGAATGCTTTTAGTTTCGATATGGGTGCTGCCTGCTCAGGCTTTATCTACGGACTTACCACCGGAGCAAGTTTCATTCAGTCGGGTATGTATAAAAAAGTTGTCGTGATTGGTGGTGATAAGATGTCTGCCATCATGGACTATACCGATCGTACTACCTGCATCATCTTTGGTGATGGTGCCGGCTGTGTACTGCTCGAACCAACTACCGAAGATGTTGGTGTAATGGACGCTGAATTAAAGAGCGATGGTGCCGGTGAAGCATACCTGCACATGAAGGCGGGTGGAAGCCGCATGCCTGCATCACACAATTCAGTAGACAAGCGTTTACACTATGTATACCAGGAAGGATCAGCGGTATTCAAATTCGCTGTTACCAACATGGCCGAGATATCTGCACAGGTAGCAGCACGCAATAACCTGAACGCTGAAAATATAGCATGGCTTGTTCCACACCAGGCGAACAAGCGCATCATCGATGCTACGGCTAATCGCGTAGGCATTGCTGAAGACAAAGTGATGATGAACATTGAGCGCTACGGTAACACTACCGGTGGAACCATTCCACTGTTGCTGTGGGACTATGAGAAGAAACTCAAGAAAGGTGATAACCTTTTGCTCGCTGCCTTTGGTGGAGGTTTTACCTGGGGCGCAGTATACGTGAAGTGGGCTTACAATAGTTAAACGTTAAGCGTTACACGTTAATCGTACTGTAGATATATACCCTCACGGATAACGATTAACGAATAACGGATAACGACAACCGCCCCGAGCGTCAACTTGTATTTATTTAATTGATTCGTAACTTAATGACCTAATTTTTTTATGGCAACCGTATCCGATCTGAGTAAAGGAAACTTTATGCGCTACAACGGTGAGATCATGCAGGTAGAAGAACTGCAGCATCGTACACCAGGAAACCTTCGCGCGTTCTATCAAATCAAAATGCGTAACGTGCGTAATGGTAAAGTAGCAGAGAACCGTTTTCGTCCGGGTGAAGAAGTAGAGATTCTCCGTGTTGAAACAAAAGAGTATCAATACCTCTATGCAGATGGTGATAGCCTGGTGTGCATGGACAATGTGACATTCGACCAGATATACCTTGATAAAGTTTTACTGGGCGATTCTGTTAACTATATAAAAGAAGGCGTAACCTTGCTGATCGCGTTTGAAAATGGCGATCGCGCTATAACAGCAGAAGCACCGTCACACGTGGTAATGGAAGTACAATATACCGAGCCCGGTGTACAAGGTGATACGGCTACCCGTACGCTGAAAGCTGCTACACTCGAAACCGGAGTAGAAGTACGCGTTCCGCTTTTTGTAAATACAGGTGATAAAATTAAAATCGATACACGTAACGGTGAGTATATCGAACGTGTAAAAGAATAAACGAAGGATCATGAGCAAAACTCCAGCAAAAACATCCGCTAAAAAAGAAGCTAAGCCTGCGCGGGCAGCAGCTGAATCTGCATCAACCCAAACTGAAATGAAGACATCTGAAATCCGCGACCTCATCGATTTCATATCCAAGTCTGGTTTGAACGAAGTGGATATCGAGACCAAGGAACTTAAACTTCATGTGAAGCGCGAGCCTGATCAGAAAGTATTCAAATCAAGTCCTGTTATTGCTCCTGTAGCAGCAACAACACCAGTAGCAACATCTGCTCCTGT
>CBIHOZ010000302.1:0-2474 GCA_966211525.1 uncultured Chitinophaga sp. | reverse complement strand
AGCGGTGATGGTACCTTTCGTTAACGATGATGCCAGTATGGTAACTGCAACACCCGCTCCACAACCAATCTCCAGGATGTGATCGTCCGGTTTGATGTCCATGATCGCTGCTGCCCATTGAAAACGATCCTGTTTTTCCATTCCTGAAAATACAGAACTACAGAAGAATGCAAAAAAAAATATCCGGCAGGAACGTGCCGGATATTTATAGAATCCTCATTCAAATTTTATCCGTAACTAAAATTTCACGAGGTAATACCAACCCTTCAAATCTTCACACCTGTGAAAATTGTTAGTGTACGTTTTTTCGATAAAATGTGCTTGGGACTAGACATGGTACCTCCTTTCTTTTAGTTATACATAAGCAACAGGCGCCTCGTTCAAATACCTTATGACACCTGGCCTGCTGCCGATAACGACCGCTATCGGAACTAGAACGTCATGTTTTTGAAAATCGTTTGCCACCGACAAAAAACTTTTATCAATTATTGATTACGAAGCATGGCTCCGGCCGCAGTTTGCTGATCGATTTATTTTTTGAAAAATAATTTCCGCTTTTGCGGGTGATCAGGTTTTATGACAGGGTATTAACTTTATAAAATATCATGAACGAAAGCGAAGTGTTATCGGATCTGAAGAATAGAAACAATGCAGCCTACAACCTGCTGTATACGTTTTACTATCCTTCCATCGAGCGCTTTGTAAAACGCAACAGCGGAACAGCAGCTGACGCGGAAGATATTTTCCAGGAAACAATTATTGTGTTGCTTGACAAGGTTCCGAAAAAGGACTTTGTCCTTACATCTTCTATTAAAACGTATATCCTGGCCGTTGCGTCAAACCTCTGGCTTAAACGCCTGCGCGATAGTAAGCGTGTTACTGCACTGGAACCTGAGTATGAACTGGAAGACCTCACGCTTGCCGAGTGGGAGCAGAAAGAAGATGATCGTCTCAAGCGAAATGTTATCAAACGGATATTCAGTCGCATATCGCGGCATTGTGTAATTTTTCTTACGAAAACTTTTTTGCGGGGCGCTTCACGCGAGAAGCTTATTGAAGAAATGGGCTATCGGAATACGCATACCTTCGACAATCAAAAGTATAAATGCCTGGAGCAGGCGAGGAAAAATAATTCAATAGCGGGTGATTGAGAAAAAGATCTGGTATTAAAGCATACCAACGAAGATCAGCACTATATATAGTTGTGGCTGATACTTCTTCGGATCATGTTTTACTACTAAAAAATTTTCATGGAACTCTCAATTCATCAACCGGCACCGCAGTTTATTGTAAAAGATGTTTTCGGAAACATTATTCGGCTGGAGGAATTACGCGGCAAAAAAGTATACCTCGCTTTTGAACGTAACGCGGGCTGCCCCGTGTGCAATTTACGGGTGCATACCCTCCTGAAACACGCAGATTCATTTGCAAAAAATAATATTGTTGTGTTGCTGGTATACGAATCCACTGAAGCCAAAATGAAGGAGTATCTCGAGGACAAAAGTTATCCCTTTCATTTTATTGCCGATCCCGACAACAAACTATATAAATCGTATTATGTAGGACAATCATTTCCAAAACTCCTGAAGAGTCTGTTCAATGGGCTGGTGTCAAAGGCGATGGAAGGAAAAAAGCTATTCTCAAAAGCAATCTCACAGGATGGACACACTGCTACTATTCCAGGCGAATTTATGATTGATGAGTACGGCAAGTTATCGATTGTACACTATGGCCGCTTTGTTGGCGATCATCTGCCGGTGCATACATTCTTTTAATATTGTTATGCAGCAACGCGGTTCGCGATGTCGGTATATTTTTGCAGAAGCTGCTTTCTATACTGCGAAGGTTTTATACCGGCATATGACTTGAACCACTTTGTGAAGTTGGAAGGGTCGTATGTAAGTATACGGGCAACATCAGCAATGGAGTTCTGCTTGTTGTCCAACAGTCCTTTTGCTACTTCCAGGATTTTGCGTTCGTAGAAGTAACACGGATGTTTGCCTGTCAGATTTTTAATAACATTACTCAGGTGTGTGGGGTGTATAAATAACCGCCCGGCTATTTCGTGCAGTTCAAACATCTCATCCACCTTTCCATTCAGTACATCTTGCAGATGCTCATCAATCACCTGCAGATACTTATCAAAGATCTCTTCACTTCTGGATTGATACATTGTGATATTTTTTTGAGTTTCAGCGAATTGAAATTATGATAGTCGTTAAAGGTCTCAACGGCCCACAACAAAAATATGGTGAGGTTTTCAGAAAAAATGGTGAGCATTTCAGTTTTCATCCTGGTTTACCATAAACATGGCGGTTGGAACGAAACGCTTAAACAATTCATCCTTAAGTGCCTCGTCAACCGGTAAACTTTTTAGCGCGACAGACATACACGAAAGCCAGGCAACGGCATCGTCTTGTGTGATTGTATGTGGCATATGGCGCGCTCTTAGTCGCGGATGTCCGAATTTTTCA
>CBIHOZ010000301.1:0-2712 GCA_966211525.1 uncultured Chitinophaga sp. | reverse complement strand
AACCATACATTCTCAAAATCTTCTGTTGCGAATATATAGTAATCGCCATCCGGTATAAACGGGATGTGAAAGATGTTTTCTGCGTGCGGATTTTCTTTATGGAGGCGCAGGTCTACGCGATAACAGGTATGCTCCCAATCAAGCGCCAGTATTTTTTCGCCCGGCCGGGTAACAGCGATTAATATATCCAGTGCTTTGCGTTCAAGGTCTTCACGGAAATAGTCGTTCTCCCAAACTTCCTGGATGGGGAAAGTAAGAATAGGTTTATCGGTTTTAATTGCCGGAAAGTTGTAGTTCAAGTGCAACTTCTCCCATACTTCATTGCATTCCTCTTCTGTTAATGCAGCCCAGATTTTCATATATATAATTACTGAATCACTTCTACAGTGTAATGGTAACTTACTTTTGGTTTCTGTGCCGGAAATAAAAAAAGCAGGTTATATCCGTCTGATATGGCCTGCTTTTAACCTAACCTACCTGTGTCTCAGGTAAGAGATACAAATGTATATAATTGTCCATGAAATTCCCCAAATTAATCGACCAATTTCTATATTAAGATGGTAAATAGAGTTATTCGGCAGATTGTTTATGCCTTGTTGATGCAAATTGTCTGCAATGACCGTTATTCGTTATGTGTTATCCGTTATTAGTGAAACTCAATCGTGTATGACTAACACGTGACTTGATACCGGATTTTTAAGGTATAGGATATAGTTGATTTGATATTTACCGGTATAATTTTATTCGCTTTGTCACTCGCAAGCAACGGTTTTGGGTAAATTGATTTTGTATGCTAATTTTCTCTGCCGTTGAATGCTATATATAAACCTTGTTCTTAATTTTTGATTGTTATTATTAAACCCTCAACATCATGCCTGAAATTCGTCATCTGCTTAGTGTCATTGATCCATCCGGACAAAAAGTCTATGAAGCCTTAACCGCTAAACAAGACCTTGAAGGATGGCTCACGCCCACGATACAAGGGCAGCCTTATCTTAACAGTACGTTTAATCTTGCGTTTGGCGGAGAAGCCGTAGATCTGAAAGTTACCAAACTTGACTCAGGCCTGTGGGTACAGTGGAAATGTACCGGTGGCGAATATGAATGGGTAAATACGCAGGTAGATTTTATTCTCGAGTCACACCCGGAAGTTACCATCATCGAATTCATTCACAGCAACTGGCAGGATACATCACGTAAGTTTGCCGAGTGGAGTTTTAACTGGGCACTCTACCTGCGAAGTCTGAAACGCTACTGCGAGTCAGGTACCGGAAGTGCGTATCCGAATCAATATGTATAGGCTTACAACGGAGAGGCTGCACGCTAATTCTGCATGTTCATCAAATCGATCATCAGGTTAAAGGCATCCATCGATCCGGTACTGTTGAATTTGAGCGGCTTGACAATATAGCCTGATATGCCATATTGCTGAGCTGCTCGCTTATCGCTGCTGTCTTCCGATGTAGTGAGTACAAATATCTTGATGTCTTTCCAGTCTTCGCTGCTGCGCAGTATCTGCAGCAGTTCCAGGCCATTCATCTTCGGCATGTTCAGGTCCAGAATAATAAAATCAGGCTTTACTGTAAAGGCATCACTTCGCTTATCATGCAATAACCGAATGGCTTCTTCACCATTGCGGGCTACCTTCATATTGTAAACAATGGCCAGCTTATCCAGCGTTCGCTTCACATCAATAACGTCCAGACTATCGTCTTCCACCAGCAGAATATTTACCACGCGCATCATACTATTTCATTTAAAGGCCATGTAAAAATAAACACAGAACCCTTACCAGGCTCCGAGATCAAACGAATCGACAACTTACGATCATCCAGTATTTTTTTCACAATCGCCAGCCCTACACCTGTGCTTTCGAATGAATCTCTGTTTTCGAGGGTCTGGAAGATTACAAATATTTTTTTATGATAGTCCTTCGATATACCCGGACCGTTGTCTTCTACATAAAATTCATAATGATCGGCCAGCGTTTTATGGTATACCTTTACATAACCATCCTGCTGCTTGTCGTGATAGTTATACGCATTCACGAGCAGGTTTGTAAACACCTGCAGCAAGGGCAACTTCTCTGTAAAAAGTCTCGGCATATTTTCTTCCACTTGCAGCGTAATGCCCGGCTTCTTCGGAAGATAGCCGTGAACCTCTTCAATGAGTTCTTTTACATCTACCACTTCGTTGGGTTGCAACTCCCGGCCTACACGCGAATAAGACAAAATACCATTCAGCAGATTTTCAGCGCGTACAATGCGACCTTTAATCACCTCCAGGTATTCTACAACCTTGGGCGAGAGCTCCTGTAAATGATCTTCCTGTATCCATGTTATCACGTTGTCGATGCCACGCAGCGGAGCTTTTAGATCGTGCGAAACGATATAGGCAAACTGATCGAGCTCTTCATTCTTTCGTTTCAGCAACGAAATATTTTCCGAGAGTATCTTCGCCATGTCATTCAGCGAGTGTCCCAGCTTGCTCAGTTCATCTTTGCCTCCTGTCTTCATATAAACGTCATACTCACCTTTTGAGATACTCTCGGCCATGTGCACCATTTTTACAATACCCGAAGAAATATAGGAGGCAATGAATATAGCGATGCCCATTCCCACCACGAATGAAACAAGCATGAGCGAGAATGAAATATTTTTCGTTTGCCGGATGTATGCACTCAGCGCTACCTTCTGTTGTTCGCGCACTGCA
>CBIHOZ010000300.1:0-2755 GCA_966211525.1 uncultured Chitinophaga sp. | reverse complement strand
GATCTTTAGGCCCGCGCTTCGTGGCAGATTTCTTCACTGCCCTCTTGCCGGCCTTTTTGGATGCTTTCTTTGCTGTTTTTGCCATAGCTCAAATTGTTTATGAGTACAATCTAAATTTTTGTACCAACAGCGCTTATTGGCAACAACAGTGCTTTATGATTAACTATACTATAAGATTCACCGATGAGTATCTTCAGGATGATATATAGCAGAGTCAACTTATCCCTACTCTTCAATGGTGCTTTTGATAGTAAGTGTCTGCGGAGCGAAGATAGCTTCAATGCGATCATCGGGCGGCCAGTATGAAATCCTGCGCGTATCGAAGCTGAACGTTGGTTTAAAGACAGCGGTGGTTGTATATAGTCCTGTAACTGGTGAACGTCTTACGCGCACATTTACTTCTCCTTTCTCTCCCGGAAGTACACCAACAGTTCCACCAGTCGGATTTATCAATGATGCCGTGATCACATTGGCATCACCGGGATAGTTGGGAACCGGGTATGTTTTATCTTTATACTCTCCGGGCGCCATACCGGTAACAGGATGGTTCCCCTGGTTAGTCCATGTAGCAACCGCGAAGAAATCCTTAAAAGTAGAGCCGTCACCAGCCGCTACATTGTCAGTCACCAGCGGAGAATCAAAGCGAATCGGATTCGCTACATCCACAATGACATTATAGACCAGCGACTTGGTTCCTAACGAGTTTTCTGCCTGCAGGTAAAAATGTTTGGGATATTTGAAATCAACCTTCAAGCCATTGGCGGGGTATAAAATAAAATCGTTCGCGGTGCTATAATAGATTTTAGCAGCGTCATACGTGATGGTCGGTGTCAGCTGAGTGAAATCTGTTCCTTCCGGCACGATGATATAGATTGCATTCTCGGAGTAGTTTTCATACTCGGCAATCTTAACAGCATCGATCGTAGCAGCAAGAGCCGGGTTCTTACTTTTCTCGAACTTGAACCCTGTAATTTTTGCATTGGTAAAAAACGGTTCGCCACCATACACAACGGATACATCGTAGTGCACAGACTTTGTCTCAGAGGTCACCGATGAAATCGTATAGGTTACCGGGTCGCCTGAGAAGTCCTGTTGCTCGCCGGGTAAAGGAGAGATCTGATACTTGCTGTTGTCGAGATTAAATTGTTTGAGACTTAACATCAGACTGGTTTGCGAGTACGGAATTGTTATTTTTATTTTCCCTGGTTTGGTCTCTGCTCCGTTGGCAACTTCCGGATGAATAATATCAATATCCAGATATGTTACTTCAGATAAGGGGAAATCGTTCAGCTTCGCTTCGTTCCAAAAAGTATTGTCGACATTTTCATTATTATCATCATCTGACGAACAGCCAGCAAACAGCGCTGTCACTAAGAGAATACTGTATAAAAAGAATTGCTTCGATCGAACTGATACACGCTTGATAGTACTTAACATTAGATAGAGTTTGGGTTTTACTAACTCGTGCGTGTACGCAATACGTTGTGTCAAGGTTACGCTGAATGAAAGCATTGCGAATTAAATATACTGATACAGCTTTGATGAGGTTAAGATAAGCACAGAAGAATGTCCGTTCAATTCAAGACATTGTGCTATCAATGCTGGTCGATCACTTACAGCTTAAAGATATACTTCTAAACACTGTTGTTCCGGGCAGAGATGTTAATAGGCGGCTCGTTGGCAATGGCTATCACCAGTCAGGCTGATGAAATCGATTAGCTCCTGCCATCATGAATTAAAGATCCAGCTAAGAATATAATATATAGCCCGGCAAAAGCAATCTTGTCAATCACCGAAAGGTATTACACGCTATATCACATGCTGAATGTAACAAAACTATATACGAACACCAAAAGAATTACGCTATATATACACAAATCGTCATTTCAAACGTTGCATAATCTGTTTTAGACATCAGACACTGGCGTACTTTCATTAACACTCACCTAAATAACGGTATACTTACCTATAACAACACACCAACACTACCTCAATTACATGTTCAATCATATATACCTATAAATACAAATAATATATATCATTACAAATGCACCCGGAGATATATAATATACCTATATTCACACCTATATAAAAGCTGTGAAACCCCTGCTTTTATATACTTACTAAACCTAAACCGTAATAAATGGCGAAACACATAATTAATGCTCCGCTCTATAACTATATAAATTTTGGCGGGATTTTTATGCGAATACAAACTGAAGGCGTGATAAAGGATCACGCCTTTTTTATTGCCAAAGGGAGCTGATCCTTATAACGAAGTATATAATTGAATAACAATAACAACCTAAACTAAACAGAATCTATGATAAAGGATTACCCGTGAACACTATAGATATACTTCTGTCCCAGGTGATACGAAGATAAAAAGGTGCCTGCCACTCCGACTGCCATCGGGCAGCAGGCTGTTTTAAAATAATTTGACAATCATTTAAAACATTTTCTTATTTATGATTTTACCTACAAATGTAGAGCGGCTCCGTCATGCCGTAAAATTTCATTCACAACCGGCTGCCAGTGCCGTTACATTCCTGGCAAAAGCATCATTCTTCTTCCTGTTACTTTTTGCCTGCAGTGCAGTTAACGCACAAAATACAAAAACGGTTTCGGGTACCGTAACCGATAATGACGGTGTTCCAATTCCCGGTGTTACCGTTTCGGCCCGGAAGTCCGGAGCTGGTGTCAACACAGACTCGAAGGGTAAATTTACGCTTCAGATTACTGAAACAGAGACCCA
>CBIHOZ010000299.1:0-2776 GCA_966211525.1 uncultured Chitinophaga sp. | reverse complement strand
CCATCAGTGAAAGCGATCCAAAAAACCAGAGCATAGCCTTACGTTTCTGGCTAAAGTTCTGGATAATGTTGTTCTTATAGTCTCGCGTTGCCTTGATAACTTTTGCAGTATTATCGAGCAGCGGAATAAATTCCCGGTTGAGATCAATGAGTAAGATGTCGCGTACCTTCGCATAGCGCGCAGAGTCGTGTACAGATACTGTCTTTACATCATCCAGGTTCTTTTCAACAAAGGCGAGATAGTTATCGATACTGAGATTGAAACTGGCATAAGGTTCTGCTATGCTTCGGGGAAGTTCGTTTATCCTGATCTGGTTGCGTTCAACAATTAAAGCATCTGTCCGTTCGTGTATAATTTTCGCAGCATCCTCAATATACTTCTGCTGTGTTGCGCGATCGGCTATAAATATTTGCAGCAATTCGCCACGCAGCACATTGCTCTTGATGCGCAAGAGACGTGCTTCGAGCTCCTGAATCTGTTCTGTCTCATAACACTGTTCGTTAAACGAATCAGTAATTTTCCATACCGAGAAGCCGAGAATAGCCGCGCATAGTATAACTGACAGAATAATCAGTCTGTACTTTTCATGAATGGTAAGTCTTTGTATATACTTCATCGTATTAAAATCCTGTTACCCGTTGTATACTATTGTTGTCTTGATCTTCAATTCAATTTTTCACACGCCTCGCACACGCTCCAACTCGCATTTTTCATCACTTTATAAGTGGTAATTCTTATTGCAGCTTCTCCCGTACGTTTTTTAAAAAATGAACCATCCTACGTGAGGATGTACGGTGTATTATCGGCAACGTACTTCTCTAACCTTGCTTCCGGTTGATGTACTATTCGTAGCCGGTTTGCTTCATCATGATGCATAGAGTCGCGCCAGTATAAATCTGAAGGGATAAGAGTCTGGCGTATGTCGCACGCTATATTCTCCTGGAACGGATGCTATATAGCAGATTACCGACCAATCGGGTTTGGACTGCAATCAATACAACTTTCTGCAAATCTGTAAAAAAACAGACGGACAGATTGGTGGTCATTTATCAAATATAGTAAGCCCTGTAGATATATATATGCCAAATATGGTTATTCAAAACACTCGGCCCCGCTATCACGAAGGTTTGAATTCATACAAACTCGTATAAAAACTAACATGCGCGTGGTACGGGCGGACAATTGGGTAGACCAGTGATGAATTAACCATTACTTTGCATGCATAAAAGCCCCAACAACCAGTATAATGGATATAGTCTTGTCCGTTTCACGAAATACATTTTCGGAATTCCGAACGAAGCGTTTCCGAAAACTTACAATAGCTGTGTGTGCCACTGTCTTTTTTGCTGGCATAAACCTCTATACGGCTGCACAAACCTACTCCTCTAAAATAGACAGTCTGGAAAATGTGCTGCAAACTACACCGGAAGATACAAACCGTGTTAACACGCTAATCAAATTGTGCGAAGTTCTAACCTACAGCGATACAAAGCGGGTACAGGAAGTAGCGAACGAGACAGTTGAGCTTTCGCAAAAAATAGATTTCAAAAAGGGTGAAGGAAAGGGTTACGTATATCTGGGGTATTACTATCACCGGTTAGGTAATGAACCCCGTGCCATTGAATTTTTGTTAAAAGCACTCACCATTTTCGAGACTATACCAGACAACCGGCAGATCGCGGTGTGCAATAACAATGTAGGTGTAATTTACCTGTCGCAGGACGATACGAAGGCAGCGTTACTTCATTTTAACAAAGCGCTGTCATCATGGACTGATCAAGGCTATAAAAGCGGGATCGCACGTGCACTCGGAAATATCGCAGATGTGTATGAAACCGAAAAGAATGATTCGCTGGCGCTGCAATACTATCAGCGGTCGCTCGCTATAAATGAAGAGATCAACGACAAATCTGCGGTGAGCAATATATACAATGCCATGGGCGAGATTTATTTCCGCAGCCAGAACTACGATGAGTCGTTCCGGTATCAGCAACAGGCTCTGCAACTCGCCATCGAAACGGGCAGTATCAATTTGCAGTCGGGTATATATACAGCCCTCAGCGATCTATACCTCATCCGAAATAATCCATCACAGGCGTTATTCCATGCCGAGCGTGCACTTGAGATCGGAAAAAAAATAAATTCGAAACGAAATATAGCAGACAGTTACCATCAGCTTTCCAAAGTATATGCTGCTGCAAAAAATTACACGAAGGCCTATGAATTTCAATCACTGTATGTAACACTCAACGACAGCATGAAAAGTTCGGAGAGCCTGAGCAACATTGAAAAGATGAAGGCCAACTATGAACTTGATAAAAAAGAACTGGAGATAAAGGCACTGAATCATGAAATGAGTGTGAAGATCATTCGCAGAAATTCATTTATAGTGGCGTGCCTTGCGTTGCTTGTCATTGGAGCACTGGTATATCACCGGCAGCGCCTCATTATGAAGAAGCGCCTGGAGTCGAAAAAACAGTTACTCGATTTTTATACACATAACCTCCGGGAGAAATCCGAGATGCTTGATAAAATAAGTGAGGACCTCGAAACACTCAAGCAGAAATCTGTTGAAGAAGACACCGAGATTGATAAGTTCAACAAGATCCTTCATGCTGCTATTCTTACGGACGAAGACTGGGAAAATTTCAAGAAAGCTTTTGAGGAAGTATACCCGCGTTTCTTCGCTAAACTTCGCTACCATTATCCTGATATTACAGTTTCCGAACTTCGGTTATCCGCGCTTATAAAACTGAAGTTGTCATTGAAGGAATCT
>CBIHOZ010000298.1:0-2909 GCA_966211525.1 uncultured Chitinophaga sp. | reverse complement strand
GGTCGGAAAGGAAATACGTTGCTTCAGCCTTACATTGATTGCGATAGGTAATCACAACCTTATACTGCCCTTCCGATAAATTGTCTACGCTTGCCGCAGTGGCTCCCTCACTGACAGCAGAATTCTCATTTGTCCAGGAGTAATTCTGTGCAGGAATCGTGTTATTGTTTTCATCTTTTACAAGGGCAGCTAATGAACCATTACTATCACCATTACATTTGATATAGCTCCCGTTATAGTTAGACAATGGGGATATAGAAACAGTATTGGCAGGCGGATCAATAAGCGTTTTTGATTTGGTGGTGCTACATCCCTGATCATCGGAAACTGTTACTGAATATATTCCTGCTCCTTTATCTTCTATCGTTGAAAAGATTTCTCCGGTTGACCATTTATAGTCTGCCGTACCAATGATGGTAGAGGCTACAGGTTTAGCTTCCAGTACAGCCGTATAATCACCGGGACACGTAAGAGACTTGAGTTCGTTGATTGCAAAGTCTATCTTGGGTGGAGCCGTCAGTGTTATAGATGACTGTGCTGTACAGCTATTAGCATCTTTTACCGTAACCGTATAGCTGTTTACAGGGAGCGAGGATATAATATTTCCCGTTGCATTTGTCGACCATGTATAACTATACCCCGGTGCACCACCACTGGCAGAAGCCTGTAATGCTCCATCATTTTTATCCCAGCAACTCACTCCGTAAGCACCTTTACCACCTGTGGAAGTTATACTGGCGGCAAGCTTGGTCGGTTCCACGAGTGTAAGCGATTTGCTATTCGTACAACCTTTATAGTCCGTGGCTGTAAAAGTATATATTCCGGCCTTCAGTCCCGATGCCATTGTACTTGTGATACTGGGATCGTGCGACCACGTATAGGTATAGTTTCCATTACCCCCGGTTGCCGAACCGGTAATCTCTCCGTTGGAGCTTCCGGTACAGCTTACATCAAAGCCGTTATACTTTTTAGAAGTGACCGAAGCGATGAGCGGCAACTCGGGTTCCTTTATAGTGGCATTAACCGTTACAGGAGCAGCACCCCAGTTGTAATTGTCGTCCGGAGCTTTGGTTCTGTTATTCTCGATTTTAAACTCCCATTTACCTGCCCGTAGTCCGGTTATAGTATAACTGCCCCTATATACCTCCGGAATCTGAAAATCATACGCTTGGTTGTCCACATTATGACACGTGACCACGAACCTGTCAATATCAGGGTGCTGTATATCCAGTGTGGCCGTTCCTGTGGACTCTCCCTTGCATCGGGCATCTTCCTGCGAAGTTACAGCAACTGTGGGTGGAAAAGCATATATCCGGTTACTGCCAACAACAGCGGAAGTCGTTGTAAAACAAACATTGCTATAAGAAGAACGAAAATAGAGCGTTCGATCATAAATATTGGAGCCTAATACACTTCTGAGTCTGTCCCTGTCTATCTGGTAATAAAATCCCACTGAAGTTGTTCCGGGTACAAGTCCACCTTTACCCTGCGGCATAGTTAGTGTTTTCCAGTCTTGCGCATCCAAGCTAACTTGCCAAGTCGGTGAAGGAGATGTATATTGAATTTTATAAATTGTTAGATATTCATCATAACCGCCTCCGGTTATCTGGAATGACTGTCTCTCATAGGGTGTCCAGCAATAATCGAAGCTTACATAGTTAAAAGTCATTCCCAAACTTGCTATATACTGAGGAACCTCATGGTTTGCGCCCAAAGATGCTGTACCCGTGCCGGAGATTGATGTGCATTTACTCCATGTCTGCGACGCAATATCAAAGGTCTCCACATCTGCACTTAATTTATATTCACCAGCGCTAAATTGACCAGACAAGTTCACTCTTACAGATTCGGTTTGATATACTGAAAAGCTTTTTGCGCCCGTACCATCCTTGGAACTTATGGTTCCGATCAATCTTGTCCTCTTTTGATGGTATTCACAATATACACCCGGAGGAGTAGCAAAATGAATGTCTACATAATACGATGTTGTCTGTGCAAATGCACAGATATTTATCATCCAAAATAAGAAGCACAGGTAAACGTTTTTATTCATATCGTCTTACTTCAATTTCTTCAAAAATCTATTTCTATATCCTTGCTCAACTTCGATTGGCTGCCATCATTGAACACAGCCATAATGCTATAGGTATATTTAACGCCCGTGTTCATGCCCACATCAAAGAATTGCTTTGCTTTCACCGTGCGGTATAACATTACATCTCCATCGTTGATTTTTCGATATACCCGATAGGATACATCATTGCTGTCATCATCCACCCAGCTTAATGTAATCTTTCTTCCTTCACGATCTATTACCGGAGGATTTAGTGTAACGGGAGCTTTTAATCCGGGAAGCTTGAAGCCGGATATGACCGGAGCCGGTGGGGATTCAAGCGAAGCTTCGTCTACAGCAATCACCGTATAGTATTGTGTTACATTGTTCGTTAGATTCTGATCGGTATAGGTATATACTGAATCTTTTCCGGCAGACTTCGTTGCAAGGCGTATCCATTGTCCCTGATCACCTTTTCGATATACTTCGTACTTTACAACATCCTGACTGCCGCTCGGCTGCCATGTGAGTACAACACCTTCTTTCGTGGATTTGATTGGAAGCCATACAGGAGACACAGGAGGAACTTTATCAGGTAAAGCGAGACTCAGTACAGCCGACAGCGCAGAATGATTTTGATTGCGGTCAATCGCCATAATCTGATAGTGTATTTTTTCATTGAGGCTTTTAAGTTCTACACGGTCTGTAAATGTTGTGTCTTTTAGTGGCTCACCGGTCATGAGCGCAAACTCTTCGCTTTGGTAATACGCCCGGTAAACCCTATAGCCGTATATATCTGCATCTTCATTAGGCTTCCAGCTTATACGAACATTCCCAAACTCATCCACCTTACCTT
>CBIHOZ010000297.1:0-3123 GCA_966211525.1 uncultured Chitinophaga sp. | reverse complement strand
GTGTATAGCATAGCCGATACACGGTTCGGTTTATGCTTCACTGCTTTTAGTTGTTCGATCAGCGTGCCTTCTACTTCTTCCAGTTCTGTAAGCTGTACACCGGTGCGCAGGTGTTCTTTCATAGCATATACAAAGTTGGGAATCATCTTCGCGAACCAGTCGCGGTCTTCATGATTCTCTTTACTGATATAGGCATTTAACTTCAGCGCAAAGTTACGCGTGCTGTTCACCACACCGCCCCACAATCTTCTTCCTTCCCACCAGCGGTCGTAGGCAGAGTTGGTACGAAACACCAGGAACAAACCGAGCACTATACCTATTAACGATTGTACCTTTGTTGTTACCGGAAATTCACTTGGCTTAAGTTTAAGATAGGTTACAACGATATAGCACACGACCGTGGTAAACACCATCATAAAAATAATTACCGGCAACATCGTCCGTAACACATGGCGACTATACGAGTGCAGAATGAGCGCCATCCAGGTCTTCGGATTATACTTGATCATAGAGTGCTAAACGATTTTTCAGGCCGCTAATTAAGCCCAAGAAATATTCTTATGCAAAGCCAACCTGCAGAAGCCGTTTGCGTTATTAAATTCAATTCAATATCTTTATAATATCATTTTAATATCAAATTTATGAGCAAGGAAAAAGAGTTCACACCGTTATCGGGCTATATGATGCTGGGTATTGTAATCTTCCTGGTATTTCTGAGCATTATATTAATGGCAGGACACAGCCCGTTCTATATCTTAACGCTCGGAGCAGTTTTCGTACTGACGCCAGGCTTTTTCTTCCTGAACCCGAACAGCTCCATGGTAATGGTTTTGTTTGGTGATTACCAGGGCACGATCAAGACCAACGGCTTTCACTGGGCCAATCCGCTGCTCACTAAAAAAGCCGTGTCGCTGCGTGCGCGTAACTTCGACAGCGACAAGATCAAGGTAAATGATAAGGTGGGGAACCCGATCCAGATCAGTGTTATCCTGGTATGGCAAGTGCGCGATACATTCAAAGCTTTGTTCGAAGTAGACAACTATGAATCGTTTGTAAAACTACAGAGTGATTCAGCCGTACGCGGACTGGCAGGACAATACGCTTACGATAATTTTGATAATGAACACGAACTCACACTGCGCTCCGGTCATGATGAAATAAACCATGCGCTGGAAGAAAACTTACGGAATAGATTGGATATAGCGGGTATACATGTTATCGAAGCACGTATCGGATCACTGGCGTATGCACCAGAAATTGCCGGTGCTATGTTGCGCAGACAGCAAGCTGCTGCCGTGGTATCAGCCCGCTTTAAAATTGTAGAAGGCGCGGTGAGTATGGTGCAGATGGCACTCGATCAGCTTTCGAAACAACAGATCGTAGAGCTGGATGAAGAACGTAAAGCAGCTATGGTGAGCAACCTGATGGTAGTGCTTTGCTCCGATAAAGATGTAAACCCGGTTGTAAATACCGGCACACTGAATCATTGATAAGTATATATAGCTTCGTATGAGCCGGAGATACTTTGAAGAGACACAACTGTTCAGGCAAAACCTGTGGGTGTGGTATATGTTTGCGATATTCTCGTTGCTACTACTAACACCACTTCTGTATGGCATGTACCAGCAGTTGATTTTAGGACAGCCCTGGGGCGACAAACCGATGTCAGACAACGGACTGGCTATACTGTTTCTGCTGTCGCTTGGAGGATGGATGGTAGTGACGTGGATACTCTACTCCATACGACTCGAAGTATATATCGATGATCAGGGGCTTCACTATTTTTTCTTTCCCAACAGTGCCGCATGGAAAGTGATCACGAAAGATCAGATCGTTTCGCATGAAGTGCGACAGCGAAGAAATCTTTTCGACATGGGCGGCATTGGCTATCACCGAAACAGGTTTAAGAAATTACGAAGCATGACCATTCGCGGATCGAAGCATATCCGGCTTATATTGCCGGGCAATCATAAAGTGCTTATCGGCACACAAAATCCAGAAGAATTTGACCGGGCCCTGAGGCGCCTGTTGTCCAATCATATAACAGAATAGCATGGCGCAAAAAAAAACCTTTTGTTCTGAGGCTCGATCCGGAAGTTTTAAAAGCTGTAGAAAAGTGGGCGGCAGACGAATTTCGCAGTACCAACGGCCAGCTTGAATGGATCATCAGCAAAGCCCTGAAAGACGCAAACCGATTGAAATCAAAAAGTTAAAATTCATGTGATAAATCGTCTTATATTTCGATTTCGTATATTTTAATTTCGAAGAACAATAACCCCACCACACACCAAGTTTGTATCTAACAGCTTTTAACATCCTATGAAAACCTTTGGTATTATACACATCATTCTGCTACTCGTTCTGATGCTGGTTTATCAGTGTATGTCTGCGCAAGACTACGCGGTAACTACAAAAGGCGACACCATTACCGGATCTATTAAACCACTCACCTTTGGTCCTGATAAAAAAGTGCAGGTAACAGGTGCTGATAAAAAGAAAACCATTATTCCTATTTTCCAGGTGAAGTCCTATTCACTGAAAGGCGAAACGTATCAACCGGTAAAAGGTCCTGGCGGATATACTTTCATGAAGCTGTTAAAGGCAGGCTATGTTTCGTTGTTTGCTTTTCAACTGGAGAACCAGACTTCGTATGATGGCCGTTATTTGCTGAAGCGCGATGGCACCGGCACAGAAGTACCGAACCTGAGCTTCAAGAAAATTACGTCACGCTTCTTCTCGGATTGTCCTGTGGTTGAGACCAAGATCGATGACGGAACCTATGGCAAGAAAGACATCGAAACGATCATTGACGAATACAACGCGTGCATCAACGGAAGAACAGCGGAGCACACACAAGCTATAGCAACGCGCACCGAGCAGGTAAAGAAAATCAACTCGTGGGATACCCTCGAAGAGAAAGTAAAAGCCCTCGCTGATTTCGATGGTAAAGCCAATGCGTTGGAAATGATTGGCGAGATCAAGAACAAAATTTCAAAGTCAGAGAAGGTACCAAACTTTTTAATTAACGGTTTGAAAGGTACCATCACGCAACCTGAACTTCAGGCCGACCTGGAGCTGCCGCTGCCTCAGCTGGTGCTGCTGCTGCGCCGCTGGTCGCAATGT
>CBIHOZ010000296.1:0-3227 GCA_966211525.1 uncultured Chitinophaga sp. | reverse complement strand
TATAGAAAGAAACAGCTCCTGCGTGATATCTTCAGCATCCTGAGCGTGTCCCACGATTGTTTTAAGCTTTTTTAAAATCACCTCATGATAGCGTTCGTACATGAGCAAAATTGACTTTGGATTATTGTCTGCGAGCAGTTTTAAAATTTCTTCATCGGTTGCTTCATCGTGACTCATTGGGACGCAAAACGTGTATATATCTACATACAGCAATACCACTTACAACCCTACCAACATACGCCACTTTTAATAACTGAATAGAACTGATATCCTGACAGCATGCACTTGAACTCGCGCACAATTATACGTATAGTATATTTTTTAACATCCGCTGTTGTTGCTCCACACGTAGGATACAAGGACCGTTTATAACTTCATATTATTGACCGATCATTCAGCAATAAACTGCGCTATTAAAGATGTGTAATACAATCGATTTTCATTAGGGTAATCGACCTGCCAGATGTTTTTGTATAGGTATGAAATGATTCCTGCTACGACCGGACAATAGAACGAACCAGCAAGACGCTGCATCACCACAAGATATATACCGGTATAAATTTACCGATGGTCGAATCCCAACAGTTTTATATCGGTTAAACTAAACGATAAAAAACAACGAGAAAAACGAACAAAAAAAAGGAGCCGCTGCACGGCTCCCCAAAACTTTATGTGTTTAAGAAGTATTCAAACAGTAATGCATCTAGTTTTCGTTGCTCCCCAAAAGTTTTTTTGAGCTTATCATGTAGCACAGCATTGAATGCATTGTATCCATGCCAGACATTGGGTTCTGCATTCAGCATGGAACTTTCCTTTCGAATCCTGTCGATAACCAATCGCGCGTTAACGGAGGGACTAATGTTTTTACTGCTACATTCATATTGAAAGAGCTTAAAATGATCCGCGGTGATTTTGACAAAACCCGTCAGATCTTGAATAGGTTTTTCGGCAAGAACTTCAAATTTCCTGTGCAGACTATAAAATTCGTTACGCATAAATTGATCAACCAGCGATCTGATTTCTGGAATGATCACCTGTGCTATGTTTCCCTTATGCTTAACACTAAATCCAACGACTGACTGCGCGATGTGGAGTCCATTGGAACATACTTCGCGGTAGAATCCAAAATGTCCAGATGTCTTACAAGAGCCGTCATAACTGTTCGTAAACCGCAGCATCGGCCGAAGTATGTCATTGCCATTATTGACGCTGACAAGCCAGCGATCATCGGATAAAATATAGTCAATGGCAAAAGACCGGTTATTCCTATTGATAGACCGCTTGATGTAGGCCACGCCCGACTCGAAGAGCTTGCGTTCTACTTCATCAATGAATTTTTCATTGGGAAGATGTCCGTACGAATTACTAACCACGTTCACTATCTCTCCTGCGGAGATAATCACGCTATCAAGTCCTCTTCGTGATGGTAATCCTGAAACGTCACATAAGGGAATAATTTCATTTTTAACAAACACGTTGTCATGTTGCAATGTTGTCTTCAGGTTAACTGATTCATTTGTTTTCATAGCAGTAATTGTTTTGATTAAACATTTTTCAATGGTTACATCACCGGATTTTTACCGGACAAAGACTGCCTGAAAGTCCATGACGTAAAGGGCTTGCACCAAAAGGCAAAGGAATAAATAGGAAGGCAGGCCGTAGGCAGGAGCCGTTTTATGCCGGAAGCTTTTGGTTGCAAGTCCGGTAAAAATCCGAACTTTACGATTGAATCAATGAGTGCCCCAACAGGACTTGGTTCTCATCTCTTGGAGCAATTTCCAAAACACTTTTGGTGTTAGTGTATTCGAGTCGTCAGCCCTCTCACTTGCAAGCGAATCGATCCAGTTCTAAATGAATTTTTTGCAACTAAAAAGCCTGGGTATTTTGTTATTTTTATAAGCAGCAAATTTAATTGGCACTGCTTGCCAGTACACTTAACAACACAGCCTATGTGCAACTTTAAATCGGAAGTTGAAAAATATACAGAGTTGATGGATCACTATTCGGCCTCTTTTGAATCCATCACCGAAGAGATGGAATTGATCAAGGAGAAATTTACCATCATGTTGAACAAAGATGATGCGCTTAAATCCATTGGCATACAGGACAGCAGCGAACTGAATTCTCAATTGATAAAGTATACACAAAAAGACGCGTTACCCGCTAACCTCACCAAGCAGGAGCTCACGGAAATGCGTTGGTATCAACGCCTGCTGAGTGCCTATACAAATAACACTACGTATGAACGATGGTTTGAGAATGGATTTGATTATTTCCCAACGCATATCCTTACTGCTGGTGAGCCCGACAAATTCAAACTCTTTCGCTGGGGACTCATCCCACACTTTTACAAAGAGAAAGACAAGGCGATGCAAATGCGCCATAACACCCTGAACTGCATTAGTGAAGAGATGTGGGATAAACCATCCTTTCGCGATGCTATCAAGAATGGACAACGTTGCTTGATACCCGTGAAAGGCTTTTTTGAATGGCGATGGCTTGATGAGGAAGGCACGGTAAAGGTTCCGTACTACATCACATTTCGCGATCAGAAAATAAGATCCATGGCAGGACTATATAGCCGATGGAAAGACCCCGCTACCGGTGAATACTACTATAGCTATACTATTCTCACCTGCCCGGCGAATGCTATATTGGAATACGTCCACAACAGCAAAAAAAGGATGCCGGTCTTTATCGATAAAGACAACGAAAAAGATTGGCTCAACCGCGATCTGAAAAGAGAGGATATCATGGATTTGTGTAAGCCTTATACAGATCCCAGCATGCGGGCCTATACTATATCAAAATTATTGACGACCAGAAACATCAATCCCAACGTGCCGGAGGTGATTGCACCGTTTAACTATAACGTGGCTATTCATGAAGCGAACGAATTATTACTAAAGGGCGAAAAGAAGAAGGCAGTTGAAGTCTTCAAAAGCCATTTGTCTGGTGAAAAGATCAAGGAAGAACATTTACAGATTGCTGCACGGCAGGAAATAAAAACAGAATTGTCGCTGTAGTGGCCCTGCTGCGAGCATTGCACTGTCCAAAAGAATTTATTACGACAGTCATAAATATGACCAGCGCCGACCTGATTAAAGACACGGTCAATCCTCCTTTAAACAACTAATATTTTTAGTTTAACATCTAATATTATTAGTTTTTTATTATCTTTGTCTCAGGCAAAATCTCTGAACACAAACACTAAAAAGCCATGAGAC
>CBIHOZ010000295.1:0-3339 GCA_966211525.1 uncultured Chitinophaga sp. | reverse complement strand
GCTGCGCCATGCACGAAAACATAAAGCTGCAAATCAACCCGACAAACAAAATTTTTACTTTCATCATGTATAATAATATTTGGAGTATATACTTCTTACTTCTTACTTCTTACTTCTTACTTCTTCTTAACCACTTTCTCCGAAACCCCTGCACCCAAAGCGATCTCTTTCTTCGCGTTAGAAGGATCTGTCGCCAGCAATCGAATATCTTTCGAGCGACTTCCACTTACACTCAACAGCACATCGTTTGGTTTATACTGTATATTTTCGAGCAACAGATTTTTGCTATCGTGAACCTCCACTACGTTTTTCTCATCGCAGTAGAGCGTTGCATTCTTGAGTATGATGTTATCACCTTCCGTACATTCAAATCCTTTTTTACTTTGGATTGATATATTCTCCATGGATATATTCCGAATATTCATTTCCGGAAGACCGCGAACAAAGATGCCCGTTTCTGCACCTTTGCAGACTATATCTTTTATGTAGAAGTCGCGGAACTGCGGGGTTGCCTCTGTTACTGGCTGAAACTCGATGGATGGTTTTTCCTCGCCGGCAAACATGGCCAACGGATCTTTCGCCATATAGTACATATCAAATAATATAGCAGCACCGCCGATATTGCCCATGCTGATGTTGTTGGCATATATCTTCTCTACCACGCCTCCACGTCCGCGTGTGGTTTTAAAGCGAAGGCCGACATCAGTTCCTAAAAAGTTACAATCATATACATATATATTGCGGGCACCGCCACTCATTTCACTGCCAATCACGAAACCTCCGTGACCGTGGAATACCGTGCTGTTCCGAACAATTACATCTTCGGTTGCAACACCACGTTTTCTTCCTTCTTCATCACGACCCGACTTGATACATATACCATCATCACCGACATCAAATGTGCTGTTCTCGATCAATACGTAGCGACAAGACTCTACGTCTACACCATCACCATTTTGTGCATTCCACGGATTGCGGACGGTCAGATCACGCAACACTAAATGTTGTGTCAACAGCGGATGCAGGCACCATGCCGGTGAATTCTGGAACGTTACACCTTGCAGCAATACGCGTTTGCAACGAACTATATTCAACATGTTCGGTCGCAGAAACTCTTTTATACTTTCGGCTTTCTGTAAGTCCCAACCTTCCGCCACTACCCCCGGACGTTTTTCCTTTGATCCGGCCAGTGCACGTTCTGTTGGATACCAGGTATCTTTCTTTTCATTCAGAAATCCACCTGACTTTGTGAGATGCTCCCACTCCGGCGGAGTAAGTTTACTTTTCTTTACCGGGCGCCATGCTTCACCGGCACCATCCAGTATACCTTCGCCGGTAATCGCTATATTTTCAGCATCCACTGCATAGATCGGTGAATGCGCACGAATCGCATCGAGTCCTTCCCAATTTGTTTTTACCAGCGGGTAGTCATTTGTATTGTTGCTGAATTGTACGACAGCCGCTTTTGTTATATGCAGGTTTACATTGCTTTTCAGATCTAGCGGCCCCGTTAGCCAGAAGCCATCGGGCACTAACACTGTTCCGCCACCGGATTGGCTACACGCATCTATAGCCTGTTGAATAGCTTTTGAGTTTAGTGTAATGCCATCGGCTTTCGCACCGTATTTACGAATGTCGAACGTGTCCTTTTTGAAAGACACTTCCATAACCTTCGGCAGTTCATATACATATTTACCACCTACCGGCCATGCTGTCAGTTCCTTCGCTATATCGAGGTTCAAAGTCTTAATTCCTTCGGCTACGAGCGATGCCATGATGGAAGCACCATATACGGTAAAGTGCGTGTTATCTTCCTTACCATCCGGGTAATGTTTCCATATACCTTTATCAACATTCAGGAAGAGTTTCTTCGACTCCTCTATACCATGCTGTACAATTACATCTTTACTGCGTGCATGCAGATCGAGTACCGGTATTTTTAACTCTTTACCAACTTCTTTTACTACACCGGGGTAGTCGCCATGCTGATCAACAAAATTACCTTTGTCGTCAAATTTTCTGCGCATCACCGGTGTGATCAGCAGAGGCTTTGCACCTTTTGATTTGATCTCGTTGATATAGCGGATCAGATTCTTACGATAATCTGTTTTAGCAGGCGCATAGCGCGTTGTATCAGACTCTTTGGAATCATTATGTCCAAACTGAATGAACACCCAATCGCCCGGCTGCAGTTGTTCGTATACTTTACTCCAATGTCCCAGCGTGCGGAAGCTTTTTGTGCTTCTTCCATTCACTGCGTGATTCTGCACTTCGAGATTTATATACTGCGGAAAAATCATTCCCCATCCCGTTTCCGGAGCAACCTCAGCAGTCTTGTTGGCCATCGTTGAATCTCCGATCAGAAAGATCCGTGGCTTCTTCTCGATCAATGCGAACGAGAAAAGTATACAGGCTGAGAGTGCTAAAGAAAATTTCAAAAGTATCCTGTTCATGATTCTGTTGTCTATGGCTTCGTGTCTTCAAGTATATTTATAGCTATATATTTGATTGTGCCGGCAAAGAATAAGAAAATCCCGCAGAGTCAGCGACTACTCTTGCGGGAAATCCTATTTTAACCCAAATACAAATACATGTCTATTGTAGCATCAATAACCAGGGTTTTGTGTGAAGTCGTCATTCTGGTTCAAATCTATAGCCGACTGTGGTATAGGACGTAAAATTTTATCGGCACCACCTACACCCTTAAATGGATCGATTCCTTTTCTGAAATACTGATCGCGGATTTCTTTGTTATATAGCTCCGTGCGCTCCTTTAGTTTACCCGTGCGCTTCAGGTCAAACCAGCGTTCATATTCACCAAATAATTCGCGTGCGCGTTCATCCAGTATATAGTCAATCGTAACCTGGCTTGCATCCGTTAATACAAGACTGCCCGGAGTACGCTCGGCACGTTTTCTCACTTCGTTAACACGTTCCATGGCCGTGGACGTATTGCCAAGTTTTACATAAGCCTCTGCAGCGATCAGATAGGTCTCGGCAAGACGGGCGAGGTATATATCACGTGTACTGCTTCCGTTACCTGAGAATACAGATGTAGGATCATCAAATTTACGTATAGCAGGTGTATTGTTATCAACGTTTACGTTGCGTTCCCAGGTTAATATTTCCGATGTTGCTTCCTGGTATGGTATAATTTTAGTTTTACCTCTATGGGCTACATCAGCAGCGCGCCATGCGGCTGTGTCGGCAACTTCCCACGCCTGTGGAAAATAAAAACGGATATTCATATTCGCACGGTCGGCTTTCGGCTTGTCATAGAAGTCATAGTAGCGCTCGTAGAATACATTCATGAAAGAGCCTTCCCAGCGTGTATCATTT
>CBIHOZ010000294.1:0-3466 GCA_966211525.1 uncultured Chitinophaga sp. | reverse complement strand
TGAACGATGGAACAGAGCTGAAAGGGCTTTTGAGATATAATGATAAGACCGGGCTGTTATCATTCGAGAAGGGATCAGACTCACGGTCTTTTACATCAAGAAATGTAGCTGGCTTTGAATTTCATGATGAGCAAACGAACAAGCAAAGAGTTTTCTATACATTCCCATACGAGGACCCACAAAATAATGTTAAGCGACCTTTGTTTTTTGAAGTTGTCAAGGAGTTTAAGCTTTTCGCTGTTTTGGCAAAGTCCGACCCGGTTGATATTGAACAAAAATCGGTATCTACTCCAGGAGTATTTAACAACAGTACTGGTACTTTTTCTTCGGGGACTCCTTTGGGATCTTCGATAGAAATATCGCAGACGGAGACGATTTATATCATGGATACGAATGGTAATATCACACCGTATCTTAAAACAGTGTCTAAAGAGATAGACGGAGTTTTCTACGACCGGTCAAAAACAAAAAACAAGTTGCTTGACAAAGACCTGCTTGAGGAATATATAGGAAAGGAGATGTATGAAAAGCTCGTGTCATATGCCAAGAAGAATTCATTTAAATTTCAACGCAAAGCTGATCTAATCAAGATACTTGATTATTATTCAGAGATTAATAAATGATGCCCCTATTTTCTCAATGAGTGATCTTTCAAGCTATGCAGCTATATACAGTTCACCACTAGAAGCAACAATCAAATGAATTCAATTAGTCTTGTGAGCAGATTGGTAACGTTATTCTTTTTGGTATACCTGCATGGTTCTTGTCTGTGGGCACAATCTTTATCAACTAATCATCCAGGCTCTTTAGAAAACATAGTATACGAAGGTGACTCCTCTAAATATCTATCAAAACAGGATACTCTTAAAAAAAATGTAGAACACGTATCCCGTCAACTCGAAAAAGTTCAAGTAAACACTCAATATTCTACTGATAGTCTTCGGCAAAACATTACCAGCGTAAATAGAAAAATAGAAGACGTTCAGCGACATACTCAAAATAAAACGGATAGCCTGCAAGATAAAATAGTACGGTCGACTGCTAAAATCAAAGATAAGACAGAGAATGAACTTTCTGATATAGCTGGCGAAGGAAGGAATATACCGGGCACGGAAAAGCTCTCTTCTGTCGGAAAACAAATTCCATCCCCTTCGTCCATAAATAGTGTTGAACTCTCTCCGAATTTACATGCGAATATACCGGATGCCAAAGCCTTAGACCTTCCGGCTGCGAACATAAATACTAATCTAAGCGATATAAACCTGCCGCAGACTACAGACCTTGATAGAGTGAGTAATATACCAGGCGACCTGGAAGGTATAGATCGCAACCTTAATGAAATCAATAGTTATCAAGCCGATCTTCAGAATATAAAGGAGAGTTCTCCGGAGAACCTGGAGAAACTTTCTGAACAGGCAGAGCAAAGACTGACTGAAGTGCCTGATATAGGCTCGGCGGGTAAGGAAATTACACGAGCGACAGAAGAGCAGGCGAAGTACGAGGCGATGATTCAGCGTTATCGCGACCAGAAGTTAATCCAGGAAGAAATTAACAGAAAGTATAAGGCTGTAGCAAATGATTATGTGATGCAACAGTCGGAGAAGCTTAATGCCGCTCGCGATAAACCAAATATATCCAAGTATAAAAAGCATGGTTTAGGTAGTGTCAAAGATGTATTTAAAAGACAATCCGATGAATTGGAAGGGAAAAAGTTTTATCAGCGTCTTGTTCCCGGACTAAATTGGCAGATATACAATAAGGGTTTTGTATCATCTGATATTTCTCTTCAAACGGGCTATAGATTTACACCACGATTGACGGCTGGAATTTGCGCAGTTTATCGCGTTGGCTTTGATAAGAAATTTGATTCGTTTGTCAAAGGGATGAAAACCTTTGGCGGACGAGTATACATGGACATGCTAGTGGTAAAGGGAATGTTTGTGCATGGCGAGTTTGAAGCATTGAAGCAAGACGCTTCGTATAAAACGCGTACAAATGAACCCATTAGCCCGAGAGTTTGCGAGAGTAATTTTGGTTTAGGAAAAAGATTTAATATCACAAGGAGTGTACGGGGAAATATAATAGCATTATATAGAGTGGAATATAGAGGCGAATTGCCGGCAGCCAACAAAATAAATGTACGGATGGGGATAGATTATGTGTTTAGGCGAGCTAAGAAAAAACTCAACGGACTATAATCATCGTCTGAGGGTATATCTACTAAGAAATCAAGTTAGTTGTAATGTATTATTTGCCGATTGCATTTTTTTCGAAATGTTAGTAATGCGATATTTATGGAATCACTATAGCATGAAGTCGGTTTTTCTTTTATTCTCGTTAACAATCCTGATCAATGTCAGTTGCCATGGACAATGGCAACAATTACCAGAGCCAACGGGTGGCCAGACAGCTGAGATGCTGGAAGTTGGAGATTATCTTTTCGTAAATGGTATTCGAGGAGGAATTTATAGATCTTCTGACGAAGGTCTGACTTGGCAATCAGTCAACAACGGTCTGCCTGCAGACTATACGACTTGGGCATTCAATTCTTATAATTCTAAAATCTATGTAGCCAATTCCGAAGGGGCGTATTATTCAGATAATTTTGGAAATTCATGGGTTTCGCTTACTGACAATTTTGATGACTCCTCCAAAGGACTTTACTCTATAGATGTATTTGGAGATGAGATATACGGAGGATCGACCGGTGGTTACTATTATTCAGCTGATCATGGTGTAACCTGGACATTCATTTCATCAAAATATTCCAATGAGCAAATACGTGGCATCAGGAAGCTTGATAGCAGGATATGGATCGGATCAACCAATGGCTTGTATTTTTCAGATGATAACAGTATCACATGGACACTCAAGCTGAATATTTCAGTGAGTCAACTAGTTCTAAAAGACGACCAGTTGTGGGTTGGTGGTAATGATTCAGCCTTCAAGATTCTGGTTATGGTTTCTCATGACAAGGGCGGAACTTTTATTGACTCCAATGTTAACATCACGTTAGGATTCATTAGCGGAATTTTTGTTTCGGAAAATGAAGTATTCATTACGACTGGTACCTCCACTTATTATTACTCGACTAACAATGGTGTTTCCTGGTCACATAAAATATTCCCGTCATACTATAGGAACATTAATGTTTCAGGAGGATCGAGGATGTATAAAAAAGGTTCGGCCCTTTTTATAACCTACGATGATGGAATATTGTATAGTAGTGATATGGGTATTACCTGGAACAAGAGAAATATAGGTTTGCTAAACCAGTCGGTAAATGAAGTAAGACTCATGGGGAATACTATCGTTTGTAATACGACTAATAATGGAGTATTCTTTTCCGAAGATGATGGTGGTACATGGTCAAGGAATAATGATCCTGCTACTATATTTCCGGAGTCATTTCACACCGAACAGAATACGCTCGTGGTCAGTACAACAAGAAATATTTATAAGTCGC
>CBIHOZ010000293.1:0-3483 GCA_966211525.1 uncultured Chitinophaga sp. | reverse complement strand
GTATAACGATCAGATAGAAGCGATCATTGAAATAGCAAACCTGGATAAATTAGAAGACTACCAGGTGAGCTTCCTTGAGAAAGCAGGCGAGTTTGTGGCGTCAGCGTTACAGAGTGCACGCCAAACAGAAAAGATGCAGGAACTTCTGATTGTGTCCCAACGACAAACTGAAGATATGCGCGCTACCGAGGAAGAGATGCGCCAGAATTTCGAAGAATTACAGGCTACCCAGGAAGAAATGTTTCGCAAGCAACAGGAAGCTGATCGTATGCAGCAAGAAGAAAAAGAGCGCTCAAAAAGACTTGCAGAAGCTAACGAGCGGGCCAGCAAAATCATCGTTGAAAAGTTGAAAGCAGCGGAAGAAGAAATCGTACGATTGAAGGCAGAAAGACAACTATGATCACCGGAATATAGCACATGAATGTCTGGTTATTGCAATACGACTTTTTAATACTACTTCTGAGACTATCGAATACCAGAAAGTATAACGATTCGTACTATTTTTCCAGCGGCAAAAATTGAGTTTCTTCCGCAAACATTAAATATAGCATTGAGCAGCAGCCTGGCCAACGATGGTTTTTAGGGGTATATAACCCACATGGCCCGGCCTGCTCAATCTTATGTTCTAACAATATATACCAGGATCTCCTTAGACTTTATAACAGTTTGATGAGACTCCGCAGTATAATTTTATAACCAAATGTATATGTGCATGATTACGCTTCAGACTGCAAATAAGAATACACCGGATACTAAAGTAGCCACAACGTATTTCATCACACGTGGTCTACGAATCAAATTGAAAGGTATAGTACCGATCATCCTTGCGTTGCTTATCTGTTCGTACGCAGGTGCGCAGAGTATTTACAATCATGCCCCCAAGGGTTTCGATTCGGTACGGGCAAATATACCGCACGGAAAAGTTGACACTACATATTACTATTCAAAAACCGTGGGTGTTAAACGCAGGGCATTGGTATATACTCCTCCGGGATTCTCTTCCAAAAAGAAATACCCGGTACTATACCTGTTGCATGGTCTTGCAGGTACTGAAAAAGAATGGGTAAGCAATGCACCACCCCAAATCATTCTGGACAATCTTTATTCCGAAAAGAAAGCAGAGCCTATGATTGTTGTGATGCCCAACGGCCGGGCTATGGTAGACGACAGAGCTATCGGGGACAAATTTGATAGTGCCAAAGTAAAATCTTTCGCTACATTTGAACACGACCTGCTCGATGACCTGATACCATTCATTGAGAAAAGTTACCCGGTATACAAAGAGCTTCGCTATAGAGCGATAGCAGGATTGTCCATGGGCGGAGGACAGGCATTGAATTTCGGATTGGGTAACCTGGACAAGTTTGCTTACGTTGGAGGCTTCGCTCCTGCTCCGAATACTAAAAAGCCTGAAGTATTGGTACCTGATCCTGAAAAGATACGCAGACTGAAATTATTGTGGATATCCTGCGCAGTTGATGATTATTTAATCTGGGTCAGTAACCGAACGCATGAATTCCTGTTGAGCCATCGCGTTCCGCATATATACTATACCGAGCCGGGCGGTCATGACTTCACGGTATGGAGAAACGATCTGTACATCTTCGCGCAATTGTTATTCAAAGAGACTCCCCAATCGGTATATGACGAACTTAACAAACCGTTCGTTAAACCATAGCTTCCGGTCAGTAACGCCCGGAAGCTCCTATCATACGAAATCATCACGAAGACTTATCCGCGTACAGGCGCAGTTGTGTCAATATTTTATCGGCTGCTTTATATGAATTACTAAATACTATACTGGTATAGCAATATACCACGCATCGATTACATGCGGTGTGGCAGGCGCGCAGTTTTGCATCCAGTGTTTCCAGCTCGTTGTTCTCCATGGCGTGAATGATTTTGTTACAGGCAACGGCACACTTCAACACAGCAGTCCATTTACGGACCGATCTTGTATCACGGGCACATTTCATTCGAAGTATATCTTTTTGCAACAGCTCGATGCATTCGCTGAGTACAATGAACAGCGATCGCGAATGAGGCTGCAGTCTGTCAAGATCCATAACGTATATTCAAGTCTATTCTAAAACACGAAACCTATACCTACCATTTTATCAAATATGTACAACTGTCTTCTCCATGCCGCCTGGTTGGTTTTCTTAAATTGAGCAACACGTTACAGTTCACAGAATCCTCAGGCTTAAAACGGTTCAACGTTGCTGTGAGAATTCCACGATCGAACTCGCTGGGATAAGGTGTTGTACAAATCATTTTTGCAAGCCTTGCTTTGCAATCAAATGTCATTAAATCGTAGTATCCTATTTCGCCACCGCGGTGATTCATAGCATAGATAACATCGATCGATCGCAGTGCTTTCTCCAGCGAATTTGTCTCCGGGGAAAAGACTGCACGTTCCTGCACGCCTTTCCCAATATCAAAAAGTATATACGGCCCGGAGGTAATTGAAATCTCCCGGAAGGCTTTCAAATATTGTTGCTGGCTATACCAGTTGTCGCTCCTGACATTCTCAATACCATATTTACGCAGAATGTGAAGTCTGTATTCTTTCCCCAACGGTATAGCATTAATAAATGCAACAATAGACTGACCTAACACTTCAACCTCTGGTTCAAAAGGAACAAACAATGCCATGACTGCTATTGATATTCGAATGGCAAGTATACTTCAAAATCGCACCTGCCCGCTAAAAGCAGGTGCGACAAAAAAGTAGTCATTATTAAAAGTCTCCTGCAGATTTGTGAACCAGTATATATCATTGAGGTATATCAAAAGTCCAGAAATATATCTTACAATGATACGATTGCGCATCATCACAACATCTCAGGCTCCGGATTGAAACATCTCAAATATGTATTCCTATAGTCCAAAAATCAGCTGCGCTACGTTCACGATACTGTTTCTATTACTGACCATTCAGGAATTCAGCCACTCCTTCGCGCTTGCTTCATCGGTGAAGTACTCGCGCTGAATCTTCTTAACCGCGCTACCGGCATGCACCACGATCATCGAAGTTCTGCCAAAAATATCTTCCGGAACAACGTACGCGATCCGGCTAAGACTTGTCTGCAGAAGTTTGTTATACCAGACATCACGCAGATATTCTTCTGCTCCTGACGGGTATATCTTTACCTGCTGAAGATTTATAATACATTTTTTCACGTTATAATACCGCAGCATGTCGTATACATGCTCAGTAATACCCACTACTTCTTCATAGCTAAAAAATCCATCACATTTCAAATCAACATACTCCTGTTCCGAAACGTAAACAGCGCATGCATTCTCCGTAATATGGTTCTTCATAACGTTGGTTATTTAATTTTCCCCACAGCCCCCTTACTCATTTGTATTTTAAATACCACCGCAATGTCAGTGCAAGCGGACTTCGGTTTTTCAATGACCAGCCTATCGGAATCCTGTTTCCAGGAAAGCCTTTCTTTGCTCCCCAACATTTCGATG
>CBIHOZ010000292.1:0-3523 GCA_966211525.1 uncultured Chitinophaga sp. | reverse complement strand
TTCCGGGTATATGCAGCGAAGGAAGGAGTCCCAATCCGTAAGTATATATTCCTCGTGCAGTCCGCAGATGCGATTAAAGTTGAAAGAAGTATAGATGGAATTTGTGTCCAGGTTCCAGCGCCAGCAGCCGATGGAAGAAACAGTCTCGGCATACTCAAATGTTTTGAGATTGAGATCAAGCTCATTGGTATAATTGTCCCAATTTGCAAAAGCGGGTTTCGGCTGACTGGTATCGATGAACGTTCCGTTTGCATGCAGCAGCTTGATATCCCCGGCAGGATTAATCAACCGTATAGTAAATGTTACCGGCTGATTCTGTGTTACCGACTCGATGACACCCAGCAGTACTTCCAGGTCATCGGGGTAAACGAGATTGTTGCTGTCGTGTACATTTACCAGGTAATAGTATGTAAGTGCTAACACCGGGCTGTCGTGTAAAGATGCGAGTACATCGTCACTAAGCTGCCAGTAACCGTCAAGCGTGAGTAATCTTGATTTTAGTATAATCTCTAGTGCATTGTTGACGGTAGTTTTACTTTCATTCAATACAGCTACCTCCATAATTTATAGGTTGTGATAAAAGAATGAGGCACAACAGTAGGGGAGAATGTAACGGTTGTTGAAATATAGCATATAAGCGAGTATTTCTAATATTAATCAACTTAAAAATGTACAAGCGGGAAGTATAAAAGCGCCCTGTACAGGTGGAATTGGAAGGCGTGCAACTCATTTTTCAACCGAAAAAATTGTGCCAGCTAATGTTTGCTATAGATCACAGCGTAATTGTAATTAACATCTCATCCTCGAAAATGTTTTAAAAGATGTGTACAGGGGAAGAAAAAGATGTTTAACCGTGATAAAGTATCGAAAGTTTTTTTTGCGAAGAGATTACTGCCCATCACATCTAAAAATTGCCAACGCTGAAAACTATATATAGCGATTGATCTGTTGTTCATCATGTCGTTCACAAGGTGTGCGCAGCGATCCAACTCAACGAAGCATTGTGAGAATTTAGATATATAGTATATGATTCGTAGTCGTAAAGATGTGGTGCTTTATAGTTTATAATCTTTTGCTGATCCTTTTCCTTGTCTCAAACCAACGAAGTAAAATTCTTACAGCCGGGTTCGTCACCATTAAAAATAAAAAATATTTTATTAAGTGTTGAAAATACACTATAATTGAATTACTGAATGAGCAATACGATTGTGTAGAATGAAAAAACTAACCTTGGTGGCGATGGCTTGGGCTATCGCTTTTGCTACCTGCGGTCAACAAACAGGCGTCAAAAAGAAGCGTGTGGCGCCTAGTGACCCCGTTGTAACGGAACAATTTACAGGCTATCTCTTTGCCTACTTCGAAGGATCAGGTGACAAGACCAAGCAAGAGCAGCTTCGTTTTGCTGTGAGTGATAACGCCATGAACTGGTTTGCTTTGAATGATAACCAGCCAATCTTGTCGTCAGGTGAAGTGTCTCAATCGGGTGGTATTCGCGATCCGCACATTTTAAGGAAGGAAGATGGCAAAGGTTTCTATATAACAGCAACGGATATGTTTGCCAACAAGAACGGGTGGGGGAGTAATCCGGGTATCGTAATGTTGCAGTCCAATGATCTGATCAACTGGACCCATAGTATCATCGATCTGGCCAAAGCCTATCCGAAGAAATTCGGGAATGTAAAATGGGTGTGGGCACCACAGACTATATATGATCCGAAGACGAAGAAATACCTGGTATATTTCACCGTTCGCTATGAAGGCGACAACAAACTTGATTTCTACGCAGCGTATGCCAATAAAGATTTCAGCGGATTCGAGCATGAACCACGTTTGCTGTTCAGTCCTAAATATGGCGCTATCGATGGTGATATCATTTACAGGGATGGTGTCTATCATTTTTTCTTCAAGGGTAATACCAAGGATGCATCCGGAAAAGAAATCCGGAATGGTATACAGCAGGCAACGAGTAAATCGCTGTGGGGACCATGGGTAGAAGACTATAAATACCTCGATGCGTATTCGGAAAAAGGAACGGTTGTTGAAGGCTCGAGCGTATTCAAACTCAACCATTCGGAAGAGTATATTTTAATGTACGATCTGTATACCAACCTTCGCTATGAATTTCAACGCAGCAACGATCTTGTAAACTTTACACAAACTCCGGAATCCTTCAGAAAGAATTTTAATCCGCGTCACGGTAGTGTGATTGGTATTACCCGTGAAGAAGCGCGCAGGCTGCAGGCGAAGTGGGGCGGGGTGCCCGGTATATTGTTGCGTCCGGCTGAATCAACAGATCGCTATAAATTTACTGCTTCCGGCAATCCCATAATTACGCACGAGTATACCGCAGACCCGGGAGCGTTGGTAATGAAAGATACCTTGTGGCTTTTCGCAGGACATGATTCTACGGGTGCACAAAAGGGATATAAAATGAAAGACTGGATTGTCTTCTCTACAACAGACTTGAAAACATGGGCGCAGTATCCGACATCGTTAACCATTAAAGACTTTGCCTGGGCCAAAAGTGGTGATGCGTATGCAGGGCATGTAGTGGAGCGAAACGGAAAGTACTATTGGTATATCAGTACAAACTGGACCGGTATAGGTGTAGCCGTTGCTGATCGTCCGCAGGGCCCTTACAAAGATGCACTAGGCAAACCGTTGTTAACGAATAAAGATTGCTTTGCATCAACGCATTCGTGGGCGTGTATAGATCCTGCTGTGTTTGTTGATGACGATGGGCAAGCCTGGTTGTTTTGGGGCAACGGACAATGTTACTACGCCAAGCTGAAAGACAATATGATTGAGTTGGATGGTGAGATCAAGAAGATTGACTTTAAGGACTTTCAATTCACAGAAGCACCGTGGGTTCATAAGCGTAATGGAAAATACTTCTTGTCGTATGCAACCGGCTTCCCGGAGAAAATTGCATACGCCATGGCGGATCATATCGAAGGCCCCTATATATACCAGGGTATACTCAACGAGATTGCCGGCAACAGCAACACCAACCATCAGGCTATTGTAGAGTTCAAAGGCAATGCATACTTCATTTATCACAACGGAGGCCTGCAACATGACGGAGGCAGTTATAGCAGGTCTATCTGCATCGACAGGCTTTATTACAAAACGGATGGCACCCTGGAGCGGGTGAAGATGACTTCTGAGGGCGTGAGCACAGCATCCGGACAATAGTGCATTGTTCAGGTAATTACATATATACAAGTATGCTGCCGTTGTGAGCAGTGTAAGCTATATATAGGGTCAGGGCGATGAGGTTTTCCAATCATCATGCTGGGCACGATGCTCTATTTGTAATTTCTTTTCTTTGCCCGATAGCTTTGCAGCAGCGAGCCGATGTAAGCAAACACGATTCCATTTAGTACGGCAGCCATCACCACAATTCCCGGGGCGAGTTCGTCTTCGGGTGGTATATTATCCAGGAAGATCACTTTGAATAAGAGGAGGAAGCCGGCTGTGCCCAGCACAAACCCGATGAAGATGCCCGTCTTGTTTTTCATAG
>CBIHOZ010000291.1:0-3573 GCA_966211525.1 uncultured Chitinophaga sp. | reverse complement strand
AGCGGCTTCAGTAGTTGTTTCGGTAGTTTCAGTTTTTGCAGCTGCAGGTTTTTTGGCGGGAGTTGTATCACCTGATACAGCTTGTTGATCGAGGATTTTGTAGATGAGGTCTTGCTTGGATAGCTTCTTGGCATTTTTTACGCCCATCTCCTCTGCGATCTCTTTCAATTCAGAGAGAAGCCTGACATTCAGGTCGTCAATAGTGTACATGAGATTTAAAAATGAATGTGTTTAAAAATGATGATATGTTGAATTGGTTGTGGTGATCAGCATAAAGCTGAATAATAACGTTGTGAAACAGTTAACAAGAAAAACAAAAATTTGATTAAGAGTTCCGGATTTATGTTCAGAGGGCTTGAGATAAAAGCCGAATGATGATGCAAGTATAACTCAAAAATGAAAATTATCAAATCATAGAATATTTTATTATAGTTAGAAAAGCACAAGGCGATCAAAAAAAACTAATTTTGAAGCCTTTTAAAAAATCCATACCAATGTTACAGGTAGCAACTGTCCGCGAGCAAGCCGACAAAATTATAGCAGGTTTAGCCAAGCGGAATTTTAAAGACGCAGCATCCCTGATAAATCAGGTGCTCGAAAACGATCAGTTAAGAAGAGATACTCAAAAGGTACTCGATGAACTGAAAGCTAAATCCAATACAGACTCCAAGAAGATCGGAGAATTAATGAAGTCGGGCAAGCAGGACGAAGCTGCTACATTGCGTGCATCGGTTGCTGCAGATAAGGATAAAGTAAAATCGCTCGAAGCAGAACTCGATACATACGAGAAGAAGCAACTCGAACTGCTATATAAGATTCCCAATGTTCCGCATGAAAATGTACCGGCCGGTGTTGGTGCCGATGACAACATCAGTGTATATCAACATGGAACCGTTCCACAATTAGACGCGGACGCTCTTCCACACTGGGACCTTATCAAGAAGTACGACATCATCGACTTTGATCTCGGTATAAAAATTTCCGGTGCAGGTTTCCCGGTATATAAAGGGAAAGGTGCACGGCTACAGCGCGCGCTTATCAACTTCTTCCTGGATGAAGCTGTAAGCTTTGGCTATAGAGAGATACAACCTCCTATCGTTGTTAACGAAGCTTCAGGCTATGGCACCGGACAACTTCCTGATAAGGAAGGACAGATGTACTTCGTAAATGAAGATGGTCTGTACCTGATCCCTACTGCCGAAGTACCCATCACGAATTTATACCGCGATGTGCTGGTGGCTGAAGATGAACTGCCCATTAAGAATGCCGGATATACTCCTTGCTTCAGACGCGAAGCCGGTAGCTGGGGAGCACACGTGCGTGGCTTGAATCGTCTGCATCAATTCGACAAAGTTGAAATTGTTCAGATCAGAAAAGCAGAGGAATCGTACCAGGCGCTTGACGAAATGTGTGCACACGTGCAAGGCTTGCTGGAGAAACTTGAGTTACCGTATCGCAAATTGTTACTCTGCGGTGGGGACATGGGCTTTAACTCAGCCATGACTTACGATATGGAAGTATTCTCTGCTGCACAACAGCGCTGGCTCGAAGTAAGTTCAGTAAGTAATTTTGAAACGTTTCAGGCCAACCGCTTGAAGCTGCGCTATAAAGGCAAGGAAGGTAAAACACAATTGTTGCATACACTCAACGGCAGTGCCCTTGCGTTGCCTCGCATTGTAGCGGCTATATTGGAAAACAATCAAACCAAAGATGGCATACGCATACCGAAAGTGCTGGTGCCGTATACCGGTTTTGATATCATCAACTAAGTAAAAACAAAAACGATAGCGAATACAGGTTAACTGGCCCGCGGTGTAAAGCCCGTGGGCTATGTTTTTTAAAATGCTCGTGCTATGGATATGATCGACTCATCCCTTACTAATATTCAACAAGTGTCTGCACACTATGTGGGCAACCCCGTTAATGGCGAATCACTTCGCTTGTCGGAAGCTCCTATAGATGTAGATGACGAACGGGTACATCAATTGTTGCGTACATATTTTCTCTCGAACTTCAATACTCCGGAGTTCAATACGTTTACATTCTCCAACGAAGACTTTACGCTGAACCCGATCTATAAATTCGCTTTAGATACATTTACCAACCCAGAAACATTTCACGAGAACTCGGTAAATATAGCGCGCCACCTCTACGATGCTACGCAGCATCCGAATATAAAGGCTGGCGAACTATATGTAGCCTTCTTTGATTCCATTGAGATTCAGAATATGACTGCTGAGGCGATTGGTATATTCAAGTCGGAGAATAAAGAAAATTACCTGAAGCTTTCCTCGCAGTTTGAGATGAGTGCCGATGAAGGTATAAATATCAAGAAGCTGGATAAAGGTTGTCTCATTCTGAATGCCGAGAAGGAAGAAGGATATAAAGTGCTGATCGTAGATAACATCAACAAGTCGGATGCGCATTTCTGGAAGCATGACTTCCTGAATATAAAGCCACGCTCGGATGCATATCATCACACCAACAACTTTATGAAACTTACCAAGCAGTATGTGGAAGAACAGTTGTCGGAAGAGTTTAGTGTATCGAAGGCTGATAAGATTGATCTGTTAAATCGCTCGATGGAATTCTTTCGCTCGAATGAAGAATTCAGTAAATCTGATTTTGAAGTAAATGTATTGGGCAATGTAGATGTTATTGAATCGTTCCGGAATTATGGAAACGACTTTATGGGCAAGCATAACTTTGATGTGATCGATCACTTTGAAATTTCCGCGCAGGCTGTAAAGCGGCAGGCGAAAGTATTTAAGAGTGTACTAAAACTCGATAAGAATTTTCACATCTATATACATGGCAACCGTGAACTCATTGAGAAAGGTTTTGACGAGGTAACGGGCAAGCATTACTATAAACTATACTTCGATAACGAAAGTTAAGTCGTGGTTCGCTTTCGCATAACGTAGAAAATGCCGACTGCCAGAAAAGTCATCAACACCATGGCGGTAATTGTAATGGCGGAGTAACTGCTGTTATGCCAGCGGAAATATATACCGAACAGCGCCCAGATAACCACCAGCGAAAAGAAAGGTACGCGGTAGTCGAGGGTTACTTTCAGAGCCAGTGCAGCAGCTATAGTCATCATCAGGATTGTCCAGAGTTGTGGTGAGAGCGATCCGCCCTGCCAGCCGAGTGATATTAACAGCGCTGCTATATTGGCAATTGTAGCAACGCATATCCACGCCAGGTATATAGTAAACGGCAACACTACCCAGAATTTTAATTTGGTATCGGTGCTATCGTTCTGATGTAATATGCGGAATATATAATTGAGTGAAACCAGCAACGCCAGCATAATGCATACGGATAGCGGGGCAAGCAAATGGTGCCACGCCAATATCCAGCTTATGTTAAGCAGGCAGGTAAGAATAAACCACGGTAGCACGCAATTAATTATTTTATCGGCCGGTCTCAACCAGCTCATAACAATAAACCCTGCCAGCAAAAAGTAAATAACACTCCAGATGGAAAATGTTAATCCGGCGGGTGTAAACATGCTTGGGTATAGATCCGACACCTGACCCGTATTCAGCCCGTTGATGGGAAGTATATTTG
>CBIHOZ010000290.1:0-3648 GCA_966211525.1 uncultured Chitinophaga sp. | reverse complement strand
AGACAACCGCACACTGGACTATGGTACCGGAGCGATTAACTATGAAATTGCAGATATACCGCGCAGCCGTTTCCTCGGAGCGAGCTGGTCGTACTACGAAGCTGAACAGAAAAGCGCTACGGTAACAATTAATCATGCCCTGAATAGCAACTGGTCTATAAATGTTTTAGGATCTTACCAGGGATATTACAACGATCAGTATGGAACAACCCGTCCGAATGCATCAGGACAATTTGTAGCAACTGACGGACGCTGGGTACGAGGTTTGCAACGTGCCGGTACGGATCAGGACTATTATATAGCGCAAGTAAATCTTACTGGTAAATTTTCAACAGGTTCTATCAAACACCAGGTATTGGTAGGCGCTGACAACGACAAGTATAAAAACAAAGCTCTTGCGTATGTATATGAGAACGCAGCGCTCGGTAACAAGAATGTATACGATACCATCAATATATATGATCTGTCGCGCTACCAGCAACGCACCGATATACCGGCTATACGCCTGAACAGCATTACTGAAAACCCTTTAAGTCGTGTAGGTGTATATGTGCAGGATCTCATCACCATTGTAGAAAAAGTAAAATTACTTGCTGGTCTCCGCTATAGCTATATGGAATCCGGAGCTGACAAAAACGAAACGTACGATGACGCTTTCAGTCCACGCCTGGGTGTAGTATATCAGCCGCTGAAAGAAATGTCTGTATTCGCAAGCTATGCAAACTCGTTTACCCTGAACACAGGTCTTGATGTAAACAATCAACGCCTCGCTCCTTCTGTGATCGATCAATATGAAGTGGGTATCAAGAACGAATTCCTCAAAGGACTTCTCTCTGCAAACATTACTGCCTACCGCATTGTAAACAGTAACCTGGCACAATCCGTACTACCTATACCGGCTAACGCGGTTAACCAGTCTAACCCGCAGGAGCTTGCAGGTGAAGTTACCAGCAAAGGTCTTGAGTTAGACATCATGAGCAAACCGATCAACGGTATATCGGTAATCGCTGGTTACAGCTATAATGATACACGCTATACGGAAAGCTCACAGTATATCAACAACAGCCGTCTGCGTTATAACCCACAACATACAGCCAACGCCAGTGTATACTATACTTTTGCTGACAATATTCTGAAAAATTTCAGTCTTGGCTTCACTACCTTTTATGTTGGTGATCGCGTAGCCGGAAGGTCAACACGTACAACTGTGGCGAACGATACATATAAACTGATGGAGATACCAAATTACTTCCTGTTCGATTTTTCAGCAGGTTATACTTTGCAGCAAGTGTCTCTCCGCGTAAAAGTTTCGAACCTACTGAACGAACTCAGCTACAACGTACACGATGACAACAGCGTGAACCCGATTGCACCGCGTATGTTCTCAGCAACAGTAAGCTACAAATGGTAATATCAGTAACGATATGATTTCAACACAAGCCACCTGACCATCAGGTGGCTTCTGTGTTTAATCCTGTTCATTATAACACACACCTCACTCCCATTTCTCACACAACTCAAAACTAAAAGCTCATAGCACGAAGCTTCAAAAAGAATTTGCGAATGAAAAATTTCTGGAGAAACATTCACCTGTACCTGAGCCTGGCAGCCGGCATCGTCATCATGATTGTGTGCTTTACCGGGGCTACACTTGTGTTCGAGAAAGAACTGCAGATGTATATATACCCGGAACGCTATACCGTAACACCGGGTGAGAAACGTGTATCGATTGATGAGGCAGCGGCTGCGCTACAGAAAAATATAAAAGGTATTTCGGTTACCAGCGCCAAAGTATATAACGACCCTTCCCGATCGTTTGAACTATCGTACAGCGAAGCGAAAAAAGATAAAGGCAATCGTGACGGCCAGAAGAAACACGAGGACAAAAAATCTTTCGGGAAAGAAGCAGGTAAAAAAGGCGAAGCGAAAAAACCGGAAGCTGGCAAAGGCGGAGGCGGAAGTCAGGCATTCGTAAATCCATATACCGGCGAGGTCATCAGTTTATACACCCACCGAAACTCATTTTTCTTTACGATGTTCTCGCTTCACCGCTGGTTATTGGCCGGCGATGTTGGCAAACTCATCGTAGGCATCAGTACGTCTATATTTCTATTCATTCTTATTACGGGCATCATTCTCTGGTGGCCGAAGACGAAAGCTAAACTGAAACAACACCTTACGTTAAAATGGGCCGGATGGAAACGTATCAACCACGATCTGCATGTAGTGATTGGTTTCTATACAGCTATATTTCTATTCGCCTTTGCATTCACCGGACTGGCGTGGTCGTTCGAATGGTTTAACAATGGTATATATTGGATAACCGGTACGGAGAACAAACGCCCAGAACCACCTGCATCGGTTGTTGCCAGCACAACACCGATGGGTATAGATCAAATACTGGAGATAGCACAGCACGAAGCTCCGAATGCGGTTTTCTATACCATCAATAAACCGAAGGATTCAACGGCTGCGTATGCCGTTACCGTTATGCCGATCGATCCGGTTCATGAAAAAGCATCGGATCAATACTTCTTCGATCAATATACCGGTAAACTTCTTGGTACCGCATTGTATAAAGACCGAAATCTCGGACAGCGCGTACGCGGTATATTTTATCCGATCCACGTAGGTTCGATTGGTGGAACCGTTGGAAGAATCATAGCATTTCTCGCGTGTATAGCGGGCGTTACTTTCCCGATCACAGGCACTATACTTTGGATAAATCGTCTCAACAAAGAGAAGAAAAAGAAGAATAAAAAAGTAGCCAAAAAACAATCAACGCTTCATGCGCCATTGATAAGCAAAAAAGAAATCACTGTTAGCTAAATCGGATTATAATTTAAAGCATGAAAAGCTCTGCCCCCTGAGGCAGGGCTTTTTCATTTTATGGATTAACGAGTATGTTACGATCTTTCAAGTATGCAACAAGATCGGGTATATCATAATAGGACAGCACGTTTGGAATAACCGATGAATACCAATCTAAGCGAGTAGGGCTAGCATATATATCGGTGAACGAAGGCAGCAACTCGGTTACGGTGATTCTCTTCAATCGACTATCCAGAACTGCAGCATGAATAACTGACAACGCTGCAACACCATTCGCCATAACGTGCACATTGCCTTTTGACAACCGTTCATGTTGATATATATAGTCTGCCAGCGTCATCACATCCGTTGTCCGTTGACTCACCAACGGTTTGCCAATGTGCAGCGCGATCATAGCATTGCGATATTCCTGGTTGTAGTATTTAGCGTCATTGAATGAAGCCGGATCTTTCATCTCTCCCAGCCCGCGCAGGTCGGCCATTACAACGGCATAGCTACGCGCCAGGTATTCTTTTATCAACACAGCACTGTCGGCTATTTTTTGTTTGCCTTGCTCATGAAGCCAAAGAACCGTTTCGCGAATTCCTCCTTCGGGATAAACCGTTAATACAGGCAGCGGAACTTCGCCCGCGCTACGGACAATCGTTTTGTATACCGTATACCCATTGCGTTGAACGTTGCCCTTCTCTTCTATTGTTATGGTCTTTGGTGCTGGCATAATTCGCAAAGCAGCTTTTACTTTTTCAGGAAGTGGCTGATCGGAACGTCTTTGTTGCAGCGTACGGGCTACTGCTGATGCGCGGAAAATGTCATTTA
>CBIHOZ010000289.1:0-3848 GCA_966211525.1 uncultured Chitinophaga sp. | reverse complement strand
TTCTTATTTCTTACTTCTTATTTCTTACTTCTTATTTCTTACTTCTTATTTCTTATCTTCTTATTTCTTACTTCTTACTTCTTACTTCTTACTTCTTATTTCTTATTTCTTATTTCTTATTTCTTACTTCTTACTTCTTACTTCTTTTTTATTCTCCAATGAGAACGAATACGGCACATCCTCCGCTGCTATACCACGCAGCTTGTTTGGCTGCGCGCTCATGGTAAAGTCAAGCACTGCACCATCGGTAAGTTCCTTATGACTTATCCAGCTGCGCGTAAAGTCTTTGCCATTAAGCGAAGACGAAGTTATATAGTAATTCTCTTTGCTGTTAGCCGGTGCATTGATCACCACCTGCTTGCCATTTTCCAAATGCAATGTAGCTTTCCGGAAGAATGGTGTCCCCAGTATATATTGATCCGTTGCAGGACATACCGGGTAAAATCCTAACGCCGAGAAAACATACCAGGCTGAAGTCTGCCCGTTGTCTTCATCACCACAGTAACCATCCGGTGTTGGTAAATATAGCTTGTTCATGGTTTCGCGTATCCAGTATTGCGCTTTCCACGGCTGTCCTGCATAATTATACAGGTATATCATGTGTTGTATCGGTTGATTGCCGTGTGCGTACTGTCCCATATCAGCAATCTGCATTTCGCGAATCTCATGGATTACAGCACCGTAATAACTGTCATCATATACAGGTGCCAGTGTGAATACAGAATCAAGCTTCATAGCAAACTTTTCTTTCCCTCCCATCAGGTCAATCAATCCCTGAACATCATGAAACACTGACCAGGTATAATGCCAGCTGTTGCCTTCTGTAAAGGCATCGCCCCACTTGAACGGATTGAATGGCGACTGAAATTTACCGTCCTTGTTTTTACCGCGCATCAGTCCGGTTTGCTTATCAAACAGGTTCCGGTAATTCTGGCAACGCTTGGCAAACAGGTCAATTTCTTTTTTGGGCTTGTTCAGGGCTTTTGCCAGTTGATAGATCGCGAAGTCGTCATATGCATACTCAAGCGTACGCGCAGCATTTTCATTTACGCCACCATCATACGGAACATAGCCTAATGTATTATAGTCTTTCACACCGGCACGACCTACAGCAGTAAGTGGTCCTTCATTGTTCGCGTTCTTCAACGCAGCTTCATACAGCGCATTGATATCATAACCACGCATTCCTTTTATATAGGCATCCGATACGATCGAGGCAGAGTTCGATCCGATCATTACATTGCGATACCCCGGGCTCGCCCACTCCGGCAACCATCCACCTTCTTTATAGGCGTTCACCAATCCCTCCTGCATGTGTGCGCTCAACTCAGGGTACATCAGGTTGAGGAACGGAAACAGCGAACGGAATGTATCCCAGAAGCCGGTGTCGGTAAACATATAGCCCGGCAACACCTGACCGTTATACGGACTATAGTGTACTACTTTATTGGAAGCATCGAGGTCATAAAACTTGCGCGGGAAAAGTAATGAACGATACAGGCATGAATAGAATGTACGCAACTGATCTTCTGTACCGCCTTCTACAACAATGCGACTGAGTTCTTTATTCCAGGCCGCTTGTCCTTTTTGTTTTACCGTTTCGAAGTTGTCGTTGCCGATCTCTTTCAGGTTAAGTTCAGCCTGTTCGAAGCTGATAAACGATGAGGCTACACGCAGATGTACCTGTTCACCAACTGATGTCTTGAAACCAACAACGGCACCAGCATGATCACCGGTAAACTCAACGCCTTGCTGAAGCTGGTATTTGTTCCACGTCTTTGCCAACGCAAAGGGCTTGTCGAAGTATATAACAAAGTAATTTTTGAAATTCTGCGGAACACCACCACTGTTACGCGTAGTATAGCCGATGATCTTCTTTTGATCCGGTATAATTTTGATATACGAGCCTTTGTCAAATGCATCAATCACTATATACGATGAATCGGACTTCGGAAAAGTAAATCTGAAGAATGCAGCGCGTTCTGTCGGTGTTAACTCCGTAGTAACGTTATGATCAGCAAGGTATACACTATAATAATTAGGCTTGGCAATTTCTGCTTTGTGCGAGAACCAGCTGGCACGTCCTTCCTCACTCAGTCTCAATTTACCCGTTAACGGCATGATGGAAAACTGACCATAGTCGTTCATCCACGGTGAAGGCTGATGTGTTTGCTTGAAGCCCTTTATTTTATTGGCGGTATAGGTATACGCCCAGCCATCGCCCATGGGACCGGTCTGCGGCATCCAGAAGTTCATGCCCCACGGCAACGCTATAGCCGGGTATGTATTACCATTGGACAATGCATGTGTAGAGGCAGTACCGATCAACGGGTTTACATACTCGGTAAGATCAGTATAAGGTTTGGCAATTTCCTGTGCATGCACAGAAATTGAAATGCACGCAACGATCGTGCAGCATAGAATGGTTCTGAGAATCATGCACGAAAATATCAATCCCGCATTTAATTCCTAGCAACTATCGGATTCTCCGTATAAGAAGTCCATAGCTGGTCGATATTTTTTCCGGTCTGTTCCTGCCAGATTGCATCCGTATAGGTTGCCGTGCGCATCGCACGGTCCAATGTCTTCACAATGCCGGGCTTTACCTGCTTCTCCATCCACACCAGGAAGCGTGCTGTTACACGATACCCGTTGCTATAGTGTTGTCCGTTGATATAGGGAGGCAACGCCCAGCCACCACCTGCATTATCAACACCATACACATAGCGCACATAGTCAGCAATGCCCTCGGTGATCCACCATGGACCAGCATCACCGGGGTAATTCTGTACGATGTGCATGATCTCGTGTGTCACTACATCTATATCTCCCGGATTGGTATGGAACCACTTCGGGTTATAGCGCACATGCGTGCCGGATGCTTCAGCTACACCGTTGTAAGCTGTGTCGATCTCGAACGTTATTTCTTTAGCAGCTTTAACATTGTATGTTTTTACAAGCACGGGATATACATCAAAAAAAGTCTTGATCATGCGCTCGCGCACTTTCGGATCAAATGTGTTATCGTGGTTGATAACGGTTAATATATAGCCACGCTTCCGGATGGTTTCAGTATGCTGTGAAAACACAACGTGTGATGCTGTACTGCTCACGATAAGCAGCAAGCAAAAAATGATTTTACGGTTCATGTAGTATCGGTTAAAATTTATAAAAAGGTATCATGATCAGGCTCTGTTAGAAGAGCCTGCTATATATATAGTCTAAAAACGGGAATGATTTACCTCATCGCCTTTCGTTATACACGCCTACTTCGGCAATGGAAGGCGTTTCGCTGAACTCATCAATGACGATCTTTACTTTGCCACCCCACACGCGATCGAACCGGTGTATCTTTGCTTTACCGGTCTGACTTCCGGTGAGCAACGTTTTCCATACACCGTTCTCGTAGTACTCAATATGATATTTACGAATGCGGCTGTTCTGTTCATAGATGGTGATGGTATTGAATGGTTTCTCCCGACCAAAATCAATTTCATGCCACGGACGCTTTACCGTAGGATTGGACATCCATGAAGTACTAAAGTCGTCATCATTGGCAAAGTCCATGATCCACATGTCATCGCTCCAGCTACTGCTACTCGGTTGACGCTTCGCTATATTGGAGGATATGATGGGAGCATCTGCTGCCGGCAGTTTGGCAACAGGTCCCTGGTGTTTCCATTGCTTGCCAATGTCCTTCAGCGCAGCAATAGCATTGTCATCCAGCAGTCCATCGCGGTTTGGCGCAACGTTCAAAATAAAATTGCAGTATGCGTTGTTGAAGGGTACAATATTTTCGTTAACCATCTTTGCAGGATCTTTTACCGGTTCTTTCGGGAACCACGTTT
>CBIHOZ010000288.1:0-3858 GCA_966211525.1 uncultured Chitinophaga sp. | reverse complement strand
CACTTCATATTGCGCTTCAAAGATACCAGCGATTGCGCCCATCAAAGTTCCGCGCTCACCGGTTAAATCAGAGTAAACTTCTTTTTTGAAATCAGTCTCAAACAGATAACCTGCACCGACACCGATACCCAATGCGATTGCTTTTGTTTTTGCTTTTCCGGTTGCATCCTGGAATACAGCATAGCTCGCGTTGATACCTTTACCTTGCAGGAACAATCTGCGTACAGATGTACCTGATCCTTTAGGAGCAGCGAGAATTACATCTACATCTGCAGAAGGAATAATGTTTGTCTGATCTTTGAACGTGATACCGAAGCCGTGAGAGAAATATAGGGTCTTTCCTTTGGTGATATAGGGCTTAATAGTAGGCCACAGTTCGATCTGACCAGCATCCGAAAGGAGGAATTGAATAACCGTTCCTTTTTTTGCTGCTTCTTCAATTTCGAACAATGTTTCGCCAGGAACCCATCCGTGTTCAACTGCTTTATCCCAGGTCTTTGATCCCTTACGCTGACCAATGATTACTTTAAAACCATTGTCACGCAGGTTAAGAGCCTGTGCAGGACCTTGTACACCGTATCCAATGATTGCAATGGTTTCATTCTTCATTACGTCCAGTGCTTTTTCCATTGGGAACTCTTCGCGAGTTACTACTTCTTCTATGGTTCCGCCGAAATTAATCTTTGCCATTTTTATTGTGTTTAAGTTTTTTACGTGTTTAAGTGTTTTCGTTTTTAGCTATATATACCTATACGGCCTGTTCGTTGTGTTTAGCGCTGAGTTCGCAGTAAAGATCGCTGCCTGAATAATATAGCGCGTGCTCTACCTCGATCAGTTTTTCAAGTTGATGTTTTACTTTTTCCATCATGTCTTCGGTCGTGAAGAGTAACAGCACCGCTACACCTCTGCGGAAATCATCTTCTGCTTCGTGCGCGATCAGCCGTTTTATTCTTACTCTTCTCCGGTTCAGTATATTAACGATCCGGTTCAAAACCGAAAAGTTATTATCCGAATGTATTTCTAATGTGAAGTCCTGTTTCATAAAATAGTTTCTAGTTTCTGGCTGCTAGCCACTAGGGGTGTGAGATATAGTGTGTGCGCCCCTGGTTTTAGCATGGAGGAGCTTCCAATAGTACATCCGATACGCCTGCACCGGCAGGTACCATCGGGAATACGTTGTCTTCCTTGCCTACTACTACTTCGAGGAAGTATGAAGTTTTAGAGTCAAGCATTTCCTGCAGTGCTTCATTCAGATCATCACGAACTTCAACTTTACGTGCTTTGATGTTATAGGCACCTGCCAGTTTAATAAAGTCCGGGTTTGTCATTTCAGTAAACGAGTAACGCTTACCGTGGAACAACTGTTGCCACTGACGCACCATGCCGAGGAAGCTGTTATTCAACACCATTATCTTTACCGGTATCTCATATTGCATGATGGTTCCAAGCTCCTGCACTGTCATTTGATAACCACCGTCACCAATCACAGCAACAACCTGGTTCTGAGGTTTGGCAAGTTTGGCGCCTAATGCTGCCGGTAATGCAAAGCCCATAGTGCCTGCACCGCCTGACGTAACATTGGTTCTCGGATTTTTATATTTATAGTAACGCGATGTTACCATTTGATGCTGTCCTACATCGGTAACAACGATCGCTTCACCTTTCGATAAGTTGGAAAGGTTATAGATCACTTCACCCATCGTGATTTTCTCTGTAGGATTACATTCACGATGTATGACTTTGTTATACTCGATATCATTAAGCTTGTGGAAGCTGTTCACCCAATCGGTATGTTTGCCGGTGTTACATTTCTGTACGAGGGCTTCCAATGCTTCTTTTGCATCGGCATGGATAAACGCTTCGGTCTTGATGATCTTGTTGATCTCCGCCTTATCGATGTCGATGTGTACTACTTTAGCTTGTGTAGCATATTTACTTACGTTGCCGGTTACACGGTCGTCAAAACGCATACCGATACCGATAAGTACATCACACTCATTTGTATTCACGTTCGGACCATAGTTGCCATGCATACCGAGATAGCCTACATAATTTGGATGATCAGTCGGGAATGCTCCCAGACCAAGCAACGTACAGGCTACGGGTATACCAGTCTTCTCAGAGAACGCAATCAACTCTTTCGTAGCTCCCGACAATAATATACCTTGTCCGGCCAATATATAGGGGCGCTTCGCTCCGTTGATCAGCTCAGCAGCTTTTTCAACTTGTGAAGGTTGAAGAGCCGGCTTCGGTTTATACGTGCGGATGTGGTCGCATTTTTCATACTCAGCCTCCTCGATCAATTCGTTCTGCGCGTTCTTTGTGATATCGATGAGCACAGGTCCCGGACGACCGGTTCTTGCTATATAGAATGCTCGGGCAACAGCAGGTGCTATATCTTTCGCTTCTGCTACCTGTACATTCCATTTTGTTACCGGCAGCGTTGTGTTGATCACGTCTGTTTCCTGGAAAGCATCCGTTCCCAACAGGTGAGCAAATACCTGACCGGTGATACATACCAATGGCGTTGAATCGATCGCTGCATCGGCAAGACCTGTTACCAGGTTTGTGGCGCCTGGCCCAGACGTTGCAAATACAACACCTGTTCTTCCCGATACACGGGCATAGCCTTGTGCTGCATGTATAGCGCCCTGCTCGTGGCGAACCAGTATATGATTCAGTTTGTCGGCATAGCCATACAACGCATCATATACCGGCATGATGGCTCCGCCCGGGTATCCAAAAATTATATCGACTCCTTCTGCTACAAGAGAATTCAATAAGACTTCTGAACCAGTAATCTTTTTCTTTTCCTGAATCTCTTTTTCAGCAGCAGGTTTAGTCTTCGTCAGTAACGCATCCATCAGCAGCAGTTTTTACTTGTTTAGCATACTTCAATAAAATTCCGTTCTTGGCATTCAGTCCTGGTTTTTTCCAGGCTGCTCTACGCTGGGCTATCGTCTTATCATCAACCAACAGGTTAATGGTATGTTTCTGTATATCGATCTCGATGAGATCATCGTCTTCTACAAGGGCAATCAATCCGCCTTCGTATCCTTCAGGAGTAATGTGACCGATTACAAAGCCGTGTGAACCTCCGGAGAAGCGTCCGTCTGTAATCATCGCTACAGATTTACCGAGACCTGCTCCCATGATAGCCGATGTTGGCTTCAACATCTCCGGCATACCCGGTGCACCTTTCGGTCCTACATAACGTATCACAACAACATCTCCTTCTTTCACGCGACCACTTTGTATACCGGCTATCAGTTCGAACTCACCGTTGAACACGCGAGCCGGTCCTTTGAATCGCTCACCTTCTTTACCGGTGATTTTTGCTACAGAACCTTTCTCTGCGAGATTACCATAGAGTATCTGCAAGTGCGCTGTGGGCTTGAGCGGAGTTTCTATCGGGTATATAACATCCTGCTTCGCGAAGTCGAGTGACGGAGCGTCCTTCACATTCTCGGCAAGCGTTTTACCGGTTACTGTTATACAATCACCATGTAAAAATCCTTTCTCCAATAAATATTTCATTACCGAAGGAACACCACCAATCTTGTGCAGTGCTTCCATCAGATATTTACCACTTGGTTTGAAGTCAGCGATCAACGGTGTCTTATCCGATATACGCTGGAAATCTTCCTGTGTAATTTTTACATCAACAGACTTCGCCATCGCGATGAGGTGAAGCACTGCATTGGTTGATCCGCCCAACGCCATCACAACGGTAATTGCATTCTCAAATGCTTTGAACGTCATGATATCACGCGGCTTCAGATCGAGTGCGAGCAGGTTGCGTATAGCTTTACCGGATGCTATACATTCATCGATCTTATCTTTACTGGTAGCAGGATT
>CBIHOZ010000287.1:0-4071 GCA_966211525.1 uncultured Chitinophaga sp. | reverse complement strand
CAATTTGAGCTATGGCAAAAACAGCAAAGAAAGCATCCAAAAAGGCCGGCAAGAAGGCGGTGAAGAAAGCTGCCACGAAGCGCGGGCCTAAAGATCGAAGCTATGTGAACCAATCTCAGCCGCACGAAGTAAAGTACGCGAAGAAGCGCAAGACTGCAGCAAAGAAGTTTGGTAAAAAGAAAAGTAAATAGAAGGGTATACTGATGGCAGCGCGCAAACGCTGCCATTATTTTTTTTAATCCAATTCATTATAACTAATAAGTATATGACGCGTACGTAAACAAAGAGAATCCGTTATACTATATTACAAAATAATGTAGGTATATAGCGTATGATGTATAGTGGCTATTAGATTGCTTTTTGAGATTAGTCGTCTCAAAAGGGCAGAGTATATTGATAGATACCACTACGCATGGTTGCTATACTTTTAGATATTTATAGATGTATACTTATCCCGAGTTTTCAGCTATAGTTTCGTAAAAGCATTCCGCGAGTTTTGCCGGTGATAGTATAGATTGAGGATGATCGGATTTAATGGTTGCCAGCGGCATGGACGGATAATCGGATGTTGACGGGTTCTGGACCATAACAATTCCTCCATTGTCGTGTATGGCCTTTGCGCCGGTGGCGCCATCCGTGCCTGTACCGGATAAAATGATCGCGATAGCCTTGTCGCGTTTGTCGATTGCGAGGGATAACAGAAAACTGTTGATGGCAGTATTTATCTTTTCAGTCTCCAGGCGATTGCGCAGCATCACGATACCATCCACAAGCGTGGCTATAACATTTCCGGGAAGCACGTAGATATTCCCGGGTTGTATCCTGGTGTTTTTCTCCACCAGCGTTACCTTCATTCGCGTATGTTTTTGAAGGATGTAATGAAGACGTGTTTCCCGGTTATTCGGGAGGTGACTTACTATGACGAAAGCCATTTCATCGGTTGGTCCCAGATGTGTAAAAAATTCACGGAGAGCTTTCATTCCCCCCGCAGATGAACCAATGGCAACAATATAGAAGTTACTGGAGATTATACAATAATCCTGTTACAAAAAGTCCTTACATTGAAATATACCTATAGCTTGTGCTGCCAGCACGGCAAGCGAAATCAGAAGTGGCTAAAAAAATATGCCTGTTATTGAGTGTTTCTGGAAAAGGGTGGGGCAAGGTATACTCAAACAAGTTTTCAGGAATGATCTTCCATCAACCGGATGGCAGATTACATTTTACGATTGTCTCAAGAGAAAGATTGCTGGTAATATTGAGCGAACACCGACACTTATTGCATGAGCCGGTGATGCACGATGTAACTATATATAGCGCGCATTTTTTTGACCGTTCTTAGCTAGACTTTCTCTCGCTTTCCACCGTATAGACAAAACTGTCTCCGCGATAGTAGCCGTAGTTAAATTCGATGGGATGTTTACGTTCATCGTATACCAATCGTTTCCGGAACAACACCGGATCATCGGCTGCTGTATTCAATTTCTTGTAGATATGCGGGGGAGCTTTAATAGCCGTTAACTCTTCGTAAGAAAGTGTAGCCTTAACGTTGTATTTTTCTTCCAGTATTTCATATAGCGGTTTACTGAAGTCTTCGTTGCCCGTCATTCCAATGGATGGATTGAAATAGGAGATGAAGTATACAAAAGGAAAGTTCTCTTTACCGCGCAGTCGTTCAAGGCATAGAACGCGCGTGGATGGTTTCAGATCAAAAAAGGAAAGCACAGCGTTGTCAGGAATGACCCAGCTTAGGTGCAATTCAAAATTATGAACAGATATTCCCAACGCTTTCATCTCCTGCGAAAAGCTTAACCAGTTCTTGGCTCTGCCGAATACGCCTTTGGTAGACACCGTGGTACCGAAACCTTTTTTACGAGACAGTATACCTTCGTTCACCAGTTTTGAAATGGCATGTCGAAGTGTATTTCTGGAGATACCGAGTTGGTTTGAAAGTTCTACTTCGTTCGGCAGTAATTTACCATCCTGGTATTCTTTCTTCTTGATGAGCTCCCGCAACAGCAATTCGGTTTGTATGTGCAGGGGGGTTGAGCTGTTATGATCGATCTGTATTTTCACTCCTGGATAAAGAATTTGAAAGCTTTCGGACCAATTTTAATCATTTTTAATTGAACAGGTTAAAAAATGTTTCAGTTAATTGTTCATTTCAAATGTTCAGTCGGAAAAACTCCCGGTTTAGTGGCGAAAAGATCTGCAGTAGCAGGGGAGATAAAATGCCCGGTTGAGCCGAAGTATATTCCCGAAGGTTCGGGTTTCGATACCTTCGGGAATGAACCTATATATTTACCTTAACGTGTTGTTATCTCTTTCGTGGTGGTATAGTTGTAAACATTGGTGCTGTTTACCTGCTTGCCGATCCGGGCACCTACGCGCAGAAAATATTTTCGCGAGTATGATGGGAAGATGCGTTGTGAACCGGTGCCGATACCACCTGGCCAGCCGGTCGTGATCGAGAAAGTTTCTCCCAATACCGGCAGGTTTGCACCGGTTAACTTGGTAGAGAAATTCGTGCTATAGCTGAAATCGCCCACGTACTGATTCTCGCTTACAAACAGCCATACTTCTGCCAGCGCTTGCTGGTAATCAGGATTGTTTGTGCCGCGGTTTATCTTTACCTGTATAGTTGCTGTGCCGTTGTCGTTAACCACGGGCTCGCCAACCCACTCGAGACGCAGGAACGGTTCAACCTCATAATTTTTTTCAACAGTACCGGCTATCTGTATTCGCTCCTCGGGTACAGGAACAAAAGCACCTTCAGGTGTTACACCGTACTCGCCTTTGAATACTTTGTTGTTGTTGAATGCTCCGTCCATCATGGCGTACATATAGTACGGTGTTGGATTTTCGCTCCAGCTATATTCCATCATCTTAATGCGAACACCTGTGTTGCCGATCGCAGTTTGAAAGGGCTCACCGGTTTCTGCATCAACAATAGATCCTTTAAATGTTTCGGCCGGTGCCGGATAATTATCTTCTTCGCACGAAGCAAGACCTGCAACGAGAAGAAATGACAGTACAATATGTTTGATACTTTTCATGACTTAGCAATTTTGAATAGTTAGAAGCCAGGGTTTTGTTTGGTGTTCGGATTCTTGTTGATCTCTCCCTCCGGAATCTGTTGGTAATAGTAGCGTGTGTCGAAGGTGAAGATATACTGAAATCCCGCGCGCGGTTCCTGGAACTTCACAGAGAGAAAATACTTCTGGGCGTCTTTGGAGTAATACGTATTGAGAATACGGAAGCGTCTGTTGTTCTGCTCTTCGTGCAGAATTCTCCAGCGCTTAAGATCCCAGTATGTTTTGTTCTCGAACGCAAGCTCCTTACGTCTCTCAGTACGAATAACATTGATGTTGTTGAGATCCACTTCGCTCGCGAGCAACGTAGCCCCTGCACGCTCGCGTATACTATTGATGTTGTTATAGGCAACGGTGAGGTAATTATCACCGGATGCACCCGCCAGGTGTAACTCATACGCTGCTTCTGCCTGGTTCAACAGTACTTCGGCAAAACGGATTTCGATCCAGCTTTGTGTTGAATTAGAACCGGTTGTCGGTCCGCTTTCATTGAGATATTTAGCCAGGTATATACCGCCGATGTTACCGAAGTCCCAACCCGATACCGGGCCGTTGATGCCGGCTGCTTTCATCGTAGGTCCATGCGGATCGCCAGGCTCGAGGTTGATAACCGGGTTTGTACCCAGGCTTGGTGCAAGCTGCAGGTTCGGATCAGACAAATCAGCAACGTTTCCTATATCGCCTTCATTACCCAACGGAGAAATTCCTCCGCTTGCATCACCGGTCCATATACCCCGGCGAATTTCAATCACCTGTCCTCTGTACGTATCCATCGGGAAAATTACCGTTCCGCGTAAGCGTGGTTCAGCATTCGCGAAAGCATCGAGCGGTGAATTGAAAAGATAATAGTGATTGTTCTCGTCAATATTGTCGAAGTGTCCTTCTTCATCCTTGGCAATACCATCAAACATTTCAACAAAGTCCATCGAAGGATTTACTTCCGAATCATTACCACCTGTTTTGGTTTGGTTGGGTTGAA
>CBIHOZ010000286.1:0-4080 GCA_966211525.1 uncultured Chitinophaga sp. | reverse complement strand
TCTCACTAAGTAAATTATAAAAGCGATTACGCTCTGCTGGATCAAGACCTGCTGTTGGTTCATCTACACTAATAAGTTTGGGATTGCCGATGAGTGCCTGTGCGACACCAAAGCGTTGTTTCATACCGCCTGAGAATGTGCCGAGGTTTTTGTTACGAACGTGAATGAGATTTACTTTCTCGAGGAGGGTATGTACAATTTCCTTGCGCTGTTTTTTATCCACGATACCTTTGAGATCAGCAATGTGATCAAGCATCGTCTCTGCTGTTACACGCGGATATACTCCGAACTCCTGCGGAAGATAGCCGAGTACTTTTCGTACTTCGTGTTTCTCGCGTAACACATCGAGGTTGCCCAGTGTGATGGAACCGCTGCTGGCCTCCTGTAACGTAGCGATAGTACGCATGAGTGAAGATTTGCCGGCACCGTTAGGACCGAGCAGTCCGAACATTCCCTGGTTAATGGTAAGCGAAACGTTCTTCAAAGCCTGTACGCCATTGGAGTACGTCTTCGAAAGGTTGTCAATAACAAGCTGCATGGATAATGATTAGGTTAAGAGTTAGTTTGGTGGCGGCCAATATTTTTTAAGATAGACAGTCCACAGCAAACGTCCAACGGTTTGCATGACGATGGGATGATATTTTTGTTACAGGTTGATATTTATTTCCCGCATTTATCCAGAGCAAAAAAAAGAGAGACTGCCTTTCAGCAGCCTCTCCGGTAAATATGAATAATGTTTGAATGGTATTTATACCACCACATTCACAATTCGTCCCTGTACAACAATAACTCTTTTCGGAGCTTTACCTTCTGTCCATTTCAGAACGGTTTCGGAGGCCATTACTGACTTCTCAATGTCTTCCTTCGGAGTATCCAGTGCGAAGTTCATTTTTACACGAACCTTTCCATTGATAGAGATCGGGTATTCGAATGAACTCTCGATGAGGTACTGCTCGTCAAATTTAGGGAAGCTTGCATTCAGTACAGATGTTGTATGACCGAGTTTCTCCCACAGTTCTTCGGTGATGTGTGGTGCATACGGAGAAAGTGCTACAACCAGTGGCTCAAGTATAGCGCGTTTGTTACACTTCATCGAGCTCAGCTCATTGCAGCAGATCATGAATTCACTTACCGATGTATTGAATGAGAAACGTTCAATATCTTCTTCGATCTTCTTAATCGTTTTATGCAGGATCTTCAACTCATCGCGTGTAGCTTCTTCATCGCTGATCACGAAGTTCTCATTCTTGTCGTGGAAGAGATTCCAGAACCTGCGCAGGAATTTATATACACCATCGATACCGTTGGTATTCCACGGCTTCGATAATTCCAATGGCCCGAGGAACATCTCGTACATACGCAGTGTGTCGGCACCGTAGTTCACTACAATGTCATCCGGGTTCACTACGTTGTATTTTGACTTCGACATTTTCTCAACTTCTTGTTTAGTGTAGAAGTTTTCTGTTTCTCCTTGATACTCTTTTGTCCACCCATTGTCTCCTCTGATTGCCTTCCAGTATCCTTTCGATGTTACGAAAACTGCTTTCGTTAAATCGAATCTTCCGTTAAGGTATCTATCCAAGTCTAAAACATTGTTATCAACATATTCAATAGGAACATTACTTTCATAAGTGCTATGTGGATAATCTTTTAAATCTGCACTCACAAAAATGGTATATAAATCATTTCCTAGAGATACTTGTCCTTGCCCCTTTATGTAGATTGTGTTTGTAGTGTCTCGACTTTCTATACCTCCTACAATGAGAATCTTTTGAGACATACCCTGTATATGACCTTGATTGATCAGCTTCCTGAAAGGTTCTTCAGCATCTACATACCCTAAATCTTTCAATACCTTGCACCAAAAACGAGAGTATAACAAGTGGCCTGTAGCGTGTTCGCTGCCACCCATATACAGGTCTACATCTTTCCAGTAATTTATTTTGTCTTTGCTGGCAAACTCTTTTTCATTCTTCGGATCCATATAGCGGAACCAGTACCAGCTTGAACCAGCCCAGCCCGGCATGGTAGTTAACTCATACGCATGCCCGTTATAGTTCCAGTCTTTCGCGCGACCCAGTGGAGGTTCGCCTGTCTCGGTAGGTTTATACTGATCGATCTCCGGTAAAGTTACCGGCAGGTCTTTGTCGGCTACGAGCTTCGGTATACCTTTATCGAAATATACCGGGAACGGCTCGCCCCAGTAACGTTGTCTTCCGAAGATCGCATCACGCATCCGGAAATTTACCTTGCGTATACCTATACCGAGTTCTTCTACACGCTGCAGTGCTTTATCGATCGCTTCATTCCACGGCAGTCCATTCAGAAAATCCGAATTGATCATCGTGCCTGATTTCGGTTCGAAGTTGTCTTTCGTTATATCACTGGTTGGTCCTTCCAATACATCAATGATCGGCAGGTTAAAATGTTTCGCGAATGCATAATCACGTGTATCGCTTGACGGTACAGCCATGACAGCACCGGTACCATAGCCTGCCAATACATAGTCAGCAATCCACACAGGTACTTTTTCATTGTTAAACGGATTGATCACATACGCACCGGTAAAGGCACCGGTAATTCTTTTTACCTCGCTCATGCGATCGCGCTCGCTGCGGTTCTTCGCAATCTCTACATACTTCTCCACTTCTTCACGTTGCCCCGCAGTCGTTATCTTCTCCACGAGTTCGTGTTCAGGAGCAATCACCATGAAGCTTACGCCATATATAGTATCAATGCGTGTCGTGAATACGCGAATCGATAAATCTTTTGCCCCATCAACTTTAAAGTCAAGTTCGCAGCCAACGCTTTTGCCAATCCAGTTGCGTTGCATTTCTTTAACCGGCTCGGGCCAGTCGATGGTATCGAGTCCTTTCAGCAGGCGTTCAGCATACGCGGTGATGCGCATACTCCACTGCATCATCTTTATACGCTCTACCGGGTAGCCACCGCGTTCGCTTACACCATCTTTTACTTCATCGTTGGAAAGTACAGTGCCTAAAGCAGCACACCAGTTTACCATCGTTTCGCTCAGGTAAGCAATGCGATACTTCTGCAGGAAATCTTCTTTTGCTTTTTCATCAAAGCTCTTCCATTGCTCGGCTGTTATAGCCGGTGTATCCTCATCGGCTACAGCCGCTATATTTTTATTGCCGTTCTTTTCAAGCTCAGCGATCAGCGTTGTGATCGGTTCTGCTTTACCATCGGCACCAGCTTTTTTATTATACCATGCGTTGAACAGTTGAGAGAAAATCCACTGTGTCCATTTATAGTATGCCGGGTCTGATGTTTGTACTTCGCGATCCCAGTCGTATGAAAAACCGATCTGGCGTAACTGGCGCTTATAGGTCTCTATATTTTTTGCCGTTGTAACCGCAGGGTGTTGTCCGGTTTGTATAGCATATTGTTCAGCAGGCAAACCGAAAGCATCGAAGCCCATCGGGTGCAGTACATTAAAACCTTTGATGCGCTTGTAGCGAGAAACAATATCAGAAGCAATATACCCGAGCGGATGCCCAACGTGTAGTCCGGCTCCGGAAGGATAAGGGAACATATCGAGTACATAATACTTAGGCTTGGAAGTATCGTCCTTTACTTTGTAAATACCATCAGCAGCCCATTTGTCCTGCCACTTCTTTTCAATTCGTTTGATCTCGTCTTTGCTGTAATCGGCCATGTTGTAATTCGTTCTGTTAGGCGAACGGCAAAAATAAGCCTTTTGCGAAAATTACAGGTCAGTAATGAAGGCTTACTGCATACTTTTTTGAAAGGCTTCGATCATGGTTTTCAGTGCCTTATTGCTTTTATTCCGCTTTCGCAGCACACCTACGGCAACCGGTTTGAGCGAATCAAGTGGCCGGAATGCGACATGCGGATACTCTTCCTGCAGTGAAGCCGGTGCAAAAGTTAGCCCGAGTCCCTGGTGAACCAGAAGCACGCGTGTTCGCGGAGACGACAGTTCACTTACAATTGATGGCTCGCGATCATTGAACTTCAACTGCTGCATGACAACATCGTGAAGCCAGGGTTGGTCCTGGCGCTTTTATAGAATGAACGACTGATCTTTCAGATCTTCACGCG
>CBIHOZ010000285.1:0-4166 GCA_966211525.1 uncultured Chitinophaga sp. | reverse complement strand
ACCTCGGATCTATAGCCGGTAAGGAAGTATATCCGAATGGTAATGTATACTGCGCCAGTAAATTTGCTGTAGATGCACTTACACGTGGTATGCGCATAGACTTGAATGCGTTCGGTGTAAAGGTAACGTCTATAAATCCAGGAATGGTTGAGACTGAATTCTCGGTTGTGCGATTCAAAGGCGATAAGGAGAAAGCTGATTTGACCTACAAAGGGCTCACGCCTCTTACGGGTAAAGATATAGCGGATATTATTTTATATGTACTGCAGGCACCACCTCATGTGCAGCTTGCTGATATAACGGTTTTTCCAACAGCACAGGCCAGCAGTACCGTAGTGAAACGGAACTAGACTCCGCGATATATTACTATATAAACTTCAGCAGGGTAGGAGCATCGATATCATGCTTGCCTTCAAATTCGATCAATGTAGGTTCAATGCCTAACGTAGATGAAACGGATTTCATTTCCGTAAAGCGCGTGTCGTTTAAGAACGGATCTGATTTTCCGTATACCAGGTATGTCTCCTTGTCTTTTAGTATAGACGCGCTTTCGTTGAAGTTCATGTCGGGAGGAAATATACCGGCCCATAAGATCAGTCGCTGGAAGTTTACATTGCCATGTGTTACCCAACGTGAAACGGTTGCTGATCCTTGTGAAAAACCCAGCATGGTAACAGGTATATCTATACCAGCCGGAATCTCTTTATGAAAGAGTGCATCCAGATAAGCTATATAGTTGTCGATATCCATCATTCGATTTTCTTTTGTCATCCATGTAGCTCCGACACGATTGTTGCCACTTTGCATGCGCGATGTTACATCCTCCAGGTAAAAACGCGACAGCGCTTCCGGAGCGATAATACATACGTTGTGAGCTTCCAATACTTTAAATTTCTGAATGAAATATTGGGCGAGCTGCCCGTAACCATGCAATACAAACCATACCTGGCGTGTAGCCGGTGTAAGTGTCCCCAGTTTATAGTAACGCGCGCGGCAGTTGAATGAGAGTTCCTGTTGTTCCATACTACGAAAGGTATAAATAAAAAAGCCTTCCCGCAGGGAAGGCTTTTTCTATGATGACGATAGTTAACTTATCGTTTAAAACCAAGTGCGCTACCTCCGCAATAGGAAGTGGAACCATCAAATGTATACTGGATATAGTATATACCGGTGGTGTTGCAAGGGTATGCTATAGCCGAGATAAACTGACCGTTTACTTTGCTGGTAGCAACTTTGTTACGGTTTGAATCAAAGAGACTCACCACGATACCATCGGTTGGTTCTTTTGGTGCGCAGATGTTGATCATATACTGTGTGCCTTTAGTGAACACATAAGAATACTCAACAAAATCTTTTCCTCCCTTTTCAATTTTATAGCTTTTCAAAAAATTGAAGCCCGCTGCCAGCTTAGGGATACACTGGTTGCTCATAGCTTCAGAGTTGCACTGTCCGATAACATCTAACGTGCTTAGAACGCATACGGATAGAGCAATGAGTATTAACTTTTTCATAGTGCAAATAAAATTATACTTGGCTTTTTATGCTATTATCTTGTTTCTGATAGAAGATGTTGCAGCGCTGATGCTGGCTATGTCTTCCGGTGTTATTTCAATGGTACTTGTACTGTTGTCCTTAATTACCATTACACCGTCAACAACTTCAAAAGTGGATTCTTTATAGGTATAAGTAATCTTTACTTTATCGTATATCTTCTTCAACTCTTCCATGTCTTTCAACAATGATGCCATATTCTGGTCAGTGTCTTTATAGAAGGAGAGAAGCAGCATAATGTTTTCAAGAATGATTTTCTGCTCACCGATTGTTTCTTTCAATTGCTGGTTACCAGGATTAGCCGATGCTACACCACATGTAATGTGAAGTGCTTCTAACCATCCGCCAGTGAGGAATAACACGCTGAGGTTTGCACGATCTTGTGTCTGCAGATAGCTGTTAATCGTGTTGAAATTCTGTGTTGTGATCAGCAAAAGTGAATCGAGGTTCTTGCTGTTGGTCGCTAAACGGCCGATGGTTTCGATATCAAAGAACTGACCGATGCTTAAACCGTTCGCAAGTTCTTTAATGGACGCCATATACTTTACACCATCCTGATTCTGTTCATAGATGTTGGTATAGCCGAGGTCTGTACCATAGATACCAAGGTTAAGCGCCTTTTTATAGTTGCTGTTATACTTGGATGTATTATCAGGTGAATTCAGGAACGTTGGATTGTATTTCTTACCTGACTCTTTCAGCAATACTGAAATTTCCAACGGGCTGGGTATCTGCTGCAGAATGTCACCGATAACTTCTTTGGAAATAGGTGTACCCTCCGAAGTGGCGGTAGTGTCTGGCTTGTCTTCTGTGAAAATGGGCTCATCCGTTTTCTTACCGCATCCAGCGACTGTAAAGAGTGCCAGGATCAACCCGATAAGTAGTATTCTCATAGATATAAAATTATACAGTTACAAAGTTAAAAATTAAGCATTCAGTGCCAAAAAGTTACGTTGTTGCTTTAATTCTTTTTCTGTGAAGTTCCTTTCATCTTGCCGGGAACCTTGTCAAAAGAGTTAATCAGCTTACGCAACAATTCGAAATATAAAGTAACATACAATATCACGGTCATCAACCAGATTACCAGTATATCAAATGTATAGGTGCTAATGGATGTACCGAATACTTTCTTTACAGGAGCAAAGAAAGGTGTCCGGTAATTCAATAGTCCTTCTGATTTAGGGTCAAGGAAAATAGGATTGATCTGCTGGATCAACTCACCGTTGTATTCGATGATGCGCTCCTTTTCCGTTACGTTCTTTACGAGATCAGCAAGACTTTCATTATAGTATGCATCTTTCAGTTGATTGATGTTCTTGCCGGCCTTTTCGATTGTAGCAAACTTGGCTTCGCGTTTCGCTACAGCTTTGTTATACGTTCCCTGATAGAATGTTTTATAGGCCGCAAAAAAGTCTTCAAGCTTCTTGTTAAATGCAGGTGTAAAGTCTTTCAATGTCCAGGGCGCTGCAAGTTCTTTTTCTAATCCTTTCTTGAAAAAGTCATCCTGCAAAGTAGACTGTATAACATATAAATCCTTTTGCATGATGAGTCTCACCGAGTCATTCTTCTCGTTGATGTTCTCCGAGATGAATCTGCGTTTCTTGTCCAGTTCATCTACCAGGAACGAAGAGTGAAAATCAGATAATGCTTCCAGTCGGTCATCGTCATAGAATGGCTCTTCATATGAGTTGTTCTTGAAATGATATACTGCCATCGCTTCGTAAGCCCAGCGTGAAGCCATCATATCGGCCACGACAGGAACTTTACCCTTTGTGCTGATGAGATCATTCAGCTTATCGAAGTTGAAGAGCAAACCACTCAGAATCATTTGAGGGATAAGCAACAACGGTATCATTACATATACTGTTACTGCCGAGTTGAACGCAGATGAAATGTTAAGTCCGAGTACACTGGCGAAACATGATGTAGTAAACAATACAAGCCAGAACGGAAGAAGCATGCTCCACTCGATCTCCAGGATCAGATTACCGATCAATACAAATGTAAAGGTCTGTATTGCCGAAAGCGTAAAGAGTATAACAAGCTTCGACATAAGATAACTGTTCCAACTCAAGTTAAGGAACGACTCTCTGCGAAGTATCTTCCGATCGCGAATGATCTCTTCTGCACTTACCGTAAGTCCCATGAACAACGCTACAATTATACTCATGAGCATAAAGGCAGGGAAGTTCTCGTTGAAGCGGAATATATATTCTCTGCCGCCCGGTGCACTTTTATACTTGATGATAAACGCCAGGATCAATGCGAGCAACGGTGCCTCCAACAGGTTGATAAGCAAGTACTGCTTGTTGCTGAGTTTAGCGAGTGTATCGCGAGTAGCAAAAATTATAGTTTGCTTGATGCGAGTAGGGAGCGTGAGCGAATGCGGAGGCTCTTCTTTGATGTCCTCTACCTTGTTGATTTTAAAACGCTCTTTGTATAAGTCGTACCATTGCGGAGGTGTGATCTTGCGCTTGTTGGTAGGCTGACCGTATTCGTCAACAACCTTTGCTTCAATGATGTTGAAGATCTGCTCCGGGTTAACATTACCACACGTCTCGCACTGTCCGCGGTTGCTGTCAACCTGGTGGGTGGATTTCTTGAAGTATGTTACG
>CBIHOZ010000284.1:0-4234 GCA_966211525.1 uncultured Chitinophaga sp. | reverse complement strand
GAGAAGAATGGAGATCAACAATATACGGTTACCGGAGTGCTGGAAGACTGGAAACCTAATACCGTAACGAACCTAAGGGACATGAACGCCCAGGTGTTTCTGCCGATTCATAGTCTCAAAGATTTTAACGGCTTTGATCCCGAAGCATGGACAGGTGTGCAAATGATAAGCTACATCCGTAAAACGCCAGCGGCCTCTGAAGATGCGATCATAAAAGCGTTTACTACACTGTTGAAAACCAAAGCTCCTGATAACACACAGAGTAATTTGAAAATGGCTATCGATGGATTGAGTGAATATCACCTGGTGTCCAATAACGGTTTGGTAAAGAAACTGGTAATGACATTGTCAGTAATAGGGATTTTTATTTTACTGCTGGCCGTTATCAATTTTATAAATATCACGATTGGTAATTCCAATGTGCGGTTGAAAGAGATCGGTGTACGAAAAGCTGTAGGCGGTATACGCGAACAGGTAACAACACAATTCCTCTGCGAGTCGCTGGTGATGACGTTTACTGCCACGGTGTTGTCATTAGGATTGTATGAGCTGCTGCGTAGCTATGCCGGCAATATAGTAGGTACTCCATTGGCATCTATAATTGAATTCCCGCTGTCCTATTGGTTGTTAATAGGCGCGGTTATGCTCGCTACCGGTATAGCGGCAGGTATATATCCTGCATTTTTTCTCGCATCGTATAAAACACTGGAATCGCTTAAAGGTAAATTGAAAGCGGGCAAAGGAAATATAGCGTTATCGCGTTCGCTGATCAGTATACAGTTTCTGCTGGCTATCGGTGTATTTACAGCAGCCATCATTATTACACAACAGGTATCATACTTTCTTGAAAAAGATCTGGGCTATGACAAGTCAACCGTAGTAACAGTCTCATCTGTGCCACGCGATTGGACACCCGAAGGTTTTAACCGGATGGATGCAGCGAAGGTACAGTTTCAGCAAATACCATCGGTGCAATCGGTAAGTCTCTCGTGGGATATACCCAATGGTAACTTTGGTGTTGTAGCGGAACTATACCGGCAGGGAAAGCAAACGGAGGAAGGAGTAGGTATGCCTATATTAATGGCAGATGAAGACTATCGCGATACCTATCAGTTTAACATGCTGGCCGGTACATTCTTTCAGCCGAAAGGACAAGTACAACAACCGGATGATATGGTGATCAATGAATCGGCACAGAAAGCACTTCAGGTACAGGTTGGTGATAAGATCCAGATGAAAGGTGTACCCATCGCATTTCGGGTTGCAGGCGTTGTAAAGGATTTTAATTTCTTCTCGCTGCACCAGCAGGTAAAGCCGCTGGTGTTTATGAACACACGCAATACTTTATTCCCGGCTTTCCGTTACTTTTCTTTCCGGTTGCAGCCTGGAAATATAGCGCAGTCTATAGAAACACTGGAGCAACGGTGGAAAGAAGTTTTTCCCAACGACCCGTTTGAGTACGCCTTTATGGATCAGAACCTCGAGAGACTATATAAGGCCGAAATACAAATGAAGAAAGCCGCTGGTGTTGCTACGGTACTGATGTTATTTATTGTATTACTGGGTGTCTTAGGACTAGCATCTCAAAGCGTAACCAGACGAACGAAAGAGATTGGTATTCGCAAAGTACTTGGGGCCAGTGTCTCCAGTGTGCTCTTGCTGATCGTACGCGAATTTGTGTGGCTCATCGCGATCGCGCTGCTGGTAGCCATACCGTTGACCTATTACTTTGTGGGACAGTGGCTCACTACATTTGCATATCACATCGATCTCCATTGGTGGATGTTTGCTGTGCCTGGTATACTCGTGTTTCTGATTGCACTGCTGGTAGTAAGCGGCCAATCCCTCAAAGCTGCATTGTCCAATCCGGTAGATGCGTTGCGGATAGAGTAGAGCGATTCAGGTTAATGTCAACAGGAATTAAAGTATACCGTGATTTGACGGAAGAAGTATATATAAAACAAAAGGGTGACGATTGCCACCCTTTGTTTTATGATGCTATATTTTGCTATTGAAACGTCTTGATTCTTTTCAGCGCAGCATTAAGATCGTACGGCTGCTCGCGTTTGATCAAGGTAAGCGAAGGAAGTTTTTCAGATGATCCCACTCTGCTTCCGGTAGTCGGAACTGAAATGTCAGAAGGCGAGCCAAAGTTGGTGCCTGCCTTTTCCATCGTCTGAACTACCTGTGTAGTTCCGATTGTCTCATCTGTCCATTTGTTTTTATTCGCGGCTGTGTAGCTCGTTTCAAAAGTTTCGAAACCCGCTTCAGCTTCAAATGCGCCATCGACAAAATCGATAAAGGCCACTCCGAATTCCAGTGGATCATAGGTACCATCCCAGTATACATAGCTCAGACCATAGGCTGCGTACTCGCTGGTCGAAGGTATAAATACAACCTCAGGTCCCTGAACACTACTCTGCGTAGAACCGGTAAGAAAACCTTCCCAGTTGCTCGTGTTGCTTCCGGCTCTCACAAGTAGATCCATATCTGCCTGCTTCACGTTGTTCGGATCTGTGTTGTCTGGTGCAAGCCATGTTAAAAGAATAAGAATACCATCTTCTTGTTCCAGGAGCACCTCGGTTTCATCATCGCGTGTTATCTCGATGTTCTCGTTATCAACATCGGTAATTTTGATTTCGATCGTTTCAGGATCGAATGGATCTGTATTCGGGTTGCTATCTTCCAACCGGGTATCGGAGCCAACTTCAATCTTAATGATTCCTTCGGTCTCACCGGCTTTGATTTCAACTTCATCATGCTCTCCAACAATTCTGTAATCAGGTGCCGGAGTAGATGTGGTTGCAGTCTCTTCATCCTGGGCAGTTCCGTCTAACTCAAACTCAACGGTTATATCTTCAGTATAGGCTTTGTCCAATATAACTTTCACTTCAATCGAACCATCAGCTTCGTTGACGGTATAGGAAGCCTTTTCAAAAGAAAGCTTTGGTTTTACAAACGGCTCATCATCATCCTTGCACGATGACAGCCCCACGCCCAACACGACCATCGTGCCCAGGGATAAAGTTAAGAGTAGCTTGTTTTTCATAGTGTGTATAGTTTTAGTAATTTTTTAATTCGCATTCACAAACACAAAGCTCCAGCCGGTGCAAGGGTTGTTGAACTCATACCGGTCTGTAAATAATTCGAATACATACGTGTTATCGCCTTCCGTCAGTTTATCGAGGTATATATTTATGTTCTCCATCTCAACTTCCGTTACGGGATTGCCAAGGGTGAAAATACCCGGCTCGAAATTGAAGACTATATTATTGTCGTTGAGGACAGGATTGAATTTACGATAGACGAAGGTTTGCGTGTTGTCGCTGTTGATGATGGTGAAGCCTATGCCGTATAGCCTTGTTCCATCGTTCAGTTGTGCGTTGTAAAATAAATCCATTTCAACGGCGCCCGGAAGATCCTGCTCGATGGCGCTCGCAGCGGAAGAGCCGTTATCAATAATGAAATTCAGCGGACTATAATAGAAATTGGAATTTGCAGCGAAGAGTTTACCCGTTGCATTCTGAAGGGTTGTCTCCAATACTACGGGCAGGTTTGCATTGGTAACACCGGTATAGGTGTGTGTCTCAATCGGGTCCGTACAGATGTCAATGGAGGCATCTTCAAATGAATTCAGTAAAATACTTTTCAGGGATATACTTACGCCAGCAAACGTCCCGGCTAAACGTGTATCAAAAACGAGCGAGTCGCCTCTAACGGTATAGCCTGTCGTAAAGTCGATTGCCTGAACCGTTGCCGTATTTGATTTCTTCGCGGCTGATCCGATATCGACCGTGCGTTTCGCTTCATCCAGTGCGAGGAACAAAATCAGGTCACGCGTATCAAAAGTAAGTTTAAAGGAAGAGCTGAATATATCGAGGTCGTCACTCATGTCGTTCAGGTTACTCGACAATTCGGTGCCCAGTAAATTTACATCCGATGCCTGTGCTGCTTCGAATAAAATAGTAGTAGGTGCCGAGAGATCTGATTTACTGCTGAACACCAGGGCGCCATCGGGCGTTTTGTTTACATAGTTAAATTCAAACTCAGCGCCAAACGTAGCCTGGTCCTGTTCAAACAGAAAACTGAAGAACGAGTAATTCTGTATGATCAACTCCAGTCCTAAAGAGTTATCGATACGGTATGTGATGGTTTGATTGTAGAACTCACCGTCATTGGAGCCGAGATCGGTTCTGATATTTACTTTGTTGTCATCGGTAAATTTCATGAGCAC
>CBIHOZ010000283.1:0-4304 GCA_966211525.1 uncultured Chitinophaga sp. | reverse complement strand
AGCAGTATACATACCGCCACACGCGCCTGCACCCGGACACGAATTCTTAACGATACCTTTGAAATCTTCCGGTGAAAGTTTACCGGCCATCTTTTGTCCTAATGCTTCGAAAGCAGAGATGATGTTGAGCTCTTGTCCTTTCCAATCGCCACCGGCTATCGTTCCGCCATATACCATGATCGAAGGACGATTCAATCTTCCCATCGCGATCAAAGCTCCGGGCATATTTTTATCGCAGCCTACTACAGCGATCAATCCGTCATAGTATTGAGCACCGCATACAGCTTCGATAGAGTCAGCAATGATCTCGCGACTTACCAGTGAGTAACGCATTCCTTCTGTACCATTACTCATACCATCGCTTACGCCAATGGTGTTGAAGATCAAGCCAACGAGTTCGTTATTCCATACAGCTGTTTTTACATCCTGTGCCAGTTTGTTCAGGTGCATGTTGCAGGTGTTGCCATCATACCCTGTACTGACTATACCGACCTGTGCTTTTTGCATGTCTTCATCGGTAAGGCCGATTCCGTATAGCATAGCTTGGGCAGCAGGCAAGGTTGGATCTTGCGTTAAGGTCTTGCTGTACTTGTTAAGTTCTTTACTCACGTTTTTTGGTTAATGATTAGTTAAAAAAATTTTTCTTCCCTTCTGAGTCGTATCCCGCTACAAACCGGGATGTCTGCATGGTTAAGTTCTATATATCTCGCAGATGATGGAAGTATCCCGAAGGATACTCCTCATCCACGGACATCTGGTTGTTTAGATGATAACGTAACTAAATGATTTCTCGAGCACCTGGCATTTATAGGCCTCTTGTACCGTAGCGCCCAGACTGTCGTACCATTCTTTTTTGAATGGCTTGGCATCGATCGATTCAATGCCTGCTATCTCAGCAGCGGTGCCACACAGAAATGCGCTGTCTGCGGTTTCGAGTTCTTCTACTTTGATTTGTTTTTCTTTCACCGGTATATCTAACTCACGGCAAATGTTAATTACCGTCTGACGTGTTATACCGGGAAGTATATGTCCGAGTGAAGGAGTATATAACACTCCGTCTTTCTCCATAAAAAAATTTGCTCCGGGTGCTTCAGCAACAAAGCCATTCATATCGAGCATCAGTGCTTCATCATAACCTCTAACTTTTGCTTCGCTTGTTGCCAGGATTGAGTTTACATAATGACCGGTAACTTTTGCTTCCATCTTGAGTGAATTCGGGTTGGGGCGCTGGTACGATGAAACACACATCTTCAGTTGTTTCTCTCCGTGGTATTTATCCCACTCCCAGGTGCACATCATCAGGTATACTTCATCGGTATGGGTAAGCTGCATGTTTGGTCCGCAGTATACCAATGGTCTGATGTAGGCATCACTCATATCGTTCTTCTCCAGTAACTGATAGGCTATCTGGATGAGCTCTTCGGTTTCGTAGTGGAATGGTATTCCAACTAACGCACAACTTTTCTTCAGACGTTCAAAGTGCTCGTACGCTTTAAAGATCTTCACACCATTCATGGTTTGATAGGCACGGATCCCTTCGAATGCACCAAATCCATAGTGAAGCGATTGACTGTACAAATCAGTATGTGCATCAACAGCTTTTATGAACTTGCCATTCAGGAATAAGATCGTGTCTTTCGTGTAGTACATATTTACAACTGTTAGTTTGTAGTTTTTTATATAAAACAAAACCGCCCCGAGGCTATCGGGGCGGCTTGTGATTTTTTTATTTAAAAATTATACCACTATCGCCCCCGCGGGTTTGACAAGTAGAATGTTGACAATATTTACAAGCACAGAAAGTCTGTTCAACTCCGTAGAGTTTAACAAGCGTTCGGTGATTTGGTGATTGTTCATCATAAAATTCTGTGCGAGTACAATTGTCACAAATAATCAATTACGATTCAAGTGAAATGAGAAAAATATTTGAAAATTTCGCTAAAAACGAATGTTAGCTACCGCTTACAGGCGTTCGTAAGACTTTTGATTTTCGCAGCCTGGCGATCTTAAATCCCGCGTTTTTTTGCCCGCAGATTTCACAGATGAACGCAGATAAAAAGGCCAACACGCAAAACCGTGTTGGCCTATAATATACCTGAATGTCTTGAAATGCTATTCGTCTTTTAAAACTGTTACGGGGTTGGTGAGGGCTGCTTTAATAACGTGATAACTGGTTATAGTCCATGCTGTAGCCAATATACTTCCCCCGGCTATAATAAATGCCCACGGAGAAATTGGTACGCGATAATGAAACGCTTCAAGCCAGCTGTTTAGTCCCCAGATACACAATGGTGTACTGACTGCGATGGCAATTATAATCAGCAATGTATAGTCTTTCACTACAAGCATCCATATATTCCATACTGAGGCACCTACTACTTTACGAATGCCGATCTCTTTGGTACGTTGTTCCAAAGTATATATAATCATACCGAGCAAACCGAAGCATGCGATCATAATGGCAAGTGCTGAGAAGACAGTAAGTGCCTGTCCGAATTTTTCCTGCGAACGGAAATTGCGCTCGAAAGAATCATCAACGAAATCATATTGGAAGGGATGGTTGCCTGCGTGTTGTTGCCAGTTCTTTTGCACCGATGCAATCAATTTGCTCAACGATTCTTTACTGCCTGGGGTAACACGCAATACTGCATACTTTTTCCCAATGGTAAATATATCACCCTTGATATGGAAGATTGCCATGGGTTGTATAGGCTGATTGATTGACCAGTAATGAAAATCGCGCACCACACCAATCACTTCGTACCGACCGCGACCAGGGTAATCTACTTTTTTACCGAGCACACTTTCGTTTACTTCCCAGCCCAATGCTCGTACAGCTGTCTCGTTAAGAATGATACGATCTTTATCACCGGGTATATCTTTGGAAAAGTTGCGTCCTACTTTCAGGTTGATGCTTAATGTAGCAGCATACTGCTCGTCTGCTTTTATATAGTTTAACGGTGTGATTTTTCCGCCTGAATCTTCAGCGCTGAACTGATCGCCATCGGCCAGATACGGTGGCACTCCGCTACACCACGATGCTTTTTCAACACCGGGTATATTTTCTAGGGTGTGAACAAAATTCTCAGGATCATTAATCCACTCCACGCGGTTAACAACCATCAGGTTCTCACGATCGAAACCTATATCTTTCTGTCCTAAAAACCGCAGTTGCTGAAACACTACGATCGTACAAACAATCAGCACCATCGAGATCACAAACTGAAATGTTACCAGTCCGTTACGCAACGCCTTGCCTTGTTTGCCGGTGCGTAATTTGCCTTTCATGGCTTCCACCGGTGAGAACTTGCTGAGAAATATAGCAGGGTAACTACCGGACAATAAACTCATCACGATAATCAATCCCAACAATATCCATACTATATCCGGATGCTGCAGCAGGTTTAACGAGAGGTGACTTTCAGTAAGCACATTGAAGAACGGTAGCAGTAACTGCACCAACCCTAATCCGATCAATGCGGCGAGACAGCAGAACATAAATGCTTCTGAAAAGAAATGCAATGCCAGCTGAATTTTATCAGAGCCCATGATCTTGCGCAGACTGGATTCTTTTATTCTGCGTGTATACTGTGCTGTAGAAAGATTCATGAAATTGATACACGAGAGTAAGATGATCAGCACCTCAACTCCTATCAGTATATATACCGTGGTAGCATTGCCTACGTTATTAAGGCGGTTATATACATTGGTAGAATGCAGACGGATCGAAGTCAGGGGCTGAACAAACAGGTCCCACTTCTTCCCGGTTTTAATATAGTCATCAAATGACTGGTTCATGATGCGCTGCAACGTTCCTTCTGCATACTTGCGCGGCAGTGTTTGCAATTTCGCTTCGAATGCTGGTAAAGAAGCTTGCTTGTCCAATAACACAAACGTTTCGAAAGTTGTCCAGAGCCAGAGGTCGTTCGACTCCATGATCCGTGGAAAACTGCTCATCGACACCAGTATATCAAATTCTATATAAGAGTTATCGGGTATATCTTTAACAATGGCTGTAACTTCGTAGGCTTCCGCGACACTGTCTTCCCCAAACTGCAGCAATTTCCCTATAGCTTCTTTTGACCCAAAGTATTTCTTTGCTGTCGATTCTGTAAGTATAGCGGAGTGTGGCTTTTGCAAGGCAGTTTTTATATCGCCTTTAACCAATGGAAAAGTAAATACATTAAAGAAGTTTGAATCGACTGCGAGTATATCGGATTCATCAAACGCACGTATATCATTTTTATCTTCAGCGTTCGTCACCAGGAAATCTCCGGGAGGTTGCACGCGCGTTACCTCTTTGG
>CBIHOZ010000282.1:0-4341 GCA_966211525.1 uncultured Chitinophaga sp. | reverse complement strand
ATATCATTGAGTAAACCTAAACCTGCGAGGATCAACGAACCGGAACACATGGAGAAGATCAATTGCTTTTTCGGATCCAGGTTGAAACGACTCAAATACGCGTTGTCGCGCATTAACTTTCGTGTACCTGGTCCGCTGGAAAAGAATACAACATCTGCTGTTGCACATTCTTCAATAGTTCCATGTATGTGCAGCGGAAGTCCGGTAACCGAAGTGTGTACCTTTTCGGTACCGACAATTTTCACAAGCCAGGAATCATCAATCAACTTAACGCGATTGAAAAGATCCCATGCGAGGTATACATCTACATCTGTAAACTTATCGAACGCAACAATGGTAATTTTCTTGGGCATGGGTATATGGATTGAGTGACAAAAATTCCGGTTATATATACTTCCGATCCTTCAGCGCTTTCTGGCTTCAAGAATTTCATGCATCATCACGAGGTGATGATCGTCATGTTCGGCATCAAAGAACGCCAGATCTACTGGAGTCATTTGTACCTGCAGTCGCGGGTGAAGCGATGACTTTACCAGATCTTCATCCCGAAGACTTCTATACTTCGCCACGTTCTTTCTTCTCGTCTCTTCAAAATACTGCAACACCTCGCGCACCGGCAGCGGATTATAGTCTTTCGGTTCAAACACAGCCGGTAACATTACGGGTATACCTTTTAACATCTGATCAATTCGTTGCAGCGCTATTTCGTCCACTTCTGCCAGGTGTCCTATATTTTGTTTTACACTCCACTTGCCATTTACTTTCTCAGAAAGTATATCTTCAGAAAAGCCCTTTACCTTTTCGGCAATACGAATTGCTGTACCGCTAAGTCGCTCCACATAAAACGGAAGCATACCCATTGGTAAACCAAACGTGAATTGTCTTTCGAACCAGGCAAGTTTCTTCATGATCAATCGGCTATTCGTTTCCCCAGTATCACCAAGCTTCGTTGTATACCATCCAGCTCTGCTACATCCGGTAACATTGCCCATTGTTCGAAGCCAAGCTGTTTAAATAATTTAAGACTGGGTTCGTTGTGCGCAAAGATGAAACCGAGCAATGTTTTAATTCCCAATGTCTGGCATCGGTTTATGGCTTCTCGCAAAACGATTTTACCGAGTCCTTTTCCCTGGCATTCCGGCTTCAGGTATATAGCAATCTCCGTTGTTGCCTTATAGGCAGGGCGACCGTAGAACGAACGTATACTTACCCATCCTGTCGTTTCACCATGTTCATCTTCTACCATCCACAACGGTCGTGTAGCTGGTGAATGATCTTCAAACCATTTCAACCTGCTCTCTACTGTTATAGGCTCTGTGTCGGCTGTTACCATCCTGCCTGCGATCGTTGTGTTGTAGATTGCTACAATCACCGGCAGATCCTGCAGCGTTGCCTCGCGAAATCGAATCATTAATCTATACTATATCTTTCTTTAGTAACCAATCAGTTTGCGCATCTGCGCCCAACAGAAAAACATGCTCACTGAATTTTTCAAAACCATGCTTTGTATAAAAAGCAATAGCCCGGGGGTTGTACTCCCACACACCAAGCCACACCGTTTGGTACCCAGCCTGCTTTGCGTATTCAAGACATGCCTCGAGTAATAAATTCCCGATGCGTTTGCCGAGATAATCTTTATCTACATAGATGCGATGAAGCTCCAGCGCCCGCTTGCTGCCAAGCGCTTCCTGCTTTTCCCCCTCGCGTACCTTGGCATAGCCGGCAACACGGCCACCTTCTTCTGCCAGAAAGAAGATAGTTTTTTCTTCCTGTAGTTCTTTTTCAATCTGCTCATCCGAAAAAGCAGCGGCTATATACTGCTCCATATCTTCAGCAGTATTGTGCTCTTCAAACGTGTCTTTAAAAGTCTTTATACCCAGCACACGCAAGGCATTTCTGTCGTTCAGCGTTGCTCTTCTTAATTGTATATTACTCATGCTACCAACAACTCCATTTTAATATCACTTCGTTTATAAGGTCCATCGACCGGAACCTCCACGAAGCCTAACTTTCTATATAGTCCAATCGCAGTGGCAAGACTTGTATGAGAATAGAGAATAATCTTATGTGCTCCCATTGATTTTGCCTTTACGATAGCAGTCTCTGCCAGCAAGCGGCCGATCTTCAGTCCCTGAAATTTTTCATCCACCGCCATCTTGGTAAATTCATATATACCGGGCGAAACGTATTTCAACGCAACCGTGCCGGCTATATCTTCACCGGCATACGCCATGAGTATCGCGCCACCATGTGCAAGAATGTGTTTATCCGGATGTTGCAATACTTCAAAATCAACAGGCTCCATCCAGAAGTAACGTTCAATCCATGCGCGGTTAAACTTCTCAAACCACGGCTGATGTCGGGGCTCATACTCACGAACCGATATGGTAGTGCTCACCTGTATCATACTACTATAAATTCTTTAAGAAATGGTGACTGCTTATTACAAATCCTTTATTCAGATATAGTCTGTGGGCATCGTTTCGGTGATGACCGGAATCCAGCGTTACACATTTATATCCTTTCGCACGCGCTTCAGCATCTACAAAATCCAGCAACGCAGCGGCAAGTCCCTGCTTGCGATAGGCCGGTAATGTTACCAGATCGTCAATGTATATATGTTTGCCGTTATATAAGAAATTCTGGTAGCGATAGCCAATGGCTGCAGCGCCTTTCCCATCTTTCTCGATGAACGCAAGTTTGTAACCTTCCTGCAACATCTCCAATACGTTATCCGCGAATGCTTCCTGTTGAAGATGTGGCCGCAGTACATTAATCACATCCCAGCATTTCAGTACATCTTCCTTTGTTGCTGCAAGTTGTATATTCATTATGAGCTATATTTTCCAGGGGTTAAAGATCGGGTTCGTGTTGTTTTTTAATTTCAGGAAGTCGCCATCAATAATCAACAGCTTTACTCCCTTCTCGGAATACGAGCGGTGCATGCTTACATTATCAGATACCTGGTACGTCATTCCTTTGGAGAGTATAAACACTCTTCCATCGGCCAGCTCGGCTATCATTTCTCCTTCGATGCAGTATACTATATGGCCGGCCTTACACCAGTGATCAGCCCTATATCCTGCAGAATACTCCACGAGCCGGATACGCAGACCATCATACTGTTTGGTTTGCCACCATGCTATACCTTGTTCGCCACGGTGCTCTGTGACGGGTACCGTTGCCCAGTCAGTCGTTTGAAATAATATTGATTCCATAGCTTACCGACTAAATTGAGCTTTCCATGCATCGCGCAACTGATAGCCCCGGTTGACAATATATATACCAGCGACTGTTAACAGAATCGCTACCCAGATTTTCATATTGAGTTTCTCATCGAGAACAACCCAGCCCAACACTACGGCTACCAGCGGATTAACGTATGCATAGAGCGATACAATCGTCATGGGTAATTTTCGAAGCGCATAGGAGTAACATGCATACGCCACGATCGATCCTAAAACAATCAGATATATCAGCGGGTATATAATCGAGGCGGTCCATCGTACATCACTCAGATCATCAAAGATCAGCGAGAGCGGAATCATCCACACCCCTCCAAAAAACATCTGAAGCCCAGCGTTTAGAAATGGATTGGAATTTTCAGTGTTATGTTTCTTCATCCATATACTGGCACTCGCCCAGCTCAATACCGCTACGAAGGTTACGATGATACCGAGTATATATTCAATGCGCGTAAATTCACTGATGTGTTCACTGAAGATGAGGACGATCCCGATCATACCGATGGCTACACCTAGCATAATGGGCACGGTAGGACGTTCGTCTTTATTTATAGAGAGATTAATCAAAATAACGGTGACAGGCATCAGCGAACAGATTACTGCTGCTACACCGCTGGGTATATGTACTTCAGCCCACGCTACTAACCCGTTGCCCAGGGTAATCATGAAGAACCCAGCAATTGCCTGGCGTATAAGGTATGCGTTGCCTGCCGGTAATTTTACCTTACCAATAGTAAGCATGAAGCCTGCGAGGATCAGTCCGGCAATGATCTGACGAACCGAAACAAACAAGAACGGAGGAAATTCAACAACAGCCATTCGCATCACCAAATAGGTGGTTCCCCAGATGATGCAGATTGCAGCCAAGGCGATGTACGCAAATAGTAGTTCTTTTTTCAAGTACGTAGGGTTAAAAGTGTGTGAACTGTGACTCAAATCTTGAAGTTATTACGTAAAAAAAACAGTTTCAGTTTTGTTTATTTTGACCAGATCAGTTCGAAGTCGGAAAAGTCCGGAAGTAAGGAGTCCGGAAGTTTTGGGGAGTAAGAAGTAAGAAGTAAGAAGTAAGAAGTAAGAAGTAAGAAGTAAGAAGTAA
>CBIHOZ010000281.1:0-4503 GCA_966211525.1 uncultured Chitinophaga sp. | reverse complement strand
ACAACCCATTACCATCTTGCGCCAACGGGGTGGCTATAGGGTAAACAGCTTTCCTGAACCAGTATATTTGCAGTATGGATGAACAACAGAAACGATTGGTGCTAAGCTTGCTCGCCTATGCCGTGCAGCGTGGTATATCTGCTCAGCAACTCTGCAAGCTTTGTAATCTTGATCTGGCAGTACTGAAAAGGAACGAACCGGTTGCCATTACGCGTAAACAGCAGGAAGACCTCTGGATGAATGCGATTCATTTGTGTGATGACCCGTTGTTCGGCCTGCACTTTGGTGAATCATTGCAGTTGAGTGCGCTGGGTGTAGTAGGAGAGATCATCAAGATGAGCGGTACAGTAGGGGAAGCGTTGGCGCACGCTGCTGCGATGACGCCCATGGTTACCGATCTTGTTACGATGGATGTGATACAATCCAAAAAAACATTTACCGTGCATTTTATACCCACTGCATTCGGCAAGCAGCAAAGCGATACCGTTACGTTCCGGCAGATGCTTGACTTGCTCATGGTGTTCACGATCCACGAACTCGATGGCTTGTTACTGGAGAAAGTAAAACCCATCTCGGTACGACTCACTTTTCAGACGGCACATATAGAGGAGTACGAGCGTATATTCCGTTGTGTGCCCGTGCGCAAGGCACAGCATACGCTGGAGTTTGACAATGCATACTGGAACGAACCTATTCTCACCGCTAATTATGAATTGCAGAAAGTGCTGCTTGATAAAGTAAATACGATAGGCAAGGAAGCAGGCAACGCACAAACACTGCAATCAAAGATCTATACCTATCTGCTGCAGCATGCTTATCTGGGTATACTTAGCCAGGAGGAGGTAGCCGCGAATTTTAATATCAGTGCCCGCAGCCTGCAACGCAAGCTTCGCGAAGAAGGTGTAACGTACCAGCAATTGTCTGACAGTGTGAGAAAATCGCTGGCCGTACACTATATACGTTCCGGTAATTATCAGCTCAAGGAAATATCCGCTATGCTTGGCTATAACGAGCTGAGTGCATTTACCCGAGCCTTTAAACGTTGGACAGGACAAGCCCCGGCCAGTTACCGCGCATAAGTAAATGACTTCAATATATAGCCGTTCAGAATTTACACCGAGAGTTTTGCGAGGCAATTCTCGATGGAAACTTTCAGGTGCGCATACTGGGTTGGCTTCTGTATATATTGAAACGCTCCCAGCTTGTACGACTTCTCGATATTGTCGAGGGTGGAAGACGTAGACAGAATAACCACGGGTATAGATTTAAACTCCGGGTGCTCCTTTATTTCTTTGAGACACTGAAAGCCATTCTTCAACGGCATGTTCAGATCCATAAAGATAGCATCGGGAAATCGGTCGACTGCGCGGAGTTTTTCCAGCAGTATAATTCCGTTTTCTGCAATGGTAATATCAATGGGAAGTGCTAACTCCTGAAATACATCTTTGAATAAAAGTATATCATCCGGGTCATCATCAGCGTAAAAAATTTTCTTTATCAACTGGTTTTCGCTCATCGGGGGAAAGTATAAGTTAAGGTAAAGCGGGCATCATTTTTTCTCAGGTACCATGCTGCTGCTATACCTGTTGCTGATGTATTCCAAACAACAGCTCAATATTAGAGTGTTACACTGTAACATTCTATCAGGGATTTCCCTGATTTTTAGTCGGATTTGGCCGCTTTTTGGAAGATTAACATTAAAGCAATTTACCTTTAAGGATTTAATCGCTTTAAAATGCCCGAAAAGATCAAAGTTTTTCATCTCGAAGATTACAAGATTATACGTGATGGCATCCGGTTTTTATTAGGTAATGATGAAGCCATTGAAGTTGTAGGCGAAGCAAGGCAGGGAGAGGAGTTGTTGAGCGTTGCCGACAAAATGCGCATTGATATACTCTTACTCGATATTTACCTGGACGGAATGCAGGACGTTCGTACCATTGACGGTTTCGAAGTATGTGAAATCGTCAAAAAGAAATATCCAAAAATAAAGATCATCGCCCACTCGGTTTACGATGATGCCGATCGTGTTGCCAAGATCATGAAAGCCGGTGCCATGGGTTTTGTATCCAAGAAGGCCGGATACGAGGAACTTATCCAGGCTATAAAAGTAGTGCATGGCGGCAAAAAATATATTTGTGCCGAGACCTCGCGAAAGCTAAAAAACATTAATAAATTTTTGGCGGGAATTGAAGATACGCTGCGGGGCGAAGACGAGTTCTTTTCCAAACGCGAACGAGAAGTGCTGGAGTTGATGGCGAAAGGGTACTCTTCCAGAAAAATAGCCGAGAATTTATTCATTACCGAAAAAACCGTGGAGTCTCATCGTAAAAACATGGTTCAGAAGGCAAAAGTGAAAAACACAGCCGAACTTATTGCTTATGCGTCAGCCCGCGGCTTTTTGAAAGTATAATTATATACCTTGCCGTGTTGTCGTAACATGTATACTATGCCAGAGGCCCCCGCATACACCGAGATCAAACGCATTGGAGAATTATCCAACGATGGTGTTTTTATTTACAAAGTGGATGAACGCAGGTTCCACTATATCAATCCTGCCTTCGCTGAGATTTTCTATGTAAGTCATGAAGATATTTACGCACAGTCGAGGCTGCTGCTGGACCTGATCATTTCTGAAGATCAGCACTACCTCCGCTCGCGCTTCTCCGATCTTATCCATTTCGGCTGTATAACCAGCACAGAGTTCACAATAAAAATTTCCAGTGGATTGCTGAAGCATGTCTCATGCGATGCCTATGTGCTGGACAACAACACTACGGTTATCGGTTTTGTGAAAGACGTAAGCCGCATCAAGGAACATGAGAACTATATCATTAACTACGGTGCCAAGAAAGATACCCTGCTGGATATGATTACGCATAACCTGTACGGACCGCTAAATCTTTCGCAAAGTATATTAAACCGGATTGAAGAATCGTATAAGAGCGAGCCTAACAGCGATATCAACACGCAGTTGCACCTGATCCGCAGTATAACACGTGAGTGCATTGATATTGTGAGCAACTTTTTGCGCGAAGAACACCAGGAGTCCGAACGCATCTTTATCAAGAAAAGTCGCTTCGATATTGTAGAGCGCGTACGTGCAACGCTTACCAAGCTGGTAGAGACCAACCACGACAAGAACTTTGCGTTGATCACCAAGCTGGATAACCTGTATATCAATGCCGATAGTGTCAAGTTTTTCCAGATCATTCACAACCTGATCTCCAATGCCATCAAGTTTACGCCTGAAGGCGGTCAGATCGAAATAACGCTGGAAGAAGGGGAAGAAGACTTTATTGTGAGTGTAAAAGACAACGGCATCGGTATACCACCGGAATTCCACCCGTTCATATTTCAGCGAAACGAAGCGGTACGCAGACCGGGACTGAAAGGAGAGAAGTCGATGGGACTCGGGCTGCCAATTGTAAAAAGTCTTGTTGAACTGATGAACGGAGAGATCTGGTTTGAGAGTAAAGACGGCAGCGAGTCAATATTTTTTGTCAGGTTCCCGAAGGAATGATATAGCTATATATGTCAGCTTGGGTATAAAAATGCACAGGCTGTTTTTTTGTCAGCATACCCTGGAAAAAATTTTCATCCGGCTAATTCAGATTTTTATTTTGCTACGAATGAAAACAGATATAGTATTGCGCCAAAGTATAGGCTTCCGGCAAATTACTTTCTCATAACAGTATAAATCATACATACGCTTAAATCCTTTCATTTATTTGGAAAATAGTTGGCCTAAAGGTTGCAATATGGAGTATACAGGAATAAACCTGTAGACAAGTTATGAGCCTTTTCTGTAGATCTCAATGTGCTGTTACTCCACAAGTTCAAGAGTTAACGGTGCGTAAGGACGACCCAACCCGTTGGAATTATTTTTTCAATTCAGGAAAGGTGAGAACCAATATGAAGAACCACATTTTTGAAAAGTCGGGCCGCTACGCGATCGGTGTACTTTGTGCAGCCATATTCTTTTCATGCAGTAAAAACATTACACCAACTGATACGGCAGCCAGGCAGGAAAGCACCGAGAAAGTAGCCGTTACAGCCGACTCTCTTCACTCACAGCCTGTACGGGCCGGACGCAGTCTCGCGATCGATACGCTTGCGCATCCGCTGGATACACGCCTCACCAAAGTATGGAAGCAGGATGTATACTACAATCAGAAGGTTCACGACAAGGTACATCGCTTCTATGCGCTCAACGACTATCACACCAAGTGGCTGGGTGAATATGCACCCAATCCATTCTATCAGAAATTTGCCGAGTTGATGGACGATGCAGAAGGCTATGGTCTGGTGCCTGAAGATTATACCATTGTTGATCTGACTGCCAAACTTGACGAACTCTATAGCAAGAAGCCACTCGATACGGCAGCGCTTATTGATCTGGATATACAGATCAGCGAGAAGCTTTTCCTCTTCACCACACATCTTGCCGAAGGTAAAGTGAGAAATCCCGGCAACACAACGGCCTTGTGGATACGCGAGATC
>CBIHOZ010000280.1:0-4685 GCA_966211525.1 uncultured Chitinophaga sp. | reverse complement strand
CATTTTTAACAACACTTATAGTCTCGTTCAGGTTTACCGGTTCAAAGGTGATGCCGGCTGATAGTTCCGAGTAGGCAAGTACATCTTCCATCATCTTCTGCATCTTCGCAGCACTGTTTTCAATCTTGTGCGAATACTCCAGTATCTGATCCATTGATTTACCTTCTTCACGTTGTCGCGCGGAAAAGACGCGGATCTTGCGTATCGGCTCTTTTAAATCGTGACTAACAATATAGGCGAAGGCAGAAAGTTCGCTGTTGAGATTTTCCAGTACTTTATTCTGATCTTTCAGTACCACTGCCGCAGCCTTCATTTCATCTTCGGCATGTTTGCGTTCCGTGAGGTCGCGTGTAACTTTCGAGAAGCCGATTACTTCACCGTTATCATTATGCAGCGCGGTGATCACTACACTGCCCCAGAATTTACTACCGTCTTTACGCACACGCCATCCTTCGCTGTTGGCTTTTCCATTTACTTCAGCTTCAAGCAAAAGTTTTTCAGGAAGTCCGATCGCAATATCTTCGGGAGTATAAAATGTTTTGAAGCTTCGGCCTGTAATCTCTGCCGCGGTATAGCCTTTCAGCAACGCTGCACCGGCATTCCAGTTTTGTACAATGCCTTCTTTGCTCAGCAGAAGTATAGCATAGTCCTGTACTTCTTCAATCATCTTATGATACCGCTCTTCACTTTGCCGCAGTGCTTCATTGCGTTGCTTGAGCTCCTCGGTATACATGCTGAGTTTATCTTCAGCAATCTTTCGTTCTGTTAAGTCTTTGGTAACTTTCGAATAACCGATGATCTGTTTATTGTCGTCAAGCAGCGCGGTCATGGTAATGCCCGCCCAGAAGCGAGTTCCGTCTTTTCGTATACGCCATCCTTCGTGCGTAACCCAGCCATTATCGAAAGCTGTTTTTAACATTCGCTCCGGTACATTCGCGGCCTTGTCTTCCGCAGTATAAAAAAGTCTGAAGCTCTTGCCTATAATTTCTTCTGCGCGATAACCTTTTACAAGTTCGGCACCTTTATTCCAGTCCAGAATTTTTCCGTCTTTATCCAGCAGGATGATAGCGTAATCATTTACCTCCGATACCATCTTATGATATCGCTCTTCGCTTAGTTTCAGATCTTCATTCTTGAGTCTGAGTAGCTCGGCATAATTGCTTAACCGGTCTTCTGCTTTTTTGCGCTCGGTAAGATCGCGTGTAACTTTCAGTATACCCGTAACCTCGCCATGTTCGTTGTGCAGTGCCGTGAGCGTGATGCTTCCCCAGAAGCGCATACCATTTTTGCGCAACCGCCAGCCTTCATGATTTGCGCGGCCTTCTTGTATTGCGGTTTGTAAAAGTCTGTCTGGCAGTTTGTCTTCTTTATCTTCAGGTGTATAAAAGACTTTGAAACTCTTCCCTATAATTTCTTCTGCGCTATATCCTTTAATGCGTTCGGCACCTTTGTTCCAGGAAGATATAGTGCCGCGTATATCGAGCAGAATGATGGCGTAATCTTCTACTTCTGCAATAAGTCTCTCAAAGCGGTCTTCACTCAGTTTAAAAGTATGGTTCGCGTTGTTGACAGCTGATCGGAAATTCTTTTCAGGTAGATTCTTCATGCGTCATTACATTGGGCTTAAATATAAAAGCGCCAACATATTTTTGTTTAAGAAATGAACGTCATTTTTAATTTTCAGACGAGGAAAATTAAACAAATACGGATGTAAAAAATCATGCCTGACTCTGGAGGAAGCGCATTTTAGGATTGGTTGATAATCACGTGATCGTATTGAAGAGATTTACACCCATTCAATTCTCATGTGTTTTTTGAGGAAGTGGGTCGATGAGACTATGTTTTTTATCAAACGCACTTTACCGATGTCCATGCGAAGCAACCTTCTTCACGTACAGGCTACTGATGTAACGATCGGTTGAAACTTGGTTGAGAAAGAAGTCTCCCTGTTAAACCTATGAAGCTGTAATTATTTTTTTGTAAAAAAGATTGAGATACTGCCGCTGTTGATTTGCTATCATATAACCAAAATAGCGTTATGTATATATTTCAATAAATAGTTCTATACTGAGTATATATACCTTGGCGAACATGGTGGGTGGATAGGCGATTGCATTTACCCGAATGGTGTTACAGGGTTGGTGTTCTTTCACACCGAAATAATGTGTATATTTGTTATATATATCCTGAGCCTGCTACTGTATGTGTTCCGCTATAATTCATAGTGCAGTTCGAAAGTTTACGTTTTATACCCGATGCTTCGTTGATCGATCCCCCGCATATACTGCATTGACTTTAAATATTCTGTTGATACGAAAGATGAGACTGCTGCAGTCTGCGAATAAGCGACTGCGTTGTTTATGCAGTCCATTATAAAATACCCGTTGCGCATCCGATATACCCTCGGATGATCCTGCAAAAAATAACCTACATACTATGCGTTTTATACTGCTGATCTTATTCGTGCTGAGTTTTGTGGATATAGTGGCACAGCCCTTTGGCTACTCGTATGCCAGGCAGATTACTATACAAAGCTCACAGGTATCAGGCACTGCCAATCATAGTAATTTCCCCGTGCTGATCTCGGTAACGGATACAAACCTGCGTACTACGGCCAATGGTGGACATGTGACCAACAGCAATGGCTTTGATATCATCTTTACTTCCAGCGATTGTATGACACGACTGGATCACCAGGTTGAAAGTTACAATCCGGCCACAGGACTATATATAGCCTGGGTGCGTGTGCCTGTACTAAGTATATCTGCCAACACTATCATCCAGATGTACTATGGCAACAGTTCGGTTACATCCACGACATCATCTACCGGTACATGGGACACCGGGTATAAAGGTGTATGGCATTTTAATAATTCTGTTCTGGATAATACTTCCAATGCCAGCAACCTTACCAATAACTCAACGGCTAACCTGGCCGCAGCGAAAATAGGAGCAGGCAGAGACCTGAACAACAGCACGAACGTTGTGAGTAATGTCGCCGGACAATACCTTCGCTTGTCTAATGGCTTCTTTTCCGGAATGACCAGCTTTTCATTCGAGGGTTGGGTGAACCTTGATCGAAGTAATACAAACTGGGAGCGTATATTTGATTTCGGTCAGGGTACAGGGGTAAATTTCTTTTTGTGTCCTTCAACGGGTACGGGCTCTCCCAGTGAAACACGCGCGCGGATAACAAACAACAATGCAGCGAACGAACAAGGACCGGTAAGCGGCAATGTTACCAACACAGGTGCCTGGATGCATTGGGCTGTAGTATTGAACAACGCTACATCTACCATGACACTCTATAAAAACGGTGCTGTGCTTGCAACGGCCAATGGCACTGTAACACGTACACCACAAGATATGGAGGCATCTACTGCAAACTATTTTGGACGATCGCAGTATGCTGCCGATCACTATATAGATGCGCAGTTCGATGAATTCAGGATCTCATCGGTTGCACGCTCTGCCGGCTGGATAACAACATCGTACAATAATCAAAACTCGCCTTCATCTTTTTATACCCTTGCTGCCGAAGTAGCTGCCGGCACGTTGTGTGCACCGCTACCTGTTACGTTTACTAATATTAAAGCAAGTATAGGGCAGCGTAACAATGTAACCGTAACATGGAGCACGGCTACGGAGATCAACAATGATTATTTTACGGTCGAGCGATCATCAACGGGCATGACGTGGGAAGCCATAGGTGTTGTACCGGGCTCGGGCAACAGCAATCAAAAGTTGAATTATAGCTTTGTGGACGCCAACCCGTATTGGAACAATACATATTACCGGATACGCCAGACGGATTATGACGGTACAAACTCCTGGTCATCAATCGTAGTCGCTGCCATTAATGACGATTCGGGTATACATATATACTATCAGTCAGACGCCTCTGCGTGGGTGGTTGAATGGAAAGACGATGCACGGATAGGCGATGTCTCAATTGTAACGGCTGTCGGGCAAACCGTAGCACTGCCCGCAGAGCGCACGTCTGGTAAAATAGTTTTCAATACTTCGCGTCTGTCGCCAGGTATATATATAATGCATGTTCATTACGATGGACAGGGTGTTACGCAAAAGATTCTTGTCAGGTAAACGATCATCGGTCGATAAAAACACTTTCATTCTGTCGGTGTCACTTGTCACCGGCAGTAACTTCTTTGAGTAGTGCACATACCAGTAAAAGCTCGCCCAGTAATTTAAAAGCTTCTTCCCACACAACACCGGCTTGCAAAATATCGAATCCGACAGATATACTTCCGGTGATACCAGCCAATACCACAAGTACACGGCCGGTTTGCTGCAGATGGCGCCATATTAATGCAATAAGTACTATACCTGCACAGGCACCTAGTATTACCGGCAATTCGTAGAGCCATCGTGATGTTTCGGCAGCAGCCACTGAGAAAATGATCGTTTCCTTCATCCGTTCATGAAACATGAATCGCTCATCGGCAGCGAGTATATAAAAGAATACGGCCACTATATACCACGGATACCATCCTCTGCGCATGCCGGTAATCAACGCGAGGGTAGCTGACGCGATCAACAATACTCCAGACATCCATGTACCCGGAGAAGATTCTCCCGCGAGTATAAGTACCGGATTATACGATTGCCACGTAAAGGCTATAGCAAAAAAGATAATAAACAAAGCAACGATCAAGGCAACAGAG
>CBIHOZ010000279.1:0-4814 GCA_966211525.1 uncultured Chitinophaga sp. | reverse complement strand
CTTCAAAGAACAAGCCCTTCTCACGTTCATATACATCCAGGCAGGCCCCTCCTATTCTTTTATCTTCGAGGGCTTTAATAAGATCTTTTGTATGAATGATGGCGCCACGGGATGTATTGATAAGGATACTGTCGTTCTTCATCCATTCAAATTGTTTAGCCGACAGGAGGTAACGGGTCGATTCATTCAACGGACAATGCAGGGATACTATATCGCTTCTGCGCAACAATTCTTCGAGTGACACGTATTGAATTCCGAGAGCAATGGCTTCCTGCTGCTGAACCGGGTCGCAAGCCAACACAGTAGCACCAAAGCCAATCATAATACGCGCGAATGCCATACCGATCTTGCCGGTGCCGATAACACCAACTGTCTTTCCATGGATATCGAACCCCGTGAGCGTGTCCAGTCTGAAATCCTGGAGCTTCATCAGCAGCTGTGCATCGAGTAGTTTCCGGTTCAGCATCATCAGTATAGCTACTGCGTGCTCAGCAATTGCATAGGGTGAATACTCAGGAACATGCGCCACGCGTATTCCTAATTGTGCCGCGTGGTATAAATCGATATGATCATAACCCGCTGAACGAAGCGCAATATATCGGACACCTTGTACGTAGAGTTTGTCCAACACCGCGGCAGAACAATCATCGGCCGTAAATACAGCGATCACATCAAAGCCGGCAGCATAGTGTGCTGTGGCCAGCGTAAGTTTCTCTTGGGTAAAAACTAATTCGTGTCGTTTGCGTGCAGCCTGTTCCAGAAAGGGTTTGTCATAAGCATGTGCGCTATATACAAATGTCTTCATGTGCGTATTGGATAAAATTTAACAGACGCCTAAACATCGGCTCGTCCTATAACAAACTTATCCTCATAACGCTCCATGAAGCATGAGCGGCATCACACGGAAAAATGATTAATGTCAGTTTTTTTGCTGTCTCAATCAATACGGAATATCTGCAACGGCTAGTCCCCAGGATTTGTTAGGTTTAGGCCCCATGGTTAAAACCAGTGCTCCGCCCTTACTGACTTCTTCGTGCAGCAGGTACGCTCTGCTAAAAGGCTTACCATTCAAAGTCGCAGATTGTATATAGTGATTCACTTCATTACGGTTTTCTGCCTTTATTGTAAACGCTTCAGAGCTGGTATGAATAGTAATCTCATCGAACAACGGAGTGCCTATATCATAATAAGGCACACCCGGACATGTAGGATAAAGTCCCATCATGCTAAACACAACCCATGCCGACATCTGTCCTCCGTCTTCATTGCCACTCAATCCTCCCGGTCCTATACTATACTCTTCCCGAATGATGCCGGGAATTCTGCCTTGCGTTTTCCACGGAGCACCTGCATGATTATATAAATATACAGTTTGATGCCCCGGTTCATTGCCATGCCAGTAATACCGCTGATCGAACAACGTATCGAGCTTCGCTATAAATCGATCGTCCCCTCCTTCTATCGTGATCAACCCTTTAACATCCTGTGGCACATACCAGGTATATTGGGCCGGAGTGCCTTCGGTGATATAGGGTGTACGTGCAGCAAACGGATTAAACGTCTCAATCCATTTTCCATTCGCATAGCGACCGCGGGCGTAACCGGTAGCAGGATCAATTACATTTTTATAGTTGGCAGCGCGCTCGGTAAGCTTCCGGTAATCATCCTCTCGACCGAGCTTCTTGGCCACTTGAGACAATACAAAATCGTCATACGCATATTCCAGTGTGCGGGACACCTGTTCACGTTTATGGAAAGAGTCCCATACGGAATCTTCCAGTGGTATATATCCATATTGCAGATATGATGCCAGTGCACGTCTGCCTTTGCCATCTTTATAGCTCGCTGTATCTGCGTTGGGTTCAAACGCATTCTTGCGCATAATGGTATAGGCACGCTCTACTTCCGTTGGCGCTATACCTTTCATCAATGCATCACCAATCATCGCGATACCATGATCGCCAATCATCGCTGCGGTATAATTATTCCAGCAGGGAAATATAGGGAGCCATCCACCCTGATCAGCTTTCAGCAACAATGATTTAACCATGTGTTCGGAGGCCTCCGGTTCAATCAGTGTCAACAACGGGTGCACCGCACGATACGTGTCCCACATCGAAAAGTCATCATAGTAATCCTGTCCTTTTACTGTAGCGATTTTCCCGCTTCCGCCAAACTCCGGATACGATCCGTCTTCATCGTTAAATACACGAGGCAGTAATTCCGCATGATATAGCGCGGTATAAAATAGTTTTTTATCTTCCTGACTTGGTGTCTCAATTTCAATTTTACCCAATGCCTTGTTCCATTGCGCAGCCGATGATTTCTGCACGTCATCAAAATTCCAATCTGCTATAGCCGCAGCCAAATTTTTACGTGCACCTTCTATACCGGTAAACGATGTACCGACTCTAACCTGCACAGGTTTATTACTCACCGAGCGCACTTTCACGAAAGCACCGACACTACTTTTATTTCCTTTTGCTGATGTACGATTATTCTGTATGCTATCACCATGCCACGTACCGAACGCTTCGATCTCCGTGTCCAATTGAATTACAAAATATCCGCTGAAGCCGGCCGGCTCACCCCACCCCTGGTATATTCGGTGCGCGGGGTTGTAACCTACGATCTCATTCTTCTCTGCATGTATCTCCAGGAAACCTTCTCCTTCATCGCTGTTAGGTTCAATGACAATATACATTTCACCAGTTACATCCGGAGTAAAGCGCATGATCGCAGCTCGCGATATAGCGGTAACTTCCGCATTGATTTTATACTTATCGAGGTATAGCGAGTAATAATCCGGGCGCGATGTTTCTCGTGAATGCGTAAACGAAGACGCACGCTGTACAGCATCGGTTGTGATGGAACCGGTTACTGGCATGATTGTAACACTGCCATAGTCCTGTGTACAGGAACCGCTCAGCCAGTGACTTCCGCGAAAGCCCTGAAACAAACTATCACGATAATAATAGGGTGCTATACATTTATTTTCGGTGGCTCGCGTCTGCGGTGTCCAATGCGTCATACCATGAGGAACGCCAACCGCAGGAAAAGTCTGTCCCTTCAATTCCGAGCCTGCCTCACTATGCTTACGTGCACTTTCTGTTGTGCTCGCAGCAGTGCCTACCAGCGGGTCTACATATTGTATCAAACCAGGTTCTGCCTGAGAACCGTGGTCTTTACACGACCAGGTAAATATACCCACAACTACGACTGAAGCAACACAAGCGCTGCGAAGTGACCATGAGGGAAGCATAGATAACATTTATACTTCCCAAATATATACGATTACTAATGAACTTCACCAGCCTGCATCTCTTTCTTTACTTGCGGAGTCTGAACTTTCTCGACTATACCTTTTACTTCCACCTTGATCACCGTAGCAATGGTATCAGGTGCCTGAGCAGGTAATGTTATAACCAACTGATCCTTACCTATACTTGTCGTGAGTTTTTTACCAGATGCGAGTAATACCGCACGATTAACTTCATTATGAAATCCAGGCACGATCAATTTACCATCTGCTGGCCAATCGAACACCGACAAATATAGGGTTGTATTTCCGTTGTGTTCCTTGCGTGTACATCGTCCCCATGACAAGGCTGCCAATGGTGATGCCTGTGTACCATATATAGCTTCACCGTTTACCTTCATCCAGGCTCCTATAGCTTTCAGCCGCTCTATACTCTCTGCCGGAAATTCACCATCTGCCTTTGGCCCAACGTTCAACAAGTAATTACCGCCCTTCGAAGCTATATCCAGTAAATTACGAATCAGGGTTTCTGTACTCTTCCATTTATCATCATAACTTTTATAGCCCCATGTACCGTTCATTGTCATACAGGTTTCCCAATCTTTACCATCAAGTTCACTGAGGTCTGGTATACGTTGTTCCGGAGTCTTAAAATCACCGGGATAATTAGGACGCTTCAGCCTGTCGTTAGTAATCATGCGCGGCTGCAAGGGAAGCAACGCCTTGAACTTCTCTGCAAATTCATCCGTCATGCCCGTAGGCGTATCCCACCAAAGCACAGCAATGTCTCCATACCGGGTAAGTATTTCTTTAACCTGCGGAACCGCTATATCATTTATATACTCTTCCATGGTCTTCGTGGTTTGTGCCGGATCCCAGTGACCACTATGTGTTTCCGTATAGGCATCAATGCGGGTACTGTCTGGATTCGCCCAACCTTCAGATGTTTTCTTTCGTGCGGCAGCTCCACCCGAATTTACCCAATCCTGTGCATGCGAATAATATAGTCCTAATTTTATACCATGTTTGCGGCAAGCTTCTGCCAGTGGTTTAATCAGATCTTTACCATACGGAGTAGCATCCACCATATCCCACGTAGTTACCTTTGAATCGAACAAAGCAAAGCCATCATGATGTTTCGAAGTGATCACTATATATTTCATGCCCGCATCTTTCGCCATGCGTACCCACGCATCCGCATCATACTTAACCGGGTTAAACTGCCTTGCATACGCCTTATACTCTGCCACCGGTATCTTCCCCCGATTCATGATCCACTCCCCTATACGATTAATCCGCTGTCCATTATGCGTCCCTGCCGGCACCGCATATACGCCCCAATGAATAAACATACCAAACCGCGCCTCGCGCCACCACTCCATCCGCTCATCCTTCGCCACCTGTTGACTATATCCTTCATGCACTAACACCAAAACCATCCAAACAATCAAAAACTTCTTTCTCATAACGCATCAGTTTTAATATATACTATATCGCTCAATAATCTCCTCAATCTTAAAATCTTGTAATCTTAAAATCTTATAATCTTGAAATT
>CBIHOZ010000278.1:0-5069 GCA_966211525.1 uncultured Chitinophaga sp. | reverse complement strand
TCTGGTCGTTATTTTTTCCAGTCTATCGGGGCTTTCTGGCCACGCATGTCTACGTATTGGATGGTCTCATCTTCTTCTTCCGAGTTGATGAAGTGTTTGAACTTGGCGCGAAGCTTTGGATCTTCCACTACTTTCTTCCACTCGCAGTGATAGTTGGCGATGAGAGAAGCCATATCTTTTTCGAGCTCTTCGGCTATACCCAATGAATCGTTTACCACTACATCATAGAGATACTCAAGGCCACCTTCCATTTTGTTTAACCACGTTGCTGTACGGGTAAGCGGATCGGCCGTGCGGATATAGAACATGAGGAAACGATCTATATACTTGATGCAGGTATCGGTATCAACATCGGCTACCAGTAATTTAGCATGCTGTGGTCTTGCTCCTCCATTACCACATACATAGAGGTTCCATCCTTTTTCTGTGGCTATGATACCGAAGTCTTTTGATTGTGCTTCTGCACATTCACGTATACATCCGGATACGGCTCCTTTAAGTTTATGCGGAGCGCGTAAACCTTTATAGCGTTCTTCTACAAACACTGCGAATGAAACGGAATCCTGAACGCCATAACGACACCATGTAGAGCCTACACAACTTTTAATTGTGCGCAATGATTTACCGTATGCGTGTCCGCTTTCAAAACCTTCGGCAATCAGTTCTTCCCATATATCCGGAAGCTGATCAACCCGCGCACCAAACATATCAATGCGTTGTCCACCGGTGATCTTGGTATATAGATTATACTTCTCAGCAATGCGGCCTATAGCAGAAAGTTTTTGTGGTGTGATTTCTCCCCCGGCAATGCGCGGCACAACGGAGTAGGTACCGCCCCGCTGAATGTTTGCCAGGAAGCGATCGTTGGAATCCTGGATCGTATCTTCTTTCAAAATCAGATCGTTCCAGATGCTGGCGAGCAGTGATGCAACGGCAGGCTTACACGTTTCACAACCGTCCCCTGCGCCATGGGTATTCAAAAGCTGATCATAGCTTTTGATACCCTTCACTTTAATGATATCATACAACTCTTGTCTGGTGTAGTTGAAGTGTTCGCAGAGTGTCTTCTTTACTGTATGGCCAAGCGATTCCAGTGTAATTTTCAACAGGTCGTTTACCATTGGTGTACAACCACCGCACCCGGTACACGCCTTGGTAGATTTCTTCAGGTCGTCAATTGTTCTTGCACCGCAGGATGTTACCTGTTCTACTATAGCACCTTTGGTTATGTTTTCGCATGAACAGATCTGTGCTGTATCGGGTAACCCTTTTACACCGGCAGCTTCATCATTTGCTTTACCGCCTCCGCCAACAATGAGTGTCTCGGGATTTTCAGGGAGCGGCATTTTGTTCATCACCATCTGGTGAAGTATATTATACTGGCTGGCATCACCAATCAATATACCACCGAGTAAATACTTACCATCCTCTGAAATGTTGATGCGCTTGTAAGTGCCTTTGTGTTTGTTCTTGAAAACGATCGGTATATGTGGTGTTGCATCGCAGAATGGATCACCAAAGCTTCCTACATCTACACCAATCAATTTTAGTTTGGTAGACATATCAAAGCCGGTAAATGATTTGGATGAATCACCCGTAATCTGACGCGCTACTATATCGGCCATGTCATAGCCTGGCGCTACCAAGCCATATACCATGTTGTTGTGTACTGCGGCTTCTCCGATGGCAAATATACTTTCATCGGTCGTGCGCATATAGTCATCCACCACGATCCCTCCACGCGGATGAACATTTAGCAACGTTGCCTTTGCCAGCTCATCGCGCGGACGGATACCTGCAGAAATGACCAGCATTTCAATATCGAGTTTGGTATCGTCAGCGAACAACAGTCCTTCCAACTTACCATTGCCTTCTATCTTCTTTGTGCTTTTACCGGTATGAATAGTAATACCTAACTGCGATAATTTACCGGCGAGTATATCTGAACCTGCATCGTCAATTTGCCTCGGCATCAATCGCGGAGCAAACTCTACTACGTGTGTCTCAAGACCAAGATCGAGCAATGCTTTAGCAGCTTCGAGTCCTAATAGACCACCGCCCATAACAGCACCGCGTTTTACTTTCTTTGCATACTCAGTGATCTGCACAAGATCTTCGATGGTACGGTATACAAAAACACCATGACGCTCCACGCCTTCTATAGCCGGAACAAATGCACCGGAGCCTGTAGCAAGTACGAGGTAATCATATTTATCCGAGCGGCCGGTATGAGTACGAATTGTTTTATCAATGCGATTGATCTCGGTAACAAGTTCACCGGTATGTAACGCTATATTATTGTCAGTATACCATTCAGCAGGTGCCATGAGCAAATCTTCGGCGGTGGAGCCGGAGAAATAACTGCTCAGGTGAACACGGTCGTATGCGGGCCGTGGTTCTTCTCCGTATACTACAATGTCTACAGCGGTGGAACGGTTACGTAGTTTTTCGCAAAACTTGTATCCTACCATTCCATTTCCTACTACGATGATCCTCTTCTTCATTGCAATCGTTTTAAGTATTTCGAAGCCAAATTTTAAGTAATTATACGTAAATAAGTTCAAGCAGCAAGCATTTCTACGAATATTTTACGTATAATTACGTATAAATTTTAAGTACATGCGAGAGAACATGCAGAAATCACCAACCGTAACCATGGTTGGCGCTGGCCCCGGAGATCCGGACCTCATTACCATGAAAGGGATTAAAGCTTTGCGGAATGCTGATGTGATTCTTTATGATGCATTAGTCTCTCCTGAATTACTAGAGCTTGCCAGGCCAACGTGTAAACGGGTATATGTAGGGAAGCGAAAAGGTAAAAAGGAATTCTCGCAGGAAGAGATCAACCAGCTCATTGTATTTTATGCTACGCGCTATACTAATATAGTACGACTAAAAGGAGGCGACTCCTATGTATTCGGACGCGGCCACGAGGAACTCGAGTATGCCATGAGACGTGGAGTTAACGTAGAAGTTGTTCCCGGAGTATCAAGCGCACTCGCTGCCCCTGCTTCCTGTGGTATACCGCTGACCAAACGCGGTGTTAATGAAAGCTTCTGGGTTATCACCGGCATGTTATCATCCGGAGAGATGTCGAAAGATATAGCGATCGCTGCACAGTCATCTGCTACAGTAGTAATACTGATGGGAATGACGCACCTCGAAAAGATAGTACATCTGTTTGCACAGGAACGCTCCGCTTCCGAACCAGTCGCAGTAATTCAACATGCTACTACACCGATGCAAAAAACTGTTAGAGGTACCGTTGCAACCATAGCAGCATTAGCACAGGAGCAACAAGTCAGTTCACCGGCAGTCATTGTGATTGGCGCTGTGGTGAATGAGAGCTACCTGGTGGATACTTTGAAAGTAGCTGTGAGCTGCGAGCCGTGAGCTACGAGATTTTAGAAGTAAGAAGTCAGGAGTAAGAAGGGGCTGCTGGCTTCTGGGGACTGGCTGCAGGATGAGGGCGTTAGGGTATAGATATACTCTACGAAACAACAACACAACAGTCTGTGCTATTTTCTTGAAGCCAGCGGCCTTCTTTTCTCGCAGCTCGTAACTCAAAGCTCGCAGCTAATTCTTGCAGCCAGAAGCTTGTAGCCTGCAGCCACAAAAAGAGTATATTTGTATTATGTCCTTAAACGAACGCTTAGAAACTGCCTTCACTACATTTGATGCGTATAATGCGAATGATCCGCATACCGAAATTGTAGGAGGTGTATCGTATCCCAAAGAATTATTGTATGGTCAGCGCATGACGGAGTGGTTGAATAAATTTGCCCCGAATGCTGCTGAATATTTACAGTTGGCTGCGCGTTGTCAACATATAGGGCGCTGGGAAATTCCACGCAGTTCCTACCCGATGGATAAGAAAGGTTACCTGCAATGGCGTAACGCTGAAAAATTTCATCACGCTAAAATTGCCGAACACATTTTGGCAAGCTGCCGCTATGACGCCGAGACAATTGAAAAAGTAAAATTTCTGTTGCTGAAAAAAGAATTGCAGACTAATGCAGATACACAATTACTTGAAGATGTAATCTGCCTGGTGTTTGTAGAATATTACCTAGAGGATTTTGCGTCACAACATGATGATGCCAAAGTAATAGACATCCTGAAAAAGACGTTGAAAAAAATGTCTGACCGAGCTATTGCAGAGGCAGTAAAAATTCCTGTCTCTGCAAAAGTCGGTGGGTTAATTGCCCAGGCTGCGGGATGATCAGTCGACATCCCGAGATGTCTTTTCCTTTACAAGTTTTCCGTTTTTATCGAAACGATATAGTCTGGTCTTGAGCGGATCCTGAAACTCGAGCATATAGCCGTTCCCGGATTTATCTTTATATAGGTTCGCACTCTCCCATCCTTTATAGGTATCTTCAGATAATGTTTTGCGTAACGATGCCGGTATATCTTTGCTGTTTACGCGAACCATATCTTTCGTATAGGCTGCCTGCGTAGGAACATTATCCGGAGCAGGATCACCTTGCTTGATCGGATCTCTAACCGAATCTGCACGTGGTGCCGGAGCCTGTGCATAAGCAGTTGCCACACTGAACATGGCCGCTGCGCCAAATGCTAATATGAATTTGTTCATGACAGTTTTCTTTTTAAGTTATTATAGTGCTTCATAAAACTATGCCAGGGGGAAGGGGTTTCCCGGAGATATAGGGCTTGGTGAGATGGGGAGTTCTTTACTCAGAGAGGAGTAAGGAGTAAGGAGTAAGAAGTAAGGAGTAAGAAGCAAGAAGTAAGAAGTAAAAAGGTAGGAAGTAAGAAGTAAGGAGTAAGAAGTAAGAAGCTGTGCTAAAAAAACAGAAAGGCGGTGAGTGCCACCGCCTTTAATATTCTTACTTCTTACTTCTGTCTTCTTACTTCTAAAATCAAGCTACATCGCAGATCGTTACGCCTTGTTTCAAGGATGCGATCTTGTCTTCGCGCTTCGGTATAAATTCCTGGGCTACGAAGCCTTTGAAGCCTGTTTCAACAATGGCTTTCATGATGGCCGGGTAATTAAGCTCTTGTGTCTCATCGATTTCGTTACGACCGGGTACTCCTCCGGTGTGATA
>CBIHOZ010000277.1:0-5177 GCA_966211525.1 uncultured Chitinophaga sp. | reverse complement strand
TATCAAACATTGTTGAAGTGTTTGACTTTGCTGATTCAAGTGGTACGGTGAGCAACTTCCGCTCGGTAAATTTAGGAAGTGCTACCGGCCAGGTATATGGCGTTGAATTCGGAGCAGGTGGTAATAAACTATTTGCTACACTGAAAGGCGCTACATCCAAGATATACGAGTTTGCCTTTGATACATTGGGAGCGCCTTACGAAGTAGACGGTCCTCCGGCTATGTCTGACCAGACTCACAATGAAGAGCTGGGTGCGATTCAAATTGCACCGGATGGACAACTATATGTAGCGGTAAATAACAAACCATACCTTGGCGTAATTCAGGTTAACGGAGACACAACCGCTGCGTCTACATTCAACGTGCAGGGATTTGCATTACAACCTGCAACACCGGCACGCACAACAACAAGCCGTTTAGGTTTACCGAACTTTATACAGATCATTTCCGATCCTACACAAGGTCCGGGTATATCTGTAGCGGGACAATGTCTGGGAGACTCAACAACATTCTCAGGTTCGGGCACTGATCCGATCGATGAGTTCTTCTGGCAGATCACACAAGGCGGATCGGTTATAACAAGTTCCACGGAAGAAAGCTTTAGCTTCCTCTTCCAGACAGCTGGATTATATACCGCTACCTTACAAATCACCAACCGATGCGGATTGGACACTGTGTTAACACAACAGTTCAGAATATATGCACCTCCGGCTGATCCTTCTGCTACATTAGCACTTTGTAATCCTCCGCTTACACTGGATGCAAACCCTACGAACGCACCAGACCTCTCTTACCTGTGGGAAACCGGTGATACAACCAAAACAATCAGCGTAAGCCGCGCAGGGTTCTATGGTATAACGGTTACGAACAATGTATCCGGATGTACTACGGAAGGACAGATCGATGTATTCCCTTCGCTCACCACGATAGATTTCGGCCCTGATTCAACTGTATGTTCTGCACCAACAGGTGGCATAACTTTAAATACAGGTATAAATCTTCAGAATCACACCTGGTTCATCAACGGTGTTAACCAGAGCAACACCGGTCCTACGCAACAAGTAAGCTTTGCAACGGCTGGTGTGTTTGAATATATAGCTATATATACCGATCCGAATACAAGCTGTACAACACGTGACACTGTGGTATATACGGTTAATCAATCGCCTGTGGTGAATATCACGTCCAATGGGGATATAGCTTGTACTAATCCTCCGTCCGCTATTGGACAGATTTCAATCAGCATTTCACAACCCATTGGATCACCTGTCTCCTATACGTTAGGCGGTCCAAACTATGCAGATACGCAATCAAATATAGCGGTGCCATACAATGGCACTGTTCCTAATCTTGAACCGGGTTCCTATACTATACAAGTTGTTGATCAGGTAACAGGGTGTTTTACAAATGATGCTACTTCGATTAACACCACTTCATTCACAGTGACACCTACGCCTAAAAATGTTTGTTCTCCCGAGCCGATTCAAGTTGTTACCACGTCTGCATTAACTGGTGCTTATAGGGTTATTAATGTAACGACAGGAGCTGTAGTTATACCTAACGGCATAAAACCTAACACAGCAACATTCAATACAGATCCTATCCCCGCAGGTGAGTACTTGGTAGAAATTACAATCACCGGGTGTTCAGCCAGTGGACAGGTAGTTATTGGCACAAAACCTTTTATAGCAGGTGCTGATATCGACTTGACAAACTTATGCGCATCTGCTCAAGCAACCGCATTACCTGCCCCATTAACAATACCTACGATAACATATGACTGGAGTGGTTCGCCAGCTGCCAGCATTAGCTCTTCTTTGACATCACAAACTGTAACAGTAAACCCAGGAACTTGGTCCCTCCAGGTTGAGCTAAATGATGGTACGGGCAACACCTGTCCGACAACCGTAACAGAGATTGTATCGGTTGACAACTTCACACCTGACTTTACTTTCGATGGCTGTACTACGCCAACTATACTTACAGCCACGCCTACCGGCAATGCAAATCCTGTTGGAAGCTACTTCTATGTATGGTCATTGAATGGTGTGGTAGTTGGCACAGGTCAACAGTTTAGTGCTACAACATCGGGCAACTATACATTAAGCATGCAAAGTCCGATTTCAGGCTGCCCTCCAAAGACCGTTGTGAAAGGAGTAACAATTGCTGGTCCATTGAGCGTAACAATCACAACGGTAAATCCTCCATGTGATGGTTCACAGTTTGCATTGCTGGCAACACCAAGCAGAACGGTGAGCAGCTATCAGTGGTCACTGAACGGCACCGCTATATCCGGTGGAACAACAGCGCAGCTTAACGGACAAACAACGGAAGGCCTATATTCTGTAACCGTATCCGATGGACAATGCGAAGCAACAGCTGACCTCGATGTACTCCTCGCTCCTACTACACCAGGCAATCTTACCGATACACGATTGATCTGTCCGGATGATGCTAACCCGGATCCGAATACACGCGTTGCCGTACTTGATCCCGGACCAGACTATGAAAGCTATGAATGGTTTGAAGTGATAGCAGGCTCGCCTTCTCCACTCGGAGTAACTACACAAACTTATACAGCGGATCGTGCCGGTATATTCCAGGTAGAACTTGAGAACTCATTCGGATGTCCAAGCACAGACCGCACTACGGTAAGTGTTCAATGTGATCCGGTAATTGTAGGACCGAATGCATTCCGTCCTGTGAGCGGCATGGAACAAAATAAAAACTTCAGGCTCTTTACATTCTTCATTGATGACGAAGGCTTCCAGGTATATATATTCAATCGCTGGGGCGAGATGGTGTTTGCTTCTACTGATCGTCAATTCGAGTGGAACGGTGGCTACAACAACAACGCAGGTCAAATGTTACCAGCCGGTACATACTCTTACGTTGTCCGCTACAAGAGCGCATATCGTCCGGAAGATGGAACGAAGGAAAAGCGCGGAGGCGTCCTGCTGGTTCGCTAACGCGAATTCGAAGATTGAAAAATTTTAAGATTATAAAATTGAAATGCCGGGGTGATGCCTGGCATTTTCGTTTTCCGTGATTTAAAGATTAGAAGATTACAAGATTAGAAAATTGAAATTCCTATAGGTGTAGTATATACACCCAACACGGAGATACTATATCGAGCACCAACTTTTCAATCTTTCAATTTTAAAATTTCCCAATCTTCCAATCATCCCGCCAGTCATCATAAGCACACGGACACACTTTCTGATTTCGTTGGTTATTGATAATTGTTTTTCTATTTATGTAATACACCAATCAACAATCATCAGACACCATGCAAAAACTAAAACTCATCTACCCCCTGATGGCTATATTGCTGCTGGCAGCATGTAGTAAGAAGGAAGAACATGCAGCGGTAACGATACCCGGTATCATTCCGAAGCCTGTTTCGCTCACACCCGGAAATGGTCATTTACACTGGGATAAATCAGTTGCCATCGTTGCTAAATCAGCAGACGAAAAAAATGTTGGCGAACTGCTCGGTACATTTCTCAAAGCCAAGAACATTGATGCATCTGTGGTTGAATTTTCAGAAGACAAAAATCAAATCACACTATATACCGAAGAAGACTCTACGCTTCACAACGAAGGCTATAAACTTACCATCGATGAGAAAGGTGTAAGTATACATGCCAACAATGGTGCAGGCTTATTTTATGGTGCACAAACATTACTGCAACTCTTAACGGAGAACAGCAAAGAGATTCCATTTGTAACGATCACGGATTATCCGCGCTTCGCGTATCGTGGACTTCACCTTGATGTGGGGCGTCACATGTTCCCGCCGGAGTTTATCAAGAAATATATAGATCTGCTGGCGCATCATAAATTCAACCGCTTCCACTGGCACCTGACGGAAGACCAGGGCTGGAGAATCGAAATCAAGAAATATCCGAAGCTGCAGGAGATCGGTGCCTATCGCAAAGAAACTGTTATAGGACACGCACGCACCGCAGATCGTAATAACAAGAAGAACTACGATGGCAAACGCTATGGAGGTTTCTATACACAGGAAGAAGTAAAAGAAATCGTGAAGTATGCAGCCGATCGTTATGTAACAATCATTCCTGAAATTGAATTACCCGGTCACGCACTCGCAGCATTGTCAGCATATCCGAATCTCGGTTGTACCGGTGGGCCGTATGAAGCCGCTACAACGTGGGGTGTATTTGATGATGTATTCTGCGCAGGCAAAGAAGAGACTTTCCAGTTTCTAGAAGGTGTACTCGATGAAGTGGTAGAACTTTTCCCGAGCCAGTATATACATATAGGAGGCGATGAATGTCCGAAGACACGCTGGGAAAAATGTCCGCATTGCAAGAAGCGTATGAAAGACGAAAAGCTGAAAGACACCCACGAACTTCAAAGCTATTTCATTCAGCGTATTGAAAAATACCTCAACGGTAAGAACCGCCAGATCATTGGGTGGGACGAAATTCTCGAAGGAGGATTGGCTCCTAACGCAACGGTGATGAGCTGGCGCGGAGAAGAGGGCGGTATAGCGGCAGCAAAACAAAATCATGACGTGATCATGACTCCGGGTAACTGGTGTTACTTCGATCATTACCAGGACACCAGCAAGACCGAACCGCTTGCCATCGGCAATTATACTCCTGTAAGCGAAGTATATTCATACGAACCGGTTCCTCCACAACTCAATGCACAGGAAGCAAAACATATACTGGGAGCACAAGCCAACGTGTGGACCGAATATATACCTACGAGCGATCACGTGGAGTACATGGTATATCCGCGCGCCTGTGCGATGGCTGAAGTCGTATGGTCGCCAAAGGAAAGTCGCGATTACAACGACTTCCTGACGCGTATGGACGTACATTTCAAACGACTGGATGAATGGAAGGTGAACTATGCCAAACACATCCGGAAAGAGACAGACAGTTTAAACGTTTCAAAGAAGTAATTGACAACTGACAGAGCGCGATAAACGAGTAGTGCGCTAACCAAACTTTAAGCTTATCTTAGGGCTGCTGATTGAAAAACATCAGCAGCTTTTTTATTTTTAAATCCCTTACACAAAGAAGTATCTATGTGTATTGGATTTACGAATAACGATTAAGAAATCGTGAATATATAGGCCGAAGGTGTAAAATCCCTAAAAACACCTTTAAAAAAGCGGATTTTCAGCCCTGAAAGGTTCGGTC
>CBIHOZ010000276.1:0-5225 GCA_966211525.1 uncultured Chitinophaga sp. | reverse complement strand
AGACATACACGAAAGCCAGGCAACGGCATCGTCTTGTGTGATTGTATGTGGCATGTGGCGCGCTCTTAGTCGCGGATGTCCGAATTTTTCGGAATATAGTGCCGGGCCACCAAAAAATTGTGTGAGGAATAAGCGTTGTCTTTCTTTGATCTCGTTCTTGTCTGTCTTGAACAAATGCGCTATCTGTTCAGTCTCAACAACAAGATCATAAAAACGATCTACCAATGTTCTCAGATTTTCCTCTCCCAGCTCATCGTACAATGTTGTTTGCATGCGTCAATATTGAAAAATTCTAATTTCAAAAGCAATGTATCATCAGCAGGTCATCAAGTAAACCGCTCCGCTGATCAAGCAAATTATTTTCATTCCGGCCGGCTATGTTCCTTTACATCGTAAACAGTAAAACAGTTCTTTTCATCTTAAATTTTTAATGCTATGAAATCAATAATCAATACATCCGGCACGCTGAGGCTGCTGATGTGGATTGCCGTTAGTGCAATTCTGTTTTCGTTTTCCGGTGACATGGGTACTGACAGTTATAAAGTTTATCTGAATGACAAACTTGTGCTGCAGCAATATGTAATGCGACAGGCGGCTGCAATTCCTACACTTCCCCTCGAAGGTGCAGAGGCTACAGATGAACTAAGAATCTACTACAATCACTGCGGTAAGATTGGTACATCGCGCAAGATTTCTATTAAGAGTGATGCCGATAAAAAACTGAAGGATTGGAGCTTTGCCGATGTAAGCGGTACAGATACCGGTATGGATTTTAAGGTAAAAGATATACTCTCGCTCGGTAAAGCAAACGACAAGGTAAAGATCATCTATACCTCGACCGAAATTCCGGACGGTATTACGCTGGCTTCTGTAGCTGTGAAAGACAGGAAGACAGCTTCCAATTAATTGGTCAGGGAAATAGTCAAGCGAGATATAGTATACTGCTATATCTCGCTTTTTTATGGCTATAGATGCTATTGATCCAGTGCAGGCGCCAGATTCGTGGCAACACCAATTCGTGTCCAGCCGTTAATAGCGATAATCGCCATCATTACCTGTGCAGTATATTTCTCGCCGAGCACTTTTATAGCGTTGTTATAAGTAGCATCCGACAGTCGGTTTTGTATCAGCGTTACTTCTTCAGTAAGGGATAGAATAGCCTGCTCTTCCGCTGTGAAGAAAGGTGTTTCCCTCCAGCACGTTAATGCATAGATTCGTTGTTCCGTTTCGCCATGCTTGCGTGCATCTTTCGTATGCAGGTCTACACAATACGAGCACCCGTTAATTTGCGCTGCCCGGATTTTGATAAGCTCTTTATGTGTTTTGGACAGCTGTGTCGTGGCCAGATATTTTTCAAAAGCCTGCATCACCTTGTAACCTTCGGGTTCGATTTCGTTCATTTTGAATCTCTTTTCCATAAATCAATAATGTTTAATGACAGGACAAAGGAGCGAATCCCGACCAACAAAAATCTTAATCTTGTTCAAGAAAGGAGAGAACGTTATCCTTTTCGCGCGCGGATCTTGCTCAAAAATTCAGGCGTAAAGCCCAGATAGGAGGCGAGCATATATTGGGGCACCCGTTGTACAAATTCCGGAAATGCATTATTGAAATGGCGATACCGTTCTTCGCCGGAAAGACTGTAGATATAGTGTATGCGATTCAGCGAAGCTGCGAAGGCGCGTTGTAAAATAATTCTGAAGTAACGTTCCAGCGCAGGTACTTTATGGAACAATTCATCTTCGACCGATTTTTTCAGGATGATGATCTGCGATTCCTCAACAGCTTGTATAGTATATAGTGAAGGCTGCTGAAAATCCATGCTGGTATAATCGGTGATCCACCAGTTGTCAATAGCGAATTGAATGATTTGTTCTGAACCCTGATCGGTCGTGAAATACTTTCGGACACAGCCGTTCGCGATAAAGTAGTTTGCCTGGCATACTTGTCCTTGTTGCAAAATATACTCCTTGTTTGCTACTGTGCTAACCTGCAGATACGACTTAATGATTTCTTCCTCGTCTGCAGTCAAAGAGATATACTTTTTCAGATGATGAAACAGAGGGGTAAACATGCTGGTAAAGATGATAAATTATACGGGTCGGTACATGCTTTCTGATGAAGAAAAAGAAACAGCACAGAGCGCCATTTTAACAAGTGCGGAATATTTTGTGGGTCCACATTCATGAACGAAATTTTTAAAAAACGTTGGATGATGCCACAAATAATCCAGGCCTCTTGTTTTAGATGGGAGGAACACAGATCCCTGCTTTCATCTTTGCTGAATTTGCATTTCCTTCGCGGGGAAGAAAGCTGTGATCCGTAACTTCTTTTTGTTAGTATGAATTTGAAGGGAAGAGATATGTTTGCCCAGGTTCATTGCCCGAGCGCGTTAGCTCCACACGAGCTTGATGCATACCTGGAACGTGGCTGGTTCAGGATGCGACAAAATATTTTCACAACCAACTTCGTACATTTCAAAGATCAGTTTTACAGCGCGCTGTGGCTGCGCGTATCGCTTGCTGATCTGAAACACGATTCCGGTCGCGATAAATTGTTCAAACAGAACGCAGGCTTTCGCACAGAAATTCGCCCAGCCTCTGTTACAGAAGAGAAAGAAGCTCTATATGCCCGCTATCGCGAACAGATTTCTTTTGATCCGATTGCCTCACTCACGCAACTGTTATACGGTGACGCATCCACAACCAATATTTATAATTCTTTTGAAGTCGCGGTATACGATGGAGACAACCTGATCGCGATCGGTTTTTTTGATGTAGGTGCTGTTAGTGCTGCGGGTATTGTATCGGTATATGATCCTGCCTATAAGAAATATAGTCTCGGTAAGTATCTTATTTATTCAAAAATAGAGTATTGTAAAAAGCTATCACTTCAATATTTCTACCCCGGGTATTTTGTTCCCGGCTACAAAGCTTTTGATTACAAGTTGACCATCGGCCGATCGGCTCTCCACTTTCTGGCACTGCAAACACAGGAGTGGACTCCGATTGATAAGTTTTCCCCGGAGTATATACCTTATGCTGTCATGCAAAACCGACTGAAAGAAGTTCAGCAAATACTGGCAGGGAGAAAACTGGAGAGTAAATTGTTGAAGTACGAATTTTTTGATGCAAACCTGTTCCCCGAATTACGGAGTGCGGCACTTTTCGATTTTCCGGTGATGCTGATCTGTTCCGATGCCTGGAATAATGATCTTAATCATGTGATTGTCTTTGATGTGCGCGATGCACACTATCATTTGTTGCAATGCATACCGGTATATATACCCAATGTTCCGGTAAAGGATCCGGAGTTTTATTCGGAATATATCATTCGCGAGGAACACGAAATCTATATCTCTGCCACCGCTCAGGGCATCGTTGACTGGATGATAAACTATATGTCGCATCGAGATGTATCCGTATAAATACGGATGTTTATTTAAGCGTTTATCGTTAGCCTTCATACGCAATAAACCTGATAACAATTCTTTATACACACCTTTACATTTGCTCTACTCTAATAACTACCACCCAATTGAGCAAGGACTGTAAAATTAATTTTAGCAGGCCGTGTTAACTTGTTCTTTGAGTCTATACTTCTTTCTTGGAGTATACTGAAGTAGCAAGTATTGATCGTTTCGTGGAGAAGCGTAACGTTATCAATATTTTGCGTAGCCCCAACTTCAGCATACCTAACAATGGAAGGCAAGTATGATTTTTACATTTTCAAAAACGGTTTTCACTAATGGATGTATCTATATACCCCAGTTTATGAGGTGTAATAATACTACCCGCGACTGAAGACGATGTTGTTAGCGAGCGATTATAAATTTACCAGGTCCTCGTTCAGCAACGCTAAGGAAAATGCGAATAAATACAGGACTAAAAGAAATATAGCGTCAGCGGAATGCCTGCTTCAGGATTGTAATGAAAGACGAATTAATGGCGGGAAAAATTGACGATAAGTTTAATGTTGAAGAGGTACGCAGCCTGCTTGAAACGGAAGCTCAACGCAACAAAGAGCTGGAGCGCTTAAACACACAACTGAAAGCGCAGAAGCAGATGCTGTATAAAATTATACAGGAGTTGTATGAGAAAGAAAAAGACAACCTGCTGAAATCCGAAGAGCTGGTGGCACAGAAGGAAGAGATCGAGTTGCAAAATCAGAAGCTTATTGAGTATGCTTTTTATAATGCGCATAAGGTAAGGGGACCATTGGCGCGTATACTTGGCCTGGTATATCTGCTGAAGCGTGAGGCTGACAAGATTGGTTTTGTTGATAATGATCAGTATCTGGAGAAATTGTCAGAGAGCGCCAATGAGCTGGATATCGCTGTAAGAGAAATGTCGCACTATTTAAATGAATAGTGTTAGATATATACATGACGTAATTATCGTATTTAAAATCTTGTAGAGATGACGGATGTGACATTGTTCTATGAAAAAGAATATGCCTGGGCACAATACAACGAAGTGGGCCGCTATGTAATGATCGCCTGGATTACATCGCCAAGCTCAAAGGAGTATAGGGATGTTATGGAGATGTTGATTGAAGCGATGAAACGATTCAAAACCGGTAAACTTATTTTTGATAACCGAAAAGCCGGTGCGCTTTTACCTGCCGACCAGGAGTGGGCATTTACGGATTGGCATAGTCGAGCGTTGGCCGCAGGACATACACACGTTGCTATAATTCAGTCGCCTGATATTTTTTCACAGATATCTGCTATAGATGTTATGAGTCATGTTGCAATTCCAACGGCTTTCTTTGATAACACAGAAGATGCCATTACCTGGATGAGTGATTTTTATTAACATCCCATTCATACGGAATGTCGCGGCAAATACAGATATATACTACCCTCAAAGACGATTTGCACTTTGTAGAATACCTTCGCAAAAATTTTGACTGTGCCTTGTTTCAAAGTTTTGCTTCCACAGAAGAAGCTGTGTGGATAAACAGTCCGGAAGATTTACACGATCCCTACGATACAATTAAAATATGGAATCGTGATTTTCCGTGGAAGCCTCGCTATGAGAAAACGTCCCGCGATCAACTGGTATATATCAGCAATACATCTTTTGCACCGATCATCGTGCTGGAACGTAGCAACTGGCAAATGAACCGCCATGGAAAAATATATTGGGCCAAAGAGATTTCCGACATCCCGGAATATCACCTTGTATACTTTGAAAAATTCTACAATAAAGTAACGCAGTGGT
>CBIHOZ010000275.1:0-5409 GCA_966211525.1 uncultured Chitinophaga sp. | reverse complement strand
GTTTGCCCGATGGTTGATTAGTATAAAACGGTCAACCTTTTTTAGGGATCGACATTGTATTCCTCGCAGCTCAAAGCTCACGGCTCGAAGCTATACTATATCCATGGCACTAATCTTCGCATAAACGAAATCCTCCAGCAGCCAGAGGCCAGTGGCCAGCGACCATCAAGAAGGCTTCTTCACCGATTCGATCCAGCGGTTTACTTTGTCTTCCAATACTTTCAACGGTATACATCCGGAGTCTAATACCTGGTTGTGGAATTGAGACACGCTGAATTTGTCACCCAGTTCTTTTTCTGCTTTGGTGCGGAGCTCGCGAATTTTCAGTTGTCCTATTTTGTAAGACAGTGCCTGGCCGGGTATAGCCATATAGCGCTCTATTTCCGAAATGATACCTTCTTCTGTTTCCGCTTCGTGATCGAGTGAGTATTGGATTGCCTGTTCACGTGTCCAGCCTTGTGTATGCATACCGGCATCTACCACCAAACGTATAGCGCGGTGCATCTCGGCACTGAGCATACCAAAGTATTGATATGGATCGGTATAGAGTCCCAATTCTTTGCCAAGCGATTCGGTATAGAGTGCCCATCCTTCAGCATACGAGCTATAGCCCAGTATTCTGCGGAATGCAGGCAATGCTATATTTTCCTGTTGCAGCGATATCTGGTAATGGTGACCCGGTATAGCTTCATGAAGGAACAGATCTTCATCCGAGAGCGTGTTATATTTTTTTGCATCGGGTATAGGTACATAGAATACTCCCGGACGTGTACCATCCTGCGAACCCGGATTATACTCTGCACTTGCCGAGGCTTCGCGGAAAGCTTCCGTACGTTTCACTTCGAAAGGTGTCTTTGGAGTTTTATCGAACAACTTGGCCAGGTTCGGCTTCATGCGCTCGTGTATAGCATTGAAGTGCGCAATCACTTCTTCCGGTTTCGTAAACGGCATCAGTTCTTTCTTGTCACGCAGGTGAACGAAGAATGCTTTCAGATCGCCTTTGAAACCAACCTGTTCTTTTACCGCTTCCATCTCTTTGGTAATGCGGTCTACTTCACTTTTACCCAATGCAAAAATTTCGTCAGCCGACTTATCGGTGGTAGTATATAGCTTAATCAGGTAGTTATAGTATTCTTTGCCTGTCGGTAATGCAGCTATACCTGACGTTTCGCGACAGGCCGGTATATATTCTTTCTTGATAAAATCATTCAGTCTCTTGTGAGCCGGTATAATTTTATTTTGAATCGCATCTTCATAAGCTTTTGTCAGTCGTGCTTTGTCTTCTGCCGAAAACTCATTCGGAAATAATTTGATCGGATTATAGAAAAGATGATCCTTTACCGGGCCGTGATCCAGGTCAGCCAGTTGAGGAACAACTTTCTTCGCCAGTACTTTCGGAATAACATAACCTTGTGCTATACCTTTCTTCATGTTTACAATGGCTGTATCTGCCCACGCTACATAGGAGTCCAGACGCTTCAGCCAGTCTTCATAATCCTTTACACTTTTGAACGGTTGCAGACTGCTGCCACTGGCGAGCTGTCCTATCAACAAGTGAGCAGACCAGAACTGATTGACTGGTGTGAGGTAATCTTTAAACTGCAGACCTTCCAACGCTATATCACATTCCCATTTCAGAATGTCGTAGCTCATCTGGTCCTCTTCTGAAAGTTTACCGCGATCGGCAGATTTCAGCGCATCGCTGTAATGCGTATAGAACTCTTTTAACTGTGTGCGATATTCTTGTGTGATGTTGTTGGGGAGCTGGTCGTTATACCGGTTGTCACCCATCATGGTAGCATCGATCGGGAAAAGCTTCAGTCGCTCTTCATGATACTGTTGCAACAGACTATCAAGCGAAGCTTGTTTCTCAGTAGTTTTGGCTTCTTCTTTCGGAGGCGCTGAACAGGCTATAAGCACTTGCACAGCGAGAATGTAGATCCAGAGTTTTTTCATATAGTTAGCATACATTGAGCAGCAATGTAGTAAAATAGCTGCTAGCTACCAGCTGCCAGTTGCCAGAAGTATGTAAGAGCGACATGAGCGTGGAGCCATTCCTATATCCCAATCCTCCAACCTTAAAAATCTATAAATCTTCTAATCTTCCAATTTTAAAATCTTCCAATCTTCCCATCCCTCAAGTCACCACAAGTTCCGGCGCACGCTGCGGCTCCTTATGCACTATACTGTCGAGAAATTTTTGCAGTGCCAGCTTCTGATCGGTATCAAAGATCTGCTTTTGAACCTGTTCTTCGAGATAGTGGCGGGTTGATTCGCGCGCGTCCGTCATATCAGAATATTCTTCCTTCGCTATATTAATGTTCAGGCGCATATAGTTTCCGGTGCCGAGCATCTCACGGCTTTCATAGTCTGTGGTCTGGTTAACACCGCGCATCATAATATCCGTAATCTCCTGTATCCATTGCAGCTCGCCCCAGCGCACAGCTTCTTTCTCGGTGATGGTACCACAGTAACTTCCGGTACCAAGTGACAGCACGCGTATATCACTGAAGGCTATATCTGTTCCATCGCGCTTCTTGTAAAATCCCTGGTTGCCATACCGGCTTATCTCGGCAATAGATGCCATGGTCGGGTTGTTCACATATACACCACCATCTATACCGGTGAGTCGCGCATTCTTGTAGGTAAACGTATAGGCAGGCAAGTATGTAGGCGCTGCTGATGTAGCGCGACAGATATCATGTATCCTGGCGTTGGCAGCGGGATCTCCAACGGCTTCACTGGATTTAAAGAAGACAGGTTTGTTACCATTGAGGTCGTAGGTTGATACCATGATGGGCCGCAGCGATTCTTTGATCGTTTCATCTTTCACATATTCTTTCAATACTTTCTCAAGACCATCGGCATTATAGGCAGGAGAGAAGAGGTTGGTTGCCCGATGAAAGAATTTACTGATGCCGGAGCGGATCGGGAAAATTACTTTGCCCTGTTTGATATAGATGTCTGCTATATCGCCCAGGGTATATTTTGGACCGCTTCCGTTTTTTAAGGTAGCACAGGAAACAATTAGTCCACCGGTGGAAGTGCCGGCCAGCATATCGAACGTATCGAGTATATTTTTGCCAGTCATTCGCTCTACTTCCTGGAGTATACGCACGGGTACAATGCCACGGAGACCACCTCCGTCAATGGTTAGGATGTTGTAGGTCATGGGTCTTTTGTTTAAATGGTGCAACGTGAATATTAGGAACGCAGAGAGCCCACCGTTCTGCAGGGTTTGCAGATCGATGGGCTCCTGACCGAAGATAACCATTTATCAGCGCATTACAAGTATTTACAGAATGTAAATTGCAAATTGCCAACGGTCTCAATGGTTCATTATTCTTTCTTAAATGTTGTACTATATATTTCTTCGTTTGATTCAACGCGAAGTATATATAGACCCGCTTTCAATTTCTGGATGTCGATGGCAGCCGTTTTCTCACCGGCATCCTGCGTCAGCCATACTTGTCCGCTCATATCGTGAACGGTCACGCGTGCGTGGGAGGGAACTCCACCCACCGTAATGGATGTCTTCGCAGGATTAGGGTATACCTGTATGGTATTATCTATAGCACGATCTGAGCTTATGATGGCAGATGTACCCGTTGCATGATTTACCAGTTTGATATAGTCGTGCGTAAATTGATACCCTGTACTGCTTGCATTTTTACCAGCTACGGTGAAGCGTACTTTCTGGTCGCCTGTATAGAAATTCACATTGGCTACGAGCACTTCTTTGAATTGCGTGGCAGCGCTGTAAAGATCGAACACAGATCCGTAAGCCGCACCATCTTTATATACCTGGCATGTTCCCTGGTCAGGTCCCGCGCGGAAGCCAAGGTATATATCATAGTTCACAACACCACTATGCGGAAAGGTATACTCTATAAAATCGCCAGTACCATCAGCATTTAACCGCACCACGTTACCGTTGCTGGCAGCTGCATTGCTTACCACTGTATTGGTGGCGCCACTCGACCACCGACTTGTGTTCTCTGCTTCGCGTGGCACAACAGAACCTGTTGACGAAGTAAACTCAATATAGTTCAGGTTAAATCCGCCACCGGCAATTTCAAGCCGCAATACTTTATTGCTGCCACCGGCAATAGCAACGTTATTTATAGTCAGCGTTTCCCATGTTTCCCAGCCACCGGTATTGTTGGGTATAAATGTTCCGAGTGTTACACCATCCAGCTTTGCCGTTACACTTCTGCCCGTGCCCGAACTGCCGCTGGCGGAGCGCAAGGCTATGGTATAGGAACCGGCAGTAACATTCACGAGGGTGTACTCCAGCCATTCGCCACCAACGGTATACCCGATGGTATAACCGCCTCCCACATCACTCGTAGTTCCTATATCAACATCGCTGGTGCGGTAGGTATTTCCATTGTTGCCATAGTCACTATCGTGATAGGCTACATCCTGGTTGCCGTTGTCGAAATTCTCTGCCTGTATTTTGCCGGGTATACTATGCGTTGTAAAAGGCGTTTGTGTACCAACACCACCGGAGCCTCCGGGCTGATTGTGATTTTGCTTGTCGAACAACCAGTTCTGTATAAAGCGCCCCTGGTTCTCACCCGACATCAGGTTCCAGTTCCAGTCAAAGAATTGTGGTTTCCAGAAGTTATCGAAGATCCAGCTTTGCCAGCTTATCCACGGACGTGCATCTATATAGTTTCGAAACGGTGTGCCCCAGCCGCCAGTCGTTCCATAGGTAACGCCATCGGAGTAATTCGGATCCTGGTTCCAGCCGAACTCCGTCAGCATTACCGGTATAGTATTGGCTGCGTTGCCAAATTTAGCATTGAGGTTCGTAGCAGTGGCTGCACCTTGATTTGGATATATATGGTATACATATACCAGGTTGTTGCCCACGAGTGGATCAGTTACGGCATTGTTCACACGCGTGCTCCACTGCGGGCTGCCAACGAGTATAAGATTGTTCGGAGCTACGGCACGGATAGCGTTGATCACGGGTTGTATATAGTTCTTCCATGATGTCCAATTGTCCGGATTGATAGGTTCGTTGAAAACTTCAAAGATCACATTAGGCGTATTGGCATACCGTGGTGCTACATAGTTCCAGAAGTCCAATACAAATTGCTGCTTTACACCGCCTGATCCATTCACATCATAATTACTTACCAGGTGCAAGTCCACAATCACATATTGATTGCGCGCTATAGCTTGTTGTACATACGGATCGATGTGTGTAGCAAAGCTCGTAGCCGGGTCTTTCACTTTTGCTGTTGTAACGGGTAAGCGCAAGACACGTGAGTACCATCCGCGACTTCCATCAGCCTGACAGTCGAGCATCTCGGTCATGGGCTGGTTATTACAAGTCTTACATTCATTCTGATGTTCTCTCGGAAGAATCTATACACCGCGAAGTGTAACCGGATTGCC
>CBIHOZ010000274.1:0-5429 GCA_966211525.1 uncultured Chitinophaga sp. | reverse complement strand
CAATACCATCCTGAACTGAAGAGCACGGTGCTTAATCCACATCCTTTGTTTGTAAAATTTGTGGAAGCATCGCTGGAGCACAAGAAGTCAGTAAATAAATAACAGAATTAAGAACAGAATACAATGGATAGGAACTCGGCTATTGGCCTTACTTTAATTGCAGTTTTACTGATCGGATATTTTTACTGGTTCTCTCCACAACCACAGCCCGTTACTCCTAACGTAACGGCTACACGTCCGGCAGTTTCTGAAAAGAAAGATTCAGTTCAGGTAGCACCATCGGTTCCTGACAGTGTTCTTCAGGCTACGTATGGTGATATGTCGGTTGCCATGAAAGGCACGGAAGCACCTACGGTAATTGAGACAGCCGATATTAAAATCACGTTCAGCAACAAAGGTGGTTCCATCAAGGAATTGGAGTTGAAGAAATTCCAGTCGTACGATCAAAAGTATAACAAGAAAGTAAACGATCCGCTGAAACTTATATCAACTGAATCCAGCGATATAAAATTACTAAGCCAGTATCAGGGCAAAGAGATAGATTTATACTCTTTATTCTACCAGGTTGATCAGAAGAATGTTGGCGACACAACAGTAGTAACATTTACTGCAGCACTAAGCGGAGGTTCCTCTATCGCACATGTATATAAAATTCCAAAGAGTGGTTATGAGATTGCTTATTCAATTGTAAGCAAAGGTTTTGATACGCAACTCACCGGAGAGAATCTGAATTTCCAATGGAACTATACCGTAAAGCCACTGGAGAAAGATCTTACCGATACTCGTAATAACACAACGGTTACATACTATACCGATGAAGACGGCTTTGGAGAATTAACTCCGCGTTCAACCAGCATCGAAACAGAAGCATTTGCCACACCGGTAAAATGGGTTGCTGTTAAACAGAAGTTTTTCTTAGCGTCATTCATTTCGAAAACAAATTTTGCTGGAGGCGAAGTACAGTCAACGGTAAACACCACCGACTCGTCTACTGTAAAGAAAGCAAATATCAAGCTTTCTATTCCGAAGAAATCATTAGCAGACGGTACAGCCAACTTCAAATTCTATGTTGGTCCGAATGACTACCAGGTAATCGGAGATGTATCGGAGCGCTTTAAAGAGAACGTATATTTAGGCTGGAGACCGGTATACTGGATCAACAAGTTTGTGATCTTCCCGGTATTCCATTTCCTCACACAACATATAGCGAACTACGGTATCATCATTATTATACTTGTAATACTGCTGAAGCTTGTGTTGTTCCCGCTCTCCTATCGCTCGTACCTGAGCATGGCGAAAATGAAAGTATTGAAGCCAGAGCTTGATGAGATCAAAGAGCGTGTAGGTGATGACATGACGAAGGTGCAACAGGAGCAGATGAAACTATACCAGCAGGTTGGTGTAAATCCGATCAGCGGTTGCGTTCCGGTGTTGTTACAGATGCCGATTCTCTTCGCGATGTTCTATCTCTTCCCGGCAAGTATAGAGTTGCGTCAGCAACCTTTCCTGTGGGCTGAAGATCTTTCTACATACGATTCGTTAATTCAATTGCCGTTTGTTATTCCATTCGGTGTTGGTAGTCACATCAGTTTATTTACGTTGATCATGACTATATCCACACTGGTATATACCTGGCAGAACAATCAGTTGTCATCTGTACAGGGACCGATGAAGTCAATGTCGTATATCATGCCGGTAATTTTCTTCTTCTTCCTGAACTCATTCTCTGCCGGTCTTACATTCTACTATTTTGTATCGAACCTTGTAACCTTCGCGCAGCAGGCGATCATCAGACGTTTCGTAGATGAAAGTAAGATACGCGCCATCATGGAAGAGAATAAGAAAAAGAATGCAGCCGGTGGTGGTAAGAAATCGAAGTTCATGGCGAAGCTTGAAGAAGCTATGAAAGCAAGTGAGGAAGCACGGAAACGATCTGAGGACGACAAAAAGAAGCGTAAGTAATTACTTATTTATAGGTAAGTGATTTACAAACAAATCTTTATACTAAATGTATTCATGAATAACTGTTAACAGGCATTACCGAACTGTTAACTGATTGTGCAACGATTGTGGATAAACCGTTCCACGATGTTCCACGCTCACCTAAGTTTTCCCATATATTTGTGCCCGCCTGGTAAGACCCCCGGGCGGGTTTTTATTTTTTAAACGTCATTCTTAGATGGGAAAAATCATTGCGATTGCAAATCAAAAAGGCGGTGTAGGTAAAACAACTTCAGCGATCAATCTTGCAGCCAGTCTGGCGGTATTAGAAAAAAGAACGCTGCTGGTGGATGCCGATCCGCAGGCCAACTCAACTTCTGGTTTGGGGCTTAATCCGAAAGACATCACGCAGGGCATTTACGAATGCATGGTAGATGGTGTGAATCCAAAAGATGCGCTTGTAAAAAACGATCTTAAATTTCTGGATGTACTTCCTTCTCACATCGACCTTGTAGGTGCTGAAGTGGAGATGGTAAACATTGAACGCAGAGAAGAAAAAATGCGCGATGCATTAGGCATTGTTCGTGATGAATACGACTTCATCATTATCGACTGCTCACCTTCACTCGGTCTGATCACCATCAACGCACTCACTGCTGCTGATTCTGTTATCATTCCTGTGCAATGCGAATACTTCGCGTTGGAGGGTCTCGGAAAATTACTGAATACAATTAAGATTATTCAGACACGTTTAAATCCCAAGCTCGAAATAGAAGGCATCCTGCTGACGTTATATGATTCACGTACCAGCTTAGGAAACCAGGTAGTAGAAGAAGTGCGTACGCACTTCCAGAAGATGACGTTTAATACCATCATTCCACGGAATGTAAAGCTGAGTGAATCACCAAGCTTTGGTTTACCAGCCATCGTTCACGATGCCGAGAGTAAAGGAGCAATAAGCTACCTGAACCTGGCGCACGAAGTACTAGATAAAAACGGCATGTCTAAATGAGTACCAACAACAAGAAGAAAGCATTAGGACGCGGACTCAGTGCGCTGCTAAGCGACAGTTCTGCTGATGAGAAATTGGAAGTAGATATTCCCGTTGGAGTGTCGGCTGCAGCAGCAGCGATAACTACAGCTCCGGTTGCAACTATACCGGTAAGCGGAATAACTGAAATACCCGTTGACGAGATTGAGGTTAACCCCTTCCAGCCTCGTACGCATTTCGACCAGGAGGCGTTGATCGAATTGGCGGAGTCTATTACTGTACATGGTATCATTCAACCTATAACCGTAAGAAGACTCACCGATCGTCAGTATCAATTGATCTCTGGTGAGAGACGTTTTCAGGCATCGAAGCTCGCGGGCTTAAAAGCTATACCGGCCTATATTCGCTCTGCAGATGACCAGCAGATGCTGGAGATGGCACTGATCGAAAACATTCAGCGTGAAAACCTGAATGCGATAGAAATTGCATTGAGCTATCAGCGCCTCATCACCGAATGTAGTCTGAAGCAGGAAGAACTTGGCGAGCGTGTTGGCAAGAACAGAACTACGGTTACCAACTACCTTCGTCTGTTAAAACTTCCGCCAGATATACAGATCGCTGTGCGCGATAATAAACTCTCGATGGGTCAGGCGCGTGCTATCATCAGTGTGGAGAATCCGGAGCAGCAACTCTATATATTCAAAAAGACGTTGGATGAAGATCTTTCCGTTCGCAGAGTGGAAGAGCTTGTACGCGAAGTATCGGAGAAAACTGCTGTAGCGAAACCGGAAAATGCACAAGCGAACAACCCGGCATCAAGAGAAATTTCTCAACTGCAATCCAAATTATCATCACACTTTGGCACTCGTGTTGTTGTGAAGAGCGATGGTAAAAGAGGCGAAATCAAGATACCGTTCCTTTCAGTAGAAGATCTGAACCGGGTACTCGACATTCTGAGAATCCGTACAGAGTAAAGCATATAGGTTTTAACCTCAATTGCTCTACCCTTTTTACTCGTACAGAAACGTTGCTTGTCTTGTTCCGATGTTTCGGTAACTTGTGCCTGTTTTGCTTCAAGCAGCAACATTCAATGAAGAAACTATTTGTACTTAGTGCATTTACATTTTTGCTCACATTTCAGTTACAGGCACAGACTGCCGTTGTAACGGAAAGCGATAGCCTCATCGTTGAGAGTCAGGATACGGTGTTGTTAAAGTCGTATGCAACGCGGTATAATCCGCGCAAGGCTTTATTGTTCGCTGCTGTACTTCCAGGACTCGGGCAGATATACAATAAAAAATACTGGAAGCTTCCGTTGGTATACGGAGGCTTTTTCGGCACAACATACGCCATGGTATTTTACAACAACCTATATCGCGACTATAAACAGAAACTCTTTGCCAACCTTGAAGATGGATATGAGGGCGACTCTGAAATACGGCCAGGCGATGTATATACCACAAAGAATTATCGCGTAGCCGTAGACCGCGCCAAGCGCAGCCGCGACTTCTGGCTTATTATGATGGGTGCTATGTATTTACTGCAGATGGTTGACGCACACGTAGATGCTCACCTGAAAGAATTTGATCTGAACCCACAGTTGCGCGTGAGTATAGAACCAATGATGGAACAGAATATGATGCAGGGCAAGCAATCTGGTTTTTCATTGATTGTTCGTTTTTAAAGCCCGCCTTTCTTTCGAAACACTGCCTTTTTCCTCGGCATATTTTTATGTTATAGTCTTTGAAATCCAAAGACAAAATGCATTTTTACAGACAATTGACTCTGTATGAACATTATTCTTTTAGGCTACGGCAAAATGGGCAAGATCATCGAACGTGTGGCGCTTGAGCGCGGCCATACCATCAGTGCCCGCATTGACGTAAACAATCAACACGAATTTGAAACCATAGAAGGCGATGTAGCCATTGAGTTCTCACATCCCGATGCTGCATTTGAAAATGTAAAGAAGTGTATTCTCAAAGATATACCGGTAGTATGTGGCACCACCGGATGGCTGAAGCAAAAACCGGAGATTGAAAAACTTTGCCAGGAAAGGAACGGAGCTTTCTTCTATGCTTCCAATTATAGCCTGGGGGTAAATATCTTTTTTAAACTCAACGAACACCTCGCTAAAATGATTGGTGCTTTTGATGAGTATAATGTTGGTATGGATGAAATTCATCACACCGAAAAAAGAGATGCTCCCAGCGGCACTGCCATTACACTTGCGGAAGGCATACTCAAGCATGTTAAAACAAAAAAAGGCTGGGTAAATGAAGACACCGAAAAAGATGAGGATCTGTATATCCAGTCATTCCGCATCGACCAGATACCGGGTACACACGTTGTAAAGTATTCGTCACAGATCGATGATATCGAGATCAAACATATAGCACATTCACGCGAAGGTTTTGCCAAAGGAGCCGTAATGGTTGCCGAATGGATAAAAAACAAAAAAGGTGTGCTGAGCATGGACGACTACCTGAAATTCTAG
>CBIHOZ010000273.1:0-5532 GCA_966211525.1 uncultured Chitinophaga sp. | reverse complement strand
GCTGCTAGCTTCTGGCCACCAGCTGCTGGAGGATTTTTGTTGATGCAACGTCTGTATATACAGACAACGATCTTTTTGAGGCAGCTGTGAGCTGCCAGCAGATTTTGTTGATATAGCGAGTATCTTTTTAGTGAAGTATTTGCTATAACTTATGGGTATTTATCCTGCAGCCAGAAGCCATATATAATCTGTAGGCAGTAACGTTAAACTAACGCGAATCAACCTGCAGCCAGAGGCCAGCAGCTTTTTTCTCGAGGCCCGCAACTCAAAGCTCGCAGCTATCTCTACAGTCCCAGTACAGCTTTCAACTTCGCATACCCGCTCTTGCTCAGCGGTACGCGTACGTTGCTTTTCAGCAGTGCTACGTGCGTGTCTTTTTCGAGAGGTTCGATGCGCGTGAGTTGATTGAGTTGAATGATATAGGAGCGATGTACACGCACAAACTGGTTGGCGTCCAGTGATTGTTCGTAGAAGCTCATGGTCTTCTTTTTCAGGAACATTTCCTTCTGGGTATAGATCTTCACGTAGTCATCGTACGCTTCTATATATTGTATTTCGTGTACCGGTATAATGCGTATGTTGCCGCCTTCTTTTACTACGATGCGATTACGCTCTTCGGGTTGTCTTATTTCTTCCTGTAACAATACCTGAGGACTTTTCTCGGAGGCACTGCGCTGCTGCGACCATTTCTGTAGCGCTTTATCAAAACGATCTTTACTGAAAGGCTTTAGAAGATAGTCGATCGCGTGCGCCTCAAATGCTTTCATGGCATACTCATCAAATGCAGTAGTAAAGATTACAGCAGGAGGTTGCTCCAGTAATTCAAGCATCTCGAAGCCGTTGATCTTCGGCATCTGTATATCCAGAAAGATCAGATCAGGTTTGTGCGTGGTTATAGCCTTCACACCTTCAAAGCCATCATTACATTCCTGAAGAATCTCAAACTCGGTATGCGGCTGAAGATACTCGCGCGTAATGCTACGCGCCAAAGGTTCATCATCTATGAGTATAACTTTAATCATGCGGTCTGAGGTATACGTACTTCGGTTATAAATACAGGGAGTTCGTTTTCTTCTTGTTGTTTGGTTGCCATCAGGTCTGTGCGCGCATACAGCAGGTAGAGCCTCCGTTGTACGGCATTCAGTCCGAAGCCGGTACCTTGTCGGGGTTGTGCTGTAGCGGGGTCAAACGGATTCTGAACCGTAAGCACCAGGTGATGATCTTTTATAGCAGCGTCTATGCGGATCGTTATCTCACCGGTAGTATCATAGAGTCCGAACTTGATAGCATTCTCCACGATTGGTTGCAGCAGCAGCGAAGGTAATTTCATAGCAAGCGATGCTTCCTCTTTTGTTACTTCCGTGCGCAGCCGGTGACCGAATCGTACTTTTTCAATATCTAAATATAGCTGTAAATGGTTCAGTTCTTCTTCGAGTGTTACCAGTTGCTGGTCATCGCGTTTAATAGTCCCGCGAAGAAAATCTGAAAGCTGTTGTATCATCAGTCGTGCCTGCTCAGGTCGTGAACCTGCCAGTGCACTAATGGAATTGAGACTATTAAATAAAAAGTGTGGTTGCAGTTGTTGACGTAGTGTAGCAAGTTCTGCTTCACGTGCCATGCGCGCGGCATCTTCTTCACGCTTCTCGTAGGCCTGCTGATCTTGCATTACAAACCACACCCAGCTTAGCACAGCGATCAATGCAATCATCAGCCACGCTACAACACCACGCAGTAAATGCGAACCGTTTAAAAACATCAGGTACGGTTCATTGTCGGCAAACATATAGGTTGCCATGAGCCAGCGATGCAATACAACAATGATAACGGCCAGTGTTATACTCCATACCACCAGGTAAAATGCATTCTTTAGACTTGGCTGATAGAAACGCAGCGAGTTAAACATAAAATATCCGGCTGTCGCAATCAGCAGATTCATATTTACTGCATCAGCTAGTGCTATTGTATAGCTGAAGTCGAATGTACTGCCAATGGCATAGGTCTCCAGCAATACCAGTAACAGCCACCACGCTATATAGGCAATCGTAATTTTTTTAATGGACAGACGGTTCGGACTCAAGGTATATATAGCGTATAGTTATCGATTAGAACAATGGCATCGCATTCAGGCGCAGCGCCATAGCCTTCTGGTGGATAAAGTTAACATATGATTTCGCTTCATCCATTTCATGAATACGGGAATATACTTCAACGCCATCTTCCAGTCTTTTAATATGCATGAGTTCGGCTACATTAATGAACTCCCACTTCACCATTTTATTCTTGTCGTTCACGAAAGAGTCTTCTTCACTCAATCCGATCATGCGTGCTTTCAGAAAAGCTTCCTCCTGCGTTTCTGCTTCAATGAGCCGCAGTTGTTCATCAAATTGTTTGGTGTCTTTGTTCTCCGCTGTGATGCCAAAGACGATTTTTGCGATGTACCAGTTCATGAGTAATGCTTGAAGGGTTATTAAAACGATATACATAGTTTGGGTTGTGAGCGATTTTGCCCCTCCGCTATAGAAGGGCTGAAGCCGCTAGTAGTTTTTAATGTCAATTCCACCAAAGACACACGTACCTTTCAGTACAAGAACCTTGTCAGGATCAGGCGTAGTAATATTCTTACGCTTGTCGTCCAGACCACCGAATACACTTACCAGTTCTTCCGTCTGAATTTTCCAGTTAGAAGGAACCACCAGTTTTGTTCCGCCAAAAACCTGCACGAGCTCGAGCTCTGCTTTACCATTGATGTCAGCTTGTGTCAGGTTGATCTCAACACCACCGAAGAACGTTGTAGCTTCTCCGCCTTTAAAGTCTTTCGAGATGATTACTTTTTTAGCACCGCCAAATACAGTAACTGCGTTGATAAAGTCTTCTTCGGTATTTTGTGTATCTACCATCGAGAATTGATTGTTACGTCTTTCATGCCAGCGTCTCCATACATGGTCGCGGTTTCTTTTCGGTTTGAAGATCATCATCAGTCCAACGATGATAATGATCACAGGCCAGAAGAACTGTCCGATCGATATATCATCAATAAATTCATCGGTCAGGAAAACCAACCCTATGGCTACTGGCATGAGCCAACCCCAGTGACGGAAGTTATGTTTAGCTCCTATAAAAAAGCCGAACGCGATTAACGCCATTTGCCAGGTAAAGATCCAGGGTGGTAAATCAGCTCCGGCTTTTCGGGCCAGCAGCAATGCACCTATGCCTACTATAATAAGACCTGCCCATGCGCGGCCGGAGTTGTTCGGTATTTCTTCAGGTGTGCGGCTTGAAGGAGAAGTCGATATATTTTCGTTCGTATCCATTTTTGCTTGATTTTTATGTAAATGTACGCGCATACAGTGCCCGCGGCTATGGCGTATAGGCAGGCAAGGGAGCAGGGTAGGTGAAAGGGTGGTTGGGGGCGGTGAAAATTTGAGCTGCGAGCTGCGAGGTGCGAGTTGTGAGACTGAAGCAAGAAGTAAGAAGGGCTGCTGGCCTCTGGCTACTGGCTGCAGGATGTATAGCGGTAAGGTAACGTTATTGTTAAGTAGTGAAGTAGCCTTTAGACAAACAACTAGCAGCTAACGCTGGAAGCTAGCAACTAACAATACTAAAGCAAGAAGTAAGAAGGGCTGCTGGCCTCTGGCTACTGGTTGCGGGATGTATAGCGGTAAGGTAAACGTTACTGTTAGTAGTGAAGTAGCCTTTAGACAAATGACTAGCAGCTAGCGGCTGGAAGCCAGCAACTAAAAAAAGCTCTGCCAGAAAATTCCGACAGAGCCTTTTTGATATGCAGTGCTTTTCAGTGCTATATGCAGTCGTGCTTGCGTTTGGGGCGGAGCATCATGCTGAGGCCGATGCCTATGATGATGATAGGCCACATATAGTGACCGAATGAGAAACCTTCTATGAAGCGGTCGGCCATGAAGAGCGCACCGATGGCTACTGGTATGAGCCATTGAAAATCACGGAAGCTGCGTCTTGCTCCTGAATATATACCGAATGTTATAATGATCATCGGCCAGGCAAACAGCCACTCGGGTAAAATTACACCGGCTTTATGAGCAAAAAGTACAGCACCTGCAGCAACAATAACGATACCTCCGAGGATACGACCTCTTTGTTTGCGTTGGCGTTTTATGTCATTGTTTTCGATAGTATATTCCGTGGTTTGCATGGTATGAATTTTTTTATTCGAATATACGCGATGACTATACTTGTTGGCCATGGGCATTAGGCGTGTCGGGGATGTGCGTAGGTGAATAAAAGAACCGGGTCGGTGAAACGGGTTGTCGGCAGACTGATAACTTTTAACTATTTTTAACAGATAAATAAAACCCCTATGAAGAAAAACAATTTACTATTGTTGGGGGCATTTTGTGCCCTGTCTATTTTTTCAAGCTGTGATGACGATGATATTCCTGCCATTGAATATGAAGAGCAGGGTGTGATCAAAGGTACAATCACCGGTACAGCATCAGATGATGCAACAGCTATCAATGAACAATTCAGCTATTCGAAGTATAATCCAAGTTATTATACCGGGCCGTATTCATCGTCATATGACCTGGATGATGATGGCTCTATCGAAATGCAGATCATCCGTCAGGATGTAAAAACCGGTGGTGGTGTGCAGTTAAACATATATCTTGAGAATGCCAGTGATACATCTCCTGAATATGAAATCAGCGTGGTGTATATTGAAGAAAGCGATAAGATTTTATACTACTCTACGTCAGGCGACTCTTACGAAGAATCTGATAATGAATCATCGATCACTAATTTCTCATTTGATTCTGCGTCTGGTCGTGTAAAAGGTGACTTCAGTATTTCGGGTAATGATAATTCTACCGACAATAATTCCACAGTAACAGGATCTTTTGATGTAGTTGTAAAGCAGACCATACAGTAACGCATGAATATGAAAAGTATATTTAGAGTATTTGGACTTGCTGTTGCAACGCTGATATTTTCACAATGCGGTGATGATGATGTTCCGGCATTGGAGTATCAGCAACAAGGTGTGATTAAAGGCACCATAACCGGTACAACAAGCGAAGGAAGTGTGGGGATCAACGAATCGTTCAGTTACACGCAATATCAGCCGGGCTTGTATGGTATACAAAGTATCTCGTACTATGAGACTGATGACGATGGTTCGATTGATATATATATAATCCGGTTTGATGTGGAAACGGGAGGATATTTCAACTTTCGTTTTTCATTGGATGATGCTGCGGATACTCAACCGAATAGCTATATGAACATGCAGTATCGTGACAACGACTTCAATGATAAGGTTTTGGATTTTTACATGAGCTCTTCGGGCAACGACTTAACTATATCTGATTTTTCTTTCGAAAGTGCTTCGGGTCGAACAAAAGGCAAGTACGTAGTAGAAGGTACTGAAAACAGTACAGGCAAAAACGCTACGATAAGTGGTGAGTTTGATGTAGTGGTGAAGCAGGTTGTGTTTTAGGGTTTGCTTATAGAAGTAAGAAGTAAGAAGTAAGAAGTAAGAAGTAAGAAGTAAGAAGTAAGAAG
>CBIHOZ010000272.1:0-5613 GCA_966211525.1 uncultured Chitinophaga sp. | reverse complement strand
TGGATTGAAAAGTTTTTAGAGATTACGCCAAGCGTTTGGCTACTTCGTCCCAGTTCACAACATTATACCAGTTAGCGATGTACTCGTTGCGTTTGTTTTGGTATTTCAGGTAATAAGCATGTTCCCAAACATCGATGCCGAGCAGTGGTGTTCCTTTCAGTTCACTCACATCCATCAATGGATTATCCTGATTAGGTGTTGAACCAATTTTTAATTTACCGCTGCTGTCTTTTACAAGCCAGGCCCAGCCTGAACCAAAGCGAGTCATGGCAGCTTGCGTAAATTGTTCCTTGAATTTATCGAACGAACCGAAGGAGCTGTTGATAGCTTCACCAATTTTACCGGTAGGATTCGCGCTTCCCGGCTTCATCACCTGCCAGAAGAAGTTATGGTTCCACGCACCGCCTCCGTTGTTTCTTACTTTCGCAGAAAGCTTGGAAGCGTTGGCAAAGAAATCTTTTTCAGAACCGAAAGTAATTTTCTCGGCAGCGATTGCTTCGTTTACATTCTTGATATAGGCAGTGTGGTGTTTGGTATAGTGAATCTCCATAGTGGTCGCATCAATGGAAGGTTCAAGTGCACTATACGCGTAAGGCAGCGTTACTTGCGAAAACTGTAAGGCCGATCCGGCTATAGCACCGGCATGTGATGGTCGATCTTCCGCAAGGGCCTTCAAGGCCAGAGGCGTTCCGAGGGCGGTAAGGGTTGTAGCTTTTAAGGCTTGCTGCACAAATTCTCTTCGGGTTGTTTTCATAAACAGATATATTATAATGTGATACTTCTGCAACCAGTATGGCCGCGTTTACCTGCACGAAATTTAGCCAAAAATATTTAGCTTGCACGGAAACAACTCCGAGTGTTATGAACGAAATATTATACGATCAAATTCCCTCGCTCGACCTGGCTGATTATTATGGTGGTGACGAGAACAAAAAAAAGAAATTTGTAGCAGACCTGGGTGCTGCCTATAATAACATTGGCTTCGTGGCAATCAAGAATCATTTTCTTACTGATGCCATGCAACAGGATTTGTATAAGGCTATCAAAAACTTTTTTGCTTTACCGGATGAGGTAAAAAAGAAATATGAACGGCAGGATTTGGCAGGCCAGCGGGGATATACCGGTAAAGGAAAAGAACATGCCAAGGGTAGAAATACAGGAGACCTGAAAGAATTTTACCACGTTGGTCAGGATCTGAGCGAAGCAGAACTTAAAAGTGAAAATTACCCGGCCAATGTCTGGCCTCAGGAAATACCAGAGTTTAAAAATGTAAGCACCGATGTATACCGTGCCCTGGAAAAAACCGGCACCTATATGTTACGTGCTATAGCGCTATACCTGAACCTGCCTGAAAATTACTTTGACGACAAGATTAAGCATGGCAACAGTATACTGCGCCCTATACATTACTATCCGATTGAAAATCCGGATGCAGTACCTGAAGATGCTGTGCGCGCTGCCGAGCATGGCGATATAAATCTTATCACGTTGCTAATGGGTGCCAGCGCTGATGGTTTGCAGGTGCTTCGCAGAGATGGGAAGTGGATACCGATAACAGCATTGCCCGACCAACTCGTAGTAAATGTAGGCGACATGCTCGAGCGCCTCACCAACAAGAAACTGAAATCAACGATACATCGCGTAGTAAATCCGCCACGCGCATTGATGAATACACCACGCTATTCGATTCCGTTCTTTATGCACCCGCGCTCGGAGATGAGCCTCGCTGCGTTGAAGAATTGTGTTGATAGTGAGAACCCGAAGCAATGGGACGATATTACAGCCGGCGAATTTCTCGATCAGCGTCTTCGCGAAATCGGATTGAAAAAATAATGGAGACATACACCGGTATACTAGTAGCATGATCGGGCGGGTTCGATACTATATCTTCCTGCGCGATGTACTGATGCTCGCGGTCACAACCTTTGGCGGACCGCAAGCTCACCTTGCTCATTTTCAAAACGTGCTGGTAGATAAACGCAAGTATCTGACAGAAGACGATCTGATGGAGATCAATTCACTCTGCCAGATATTGCCGGGCCCTACATCTACACAAACATTAACTGCTATAGGTTTCAAAATTGGCGGACCGAACCTGGCATACCTCACGCTGCTCGTATGGATACTTCCGGCCGTTATACTAATGACGCTTGCCGCGATGCTCATGTCGAGTATAGAACAAAAAAACTGGTCGCTTGAATTTACGCGCTTCATACAACCGATGGCGGTTGGTTTTGTAAGTTATGGTGCGTTTGCGATTATACAGAAAACGGTGCGTACTAAAACAGGCATCGTGTTGATGGTAGCAGCCGCTATACTTTCCTATCTCATTCAAACACCCTATGTATTTCCGATTATACTGTTGTGTTCAGGTTTACTCACCGCATTGAAGTATAAAAATCAGCCGAAAGAAGAGAAGGTAAAAATCGTGGTGCCTTGGGCAAACTTTTTACTATGGGCAGGCGTGTTGATTTTTGCTGCGGCACTCGGAGGTATAACGCGTGCACTTCCCGTAAGGTTGTTTGAAAATTTCTATCGTAACGGAAGTCTTATATTTGGTGGCGGGCAGGTACTCACTCCGTTGTTATATACTGAGTTTGTACAATATGCACCGAAACAATATCTCACGTCAGGTGAATTCCTCTCTGGATATGCTATAGCCCAATCGTTGCCCGGTCCGGTGTTTTCATTCAGCTCTTATATAGGTGCATTGTCGATGCGCGAGTATGGTACCGGTGGTGAAATTCTTGGAGCGTTCGTTTCTGCACTGGGTATATTTCTGCCCGGTACATTTTTGATCTTCTTTGTGATTCGCTTCTGGGAAAGTCTCAAACGCTACCGGGCTGTACGTGCATCCCTTGAAGGCATCACAGCTGCAAGTGCAGGACTTGTAGCGGCATCAGCAGTTATACTTTTTCAGCCACTTGAAAATACGATTATAAATTTCAGTGTTACTATAGCAACGTTCCTGTTGCTGGTATTTACAAAAGTACCATCACCACTAATTATACTCGGAGGATTGTTGTTGGGATTTGTTGTGCGATGGGCGACTGAACATTAATCCAGAAAATCTGTTGGCAGTTTAATTTGATCAGAGTAAAACTGCATTCGCGAATGATTTGTATCCAACGGTAAAATCTTCTCGATTATTGTATTCTTATGATTGATAAATACTTCGACATAAAAATTTCCGAGGAGATAAAGATTTACTTTATACCCGTAGTATCGGATCGCCATGATGAATGTACCTTTTTCGTACAGCACATCAATTTTCTCCTCTAGCGCCAGCTTCTTATAGTCTTTCCACACGATCATGAGATGAACATACAGTAAAAATACCTCGGTCACAACATTGCATGTTATCGAAGTTTTTCGTTTACGGGCAATGCACTTTCTTCGCGATAATGTGATGTCAACTTCGTTATATGGGTTGCTGTTGTGTCCTATATAATTTCTAAAATATACTTACACATGTTGAGAAGTTTTATATACAATTGTCAACTATACCGCGTCAGTACGTTCATGCATATACGCATAACGTGATTATAATGTTGTGTTGACATATAAGACATCTTCTTCTCCTATAGTCTATAACACGAACTACAATTTTATACAAATACGAATCAACAAGTAAACTATGAATAAAAACTGTTCCTGATTTTATGAACGTTGATGTTCCAATCGTTAGCAACATGGCACCAGGCTTTTTATTAATCCGGGAATTACGCTGAAGCAGGTGGCTTCTATATACGACATTGAATAACGAAAAAGACTGTTGTGAGGAAAGCCAGGTGAGTTCGGCTTTTCAGAAACGATAGTAAAAAGAAAAAGCCTCTTGAAGAGGCTTTATTTTGGGGTGAATGATGGGACTCGAACCCACGACCCTCAGAATCACAATCTGATGTTCTAACCAACTGAACTACATCCACCATTTTGAGGACTGCAAATTTAGTGAGTGTCTTCTAATTTGCAAAAAAACATTTAAGATCATTTTCGATTAAACGTAAGTCGCTCGCCCGGATGGCTTTCGTCAAACTTTCCATCTTCATAAGCCAGGTGGCCCGAAACGAAAGTATGCGTGATGGTTGAATGAAATTTTGTTCCCTCCAGGGGCGACCATCCGCATTTTGATAAAATATTTGACTTGTGCACCGTCCACGTCTTGTCAAGGTCAGCCAGCACGAGGTCAGCAAAATAACCTTCACGAATAAATCCACGCTTTTCAATCTGGAAAAGTATGGCCGGGTTGTGACACATTTTTTGTACGATCTTCTCCAGGCTTATTCTTCCCTGCTGGTAAAATTCGAGCATCGCCACCAGGCTGTGCTGAACGAGCGGCCCTCCGGAAGGAGCTTTGAAGTAAGTATTGCTTTTTTCTTCCAGTAGGTGTGGCGCATGATCCGTAGCAATAACATCAATGCGATCGTCAAGCACTGCTTTGAAGATTTCCTGTTGATCGTGCGATGTCTTTACAGCCGGGTTCCACTTCAGCAAGGTGCCGAGTCGTTTATAGTCAGCATCATTAAACCAAAGGTGATGAATACAGGCTTCAGCAGTGATCTTCTTTTGTTCCAATGGAATGCTGTTGTCGAATAATGATGTCTCTTTCGCAGTGGAGATGTGCAGCACGTGAAAACGAGAACCATGTTTTTTGGCAAGTCCAATTGCGAACGATGAAGAACGATAGCACGCCTCTTCACTTCGTATCAGCGGGTGACACTCGATCGGTACATCTTCCCCGTACCGATCTTTATACTCCGCTGTATTTCTGCGAATGGTTGGTTCGTCTTCACAATGTGCAGCAATGAGTGCCGGGAATCGTGAGAAAAAACCTTCGAGTGTTTCCGGATTATCAACGAGTAAATTTCCCGTAGACGAACCCATAAAGATCTTCAGTCCGCATACTCTGGTAATGTCGGTCTTCATCACTTCGTCCAGGTTATCGTTCGAAGCTCCTATAAAGAAAGAGTAATTCGCCAGCGAGGTACGTGCTGCGATCTGGTATTTTTCTTCCAGCAACGCCTGCGTAAAGGTTGGCGGATTGGTGTTGGGCATTTCCATAAAGCTGGTAACGCCACCGGCTACAGCTGCGCGTGCCTCGGTTAGTATCGTTGCCTTGTGTGTTAATCCGGGTTCGCGAAAATGCACCTGGTCATCAATCGCTCCGGGAAGCAGGTATTTCCCTTTGGCGTCAATCACTTTATCAGCCATCGGGTACGACAGATCTTTTCCGATTCTTTCGATATACCGGTCTTTAATAAGTACATCTCCCTGAAAGACCTTGCCCTCATTAACTATATTTGCGTTCGTTATCAGCGTAGTTTTCATCGCAGTAAAATTAGAACCAAGTGTCTGCCATTACAACTTTCGAAGAATTTAATCTCAATAAACAATTACTCAATGCAGTTTCCGACCTCGGTTTTGAGCAACCAACGGAAATCCAGCAGAAATGTGTTCCCATCATTCTTGCCGGGCAGGAAGTAATTGGTATTGCGCAGACCGGCACCGGTAAAACAGCTGCCTATCTTTTGCCGCTGCTCATGAAGATCAAATACGCGCAGGGCACGGAGCCGCGTGCATTAATTCTTGCCCCGACAAAAGAGCTGACCAGAC
>CBIHOZ010000271.1:0-5646 GCA_966211525.1 uncultured Chitinophaga sp. | reverse complement strand
CTGCGCTTTACTACAAAGCCTGATCCTGTTTCCGGCAGATCGGTAACGTTAGTCGCCAGGCTTGCACCGGTCTTGATAGCAACACGTGCTGCTACCGGTGTACCGAGTGATGAGTTGGCCAGCACAAGTATATCTGCATTTTCATCCTGCATGGCTTTTACCAATACAGAAGTATAGGCTTGAATAACACCTTCGTTAAGACGCGCATCGCTGGCATGCAGTACTTTTTGCGCACCATACTTACCGAGCGCTTCGAGAGCTGACTGGTCTACTGCGCCTAATGCTATAGCTGTTACCGGACTTCCCAGCGCGTGTGCATACGCTACGGCTTCCAGTGACGTTTTCTTTATTTGTCCTTCTGCGCTTTCAACAAATACAAGTATTGACATCTGCGTGTGTTTTAAAATGAATGGATTGTTGGACGGATGATTAAATTACCTTGGCTTCATTCTTCAGTAATGAAACAAGTTCTGCTACGTTATCAGCAGCAATCATTTTCACAGCTCCTTTGGGTGGCGGTAATTCAAATTGCTGTAGTTTCACTCCGCTGTCAACAGCTTTAGGCTCAACTACTTTCAACGGTTTTGTACGGGCCGACATGATACCACGCATGTTGGGTATCTTCCACTCGGCTATAGGTTCCTGGCAGCCTGCGACAAACGGCAGACTTACCTCTACATATTCTTTACCACCTTCGATCTCGCGCGCAAGTTTTGCCTTGGTGCCTTCGATATCAAGTTTCATTACCGGAGATACAGACGGCATGCCGAGCAGCTCTCCTACTATACCATGTACAACGCCACTGTTATAGTCAATGGACTCGCGGCCCATCAGGATCAGATCATATCCCACCGACTTGGCATGTTCTGCAATCTGTGTTGCTACAAACAGCGAGTCAGTCGGCTCTGCGTTTACGCGAACAGCATCATCAGCGCCAATGGCTAATGCCTTGCGGATCGTGGGTTCAGTATCAGCAGTACCAACATTCAGAACCGTTACCGTTGTGCCGGCATTCGCCTCTTTAATTTCGATCGCACGTGCCAGTGCATAATCATCATAGGGTCCTATAATAAACTGGACACCGGTAGGATCGAACTTGGTATTGTTATCTGTAAAATTGATTTTGGATGTAGTATCCGGAACGTGTGTAATACAAACTAAAATCTTCATCTCACTCTAAATCAATAAGTTTAAAAGTGTTTTTTGGAAACAGGGCTCAAGATACAAAAAACCGAATACCGAACGCCAAAATTTTAAAATTTAGCAGACATTCAAATGTATCTATAGTATACACACCCGCCTTTGAAGCCAAAGAAGTATAAGCCTGCGCTATACAAAGCTTGCATGTATAGAATTTATGTAGTAGTATAAGGCAGCCCGGTATTGCTAAACTTTTTCTAAGTTTATGCCCGCCCGACACGATGAAGTTTTGAAGTGCAATGAACCGACTTGAGCAGCTCCGCCAATTTATACACGATGATCCCAACGATCCGTTTAACCATTACGCACTGGCATTGGAATATGCCAAGTCGGATGTTGAAACGGCTATCACACAGTTTAAAGCGTTGCTGGAAAATTACCCCGACTATTTGCCGGCCTATTACCAGGCGGGGAATCTTTTCGAATCGGTTGGCAATCGCGAACAAGCCATTGCTATTTTTGAAAAAGGTATAGCGCTGGCCAAACAACAGCAACAGTATAAAACGCTGCGCGAACTTCAGTCCGTGCTCGATGAGTTGCTATACGACTGATCCGTTATCCGTTACAGGTTATTCGTTATTAGGTGAAAGAGGCTACTGGTTACTGGCCTCTGGCTGCAGGAACGCTCTGCTATAGGTTAATCGTTACACGTTATAAGTTATCCGTTAATAGTATGTAGATTATTGTTAACGACTACGATTTGTATACTATACACGAAAGATTTTGTTACGGTTAACGATTAACGAATAACGATTACGGATAACGAAGTCTACTCCTCCACCGCCTCGCGTTTCGGCATGAGCTTGGAAAATAGTGCTGCCTTATTCAGCTCCAGCATTTTTCTTGACGTGAGGTAGTGAATAACTTTTTCTTCGAGGAAGTGATGCAGTGGCAACAATATAGATATCAACACGATTTTGATGGCCATGATCATCCACGGCTCACCGTGTGTCAGGTGATGGATTTCATGATCGGCCAGCAGTATAATAAACTCGAACAAAAAGATAAAGGCAAAGAAACCGAGTATACGAATGGTGGTGGATGATACGCGAAATATACCGAACATGGTAAGCAGTATAAACACACAGGCTATCGCTACCGTTATACCCATATACTGAATGTTGTGGCGTGTGCGTGTCTCTTCTTCCGCCTGCAATGCTTCGCGTTCTTTGCGTTTGTTTTCGTTCTCTACTTCCAGCACCATCAGGTCTTTTTCGGTTGCCAGCGTTCGCAGGCTGTCGCTATAAACCCGGTATCGGTTGTTATATATATAGGCATTCCTGAAGTCCTGGCTCTTCTGATAAAGACTATCCAGTCGCTGCGACACTTCCATCTTTAATTCCAGATCTCCGATTTCATTACTCATTGCCTCGGCCTTCTTCCAATAGAACAATGACTTGGGGTAGTCTTTCTTTTTTTCGAAGAGCGTTCCCATATTGTCATAGAACCAATACTTGTTCATGCGATTGGCTTTACTCTCAAAGTAAGGCGCAGCTTTGGCCAGGAAGTATTCAGCAGAGTCAAGTTTACCGAAATCAATATAGGCCATGCCACGGATCTGATCGAGTACATAATCAAAGCCGGCAGTCTTTAGAAATTGCTGAAGCTCGGGGCGCTGCCGGATGAACGTCAATGTTTTGGCAGGCTGCTTTTCGGCTATATACATACTCAGCATGCCACCGTATGTATTCAGCTTTACAAGATCGAATTTCAACGTATCGGCAAGAGCCAGCGATTTATCATAGAAAGTCTGTGCGAGGTCGTATTGTTTGCTCTTCGAGTAAATGCGCCCCAGCGTGTTATAATTGTTCAGGCGGTCGTATCGCTGTTTATATTTATAGGTAAGCGCGTTGGCTTTGTAGATATAGTCCTTGGCTTTCTCCCACTCATCAAGACTGCTATAGAAAGCAGACAACGTCTGGTATACATCACGTTGCAGATAGTAATTATCTTTTGTCCTTGTTTCCGCTACATCCAGTGCCTGGAGGTAGTTTCGGAATGCGAGCATTTTATCATTCCTTGCAAGATACGTATTGCCTGTTGATATATAGGCCTCGACACGCAGCGAATCGTTATTGGAGTTCGTAGCGAGTGAAAGCGCAAGATTATTATAACTCAGGGCTTTGTCATACTCCGAATTGGACCGCTCACAAAAGGCAAGGTATATATAGGACCACGCTTCATACTCGGTAAGATGATTGGTCTTGGCAAGTTCAAGCGCTTTCTTCGAATACGAGCGCGCGATGTTAATATTTTCCAGCTGCGCTGAAAAATTGCTATACCTCCTGGCCTGGTTAAGCAATGAAAAAACCATAAGCCCGCGATCGCGACTTTCCTCCGCAAACTGCTGCAATTTATTAGCATATTCGTCCGACAACGGCTTATTAACCGCATGATAGAACGAAGCCAACTCTCCCAGCCAAATCACTTTTTCCCGTGCGGAAGTTGCTTTCTCCAGGTTTACTTTCAGGCTATCGGTAAACGGATTGTCTTGTGCAGGAGCAGCGCTCAGTGATATAAACAGGATACAGGTGAGAAGGGTAAAGTATCGCATACCAGGGATTTTGCTTTAAAGATAAAAAATCAACCTTAAAGCATCATGGCCGGAAAATTAAATATCCTCCAATTGGTGGCAATCAATTCTCTAACGCGCCATCGTCTACCCAGCAACTGATCAGGTCGATCTGACTCTGCGGAATAGTACCATCGAACGGCATACTGCGATCACGCGTAAATGATTTTATTTCGGCTGCATGTTTTTTGGCGTTGCTATAGATGCGAAGATCGGTGCGTGTTATACCATTATGACAACCGCTGATGGCGCACGACTTTTCAATAATAGGTTTTATATCCGATGTCCAGCTCACGCCTGTATTTCCGCGTGGTACCGTCACGTTCAGTGCGATGGTACATTCCTGGTTATCTTTTACGATAATGGTATGATCACCATGCGATAAGGCAGCGAATGAATTGGTCTCTGAAAATCCTCCTCCATCGATACTATAATTATAAGGAGGATTACCATCGGATACTTCAATTACAACGGACCCGTTATCCGACAGGCACTGATCATCGGCTACCAGCTGCGTGGTAAAGGAAAAATCTTTCGCCATCACCGTAATGTTTGTGAGTACCGTATCACAGCCGTTGGCATCGCGTACACCTACACTATAAATACCTGCGTGTAAATTGGTAAAGGTTTCGGACGGTTGCACTTCGTTGTTCAGCAGGTAGGCATAGGGTTGTTTACCTCCGCTCACTGCTATATGAATACTGCCATCTGTAGTGCTGCAACTGGTGGCCATGGTAACAGAATTGATTTCCAGGCTGAGATCTGACAAACTGCAATCGACAGTCCTGTTTAAATCATGACTTACACACGAGACCAATAAAAGAAAAGGAACAATAAGGACAGACAGGTTTTTCATGCAGGCACGCTTGCTACTATATCTATAGAGAACAAAAATAGTAAAGAAGCGAGAATCTGTCTGCGTACAGACGTTACACCTGCCTGTTAAAACGGAGCTTCATCGTCATTCATGGAAGGTGGTGGCGGAAGCTGAGGTGCATCATCCGAGCTGAACGAATTGAGGCGACTCTCGCGCGTAATCATACCACCGAACGGATTGTCGTATGAAGCAGGACCGTCAAGGTCTGCAAACTTGGTATATTTACCAATGAACTTCAGCTTCACGTTGGCGGTAGAACCGTTACGGTGCTTGGCTATAATTACTTCACCGGTACCTTGTGTCGGCATACCATCTTCATCGACAGTAATTTTATAGTATTCAGGACGATACAAGAACATTACGATATCGGCATCCTGTTCGATAGATCCCGATTCACGCAAGTCAGAAAGCTGCGGACGCTTATCTCCACCACGGGTTTCAACGCTACGACTCAACTGCGACAGTGCGAGCACCGGTACATTCAATTCTTTTGCTATACCTTTCAGGGCTCGCGAGATAGACGCGATCTCCTGTTCGCGGTTACCGCCCTGGTCACCTTTCATCAGCTGCAGGTAGTCGATCACCACGATCTGTATACCATGTTCCGCTTTCAACCTGCGACACTTCGCACGAAGTTCGAGTATAGATATAGCAGGAGTATCGTCTATAAATATAGGTGCAGTAGTAAGCTTGGTTGTTTTGTGCACGAGTTGTTTCCACTCGTGATCGGCCAGATTACCTTTCTTGATCTTTTCACTTTCAAGTTCTGCTTCGGCAGAGATCATCCTGTTTACGAGCTGGATCGATGCCATCTCCAACGAGAATATAGCTACCGGTATCTTGAATTCAACGGCTGCGTTACGCAACGCAGAAACCACGAATGCAGTTTTACCCATACCCGGACGAGCCGCGATAATAACAAGGTCAGAACGTTGCCATCCGGAAGTAACACGGTCGAGTTCCGTAAATCCACTCGGCACACCGGTCAAGCCATCTT
>CBIHOZ010000270.1:0-5732 GCA_966211525.1 uncultured Chitinophaga sp. | reverse complement strand
GGCTAATGTCAGTATGACTTAAATGGCCTGACTTGTCAGGAAATAACAAAACCTGACAGAACTAGAGAAATATTCTATTGAATGGATGCTTCTGCTGATGCCAGCAAGATGCGCAAGATGAGATGCTAAAAAAGGCGCGTTGCCCTTACATTTAGCGATTAGAGTGTTCTTTTTCTTCATTTATTCTCCGGGGCGGGATCAGACATCGTCAACACCCGTAGGCCGGTCTCCGGACACATAAGCCCTAAAACATTAAAAGGGGTAGTGTCCTTGATGGTGTAACAATAAACATTCCAAAATGGTTCAAAATCAATAAGTTGCAACATGTATTGCTTTCGGCAGTTCCAGAAATCTAGTTGCTGATATTACTCGGATGAAAATTAGAATGCCAATTCGCTAGGCACCTTGAAAAAACAACAGGGCATAGTCACAGAACTCCACAATGACATCGCGGTCAAGACCAAATTCCTTACGATTTCCCAGATAGTTCTTAGACGTTGGTGTTACGGCTTTCCCTCGCTGAAGTTCTGGAAATGTTATACACTTTATATGCTTTTTTGAAACCACGATGAAATATGTATTCTCCCACGGGTAATCATCAATAAGCTCTGACCGCGTAAATGTTTCGTTTGCCCTGAATTTTACCTTGATAAAATATACCCTGTTGGTTCGAGGATTCTGGATTACAAAGTCTGGCATGCTTCTTATTTCCTTCGCTGCCTCGGTCTTATTGCCTTTCAGCAATCCAACGATACCCGGAAGGGTGTTCTCTACTCCATATCTAAACACAGGATATTTAAGGCGAAGAAAGAGCTCCTGAATTAAGGTCTCGGCTATCCGCCCTTTTATTGAGTTAAAGTGGTAGTGGGAAATCATGGCAATCGTAGCAAAGTCCATTGTTAAACTTTGTGTAGGAACCACATTCAACGCAGTCAGGCATAGATTAAATATTAGAACAGTGATTCATTTACTAATGAAAACAACAGACTGTAAAAAAGGCAGGAAAATTTTCCTGCCTGATTTTTTAAGGCTAACGGCTGCGCCAAGTATATATCTTTATTTTTTATAAAACATCCCTGAAAAATAAGGTATGAATAAAAATACTTTAGATAGTACTATATTTTTAGGTATATATACTTAATTTATTAAGCCTTATATCATTGTATCACACCGAAATCTATTCCATTTTTTTCATCCACCAATGGCCTGTCATCGCATTAAGTATTGCTAGGTTTCCATTTACCATTCCCATTGTCTTATTTAACTTCCAATGACCATGAAATATATTACTATCTGACAGGCTTCCTTCGTAGAGAATTTCCGGGTGTGCATCACCGCCAGTCATTAAATTCCCGTGCTGATTATAAGCATGCGTTGTAGGATATAACTTTATAAAGAATATAGTCTTAGCTTCGATTGTACCGCTATTCGTTACCCGTCCCATCTTCGACATACCTTTTAAACTCGTCTTCTGAAAGTATTATTCTGTAGTATTCAAGTTCTTTTTTCCTAAGAGATTCTTCGTCAATAGGATTCTTTAGATACTCTGTGTAAGCTTTAATGTAGGCTGGATGATTGCGAAATTGAATCTTAACAAGATCTATTTCTGTCAAGAATAGTAACACTATTCCGATGCTGCCAATTGTACCTGTTCGTATAAGAAGGAATTTACTATCCATTGCATTTTTTCTGATGAGTAACACTACCGATTCAAGTGAGACAACGAAAATGGTAATTAGTCCAACTGTTAGCATTTCATTAGCACCAGAAAAATGAAATAGTTTGAATAGAGAGCCAATGCACGTAGTTGAAAGTCCTATCCCCGTTATAATTGAAAGAATTATTGTAAACGCTGTGACGTGTTTATAGGCAACTTTTTTGAAAATATCCCGCAGTCTTATTTGATTGAAAAATAGAAAACCGAATGGATAGTAAATGATTGTCAATACCATTGTTGACCACATCAGAAATACCTCTCCACCTTGAATTAAATTAAATTTCAAAATCAGGGAGATCAATACCCCTATAGCGAGAATTTTTTCTACTAGACGCATATAGCCTTATTTATTTTAAGTTTCTTTTAATTACAATCTTTCAAGCCCTATGCCGAATACTATTTCATAAGCACGAGATTAATCTACTACAAACCGATACACTTTTTACCCGTCTCAAAATCCAAACAAAGCACGTAGGTTCCGGACGCTAACGGTTTAAAATCAGACTATAGTATATATTGATTGCTACCGGTCTTTTGAACCTGTCTGGTCAATATCCGGATGCGCACTTCCAACAAAATGCCCCTGTATCCTTTCGGATACAGGGTTGGAGATAATAGATTTCTCCTCTAAAATGACTTAAATGAAATACTAACTGGAGAAAGAGAAAAACGCTTGCTAACTTTACCACCGGTAGATTTCTTTGGATAGGTCATGCCCGTATAGTTACTACCAGTTTCGTAAATATTGTAAAGGCTGCGAGTAGACTGTCTGATGTAGCTCTTCAAACCTTCATAGTCAGTGAAGCTTTCAACGTCATATACGCTATAACCAGATGGCTCACCAAACGAAGGGAGAGAAAATTCATTGAGTGCTGATGGAATTTCTAGTGTTGGTATCACTTGTCCCGTACCTTCTGGTAATACGTAATACCATCCAGCCATCTCGTTTTCATAAATTGTAATGAAGTAGTCAAAGTCACCTGAAGCTGAATAGGTGAGTTTACCGTCACTATAGTTGAAATCAACATTATTCGTTATTTGGTCAAAGCTATAGAACTCTTTAGAGCTTGCATGGCGGTAGTAATAGTCTTCTGTAGTGTAATAGAAGAACGAATGATATTTCGGGAAGGACGAATCTGGGTAATAGAAATCATACGACAAATCTGAATCCTTAAAGAATGCATCCATCGGGTATATTTCGTCAAAACTATACAGGGTAGGGCTTGCATACAATCTTATAAAGGAGAATATACTTCCTTCCGGTAAGGTAATAGTAGATTTTGTCATTGGTGTATTTATAAGGCTTAAATCAATATTATTTGGCCCCGCCACAATACCCGGATATATGTGATAGGCGGTCGGACGATCCTCGTTCAATTCATATCTGGCCACGAATACTTTACTTGGACTTTTCTTAATCTTCATATCTGAAGAAGTTACATTCGCCGTTACCCCGTGCGTAACTTGTCCATTCGTAATCAAAGTATATCCACCATTCTTTGATGCTTTTGAATAATTAAGTGTGGCGGTGCCCGCGTACACAGTAGTTGTAGAACCTTTTACAAGTACCCAGGACTTGCTGCGTTCTATCTTTGAAAAGGTATATATCGCCATGGTAGTTTCAGAATTGTCAGTTGTAATTACAGCTTCTGTTAAAAAGAAATTAGCTCCGCTAAAGTCTCCATTTTTTAGCGCAATGGTGCCATCACCATTCTTATACTCTACCGATGTGATCAGCTTCCCACTTTCATCAGAAAGGAATATGAACCCCTTTTGGCTTTCAGTCAACTGATCGGATGCTATATTTATAGTCACCAATACGTTTTTAACTGTAACAGAAATCACTTTCTCGGTTACATTGCCAGATTTGTCAGTAACGACTGCTTTTATTGTATGTGTGCCGTCCGTAACTGTTTTGGAATCCCACGATAAGTCAAATGGGCCTGCTGTCAGAGTGGACGTTAAGGTGCCATCAATATATATATCGACTTTCTCTATTCCATCATTATCAGTTGCAGTTACAGAAACAGAGACAGTACTCCACACATCTCCACCATCTTTTAAATTGGTGAAAGATACTTTTGGGGCGACTGTATCCTTCGCTGGCTCATCATCCTCATCACTGTTACAGGAACTTAAAAAGACACTACCAAGCAATACGGCACTAACACAAAACAATTTTTTGAAAGAATGTAACATTAATTATAAAAGTTTAATTGATAAAAAATCTGAGCTATAGAGCGATATAGGTGCTTAAAGTCATCAATACGCTGGTAAATCAATCCACTACAAACCGTATATACTTTTTGCCGTTCTCATAATCTAACCTCAGGACATACGTTCCAGACGTCAGCGGCTTAAGATCAAAGTATAGGGTATATTGATTGTTCCCACTCTTCTGAACCTGCCTGATTAATATACCGGAAGGTGCATGCCATATACTTACAGTGATCGGCATTTCCTCTGTAAGTTCTATACCTACATAGAATACACCATTGTTAGGGTTCGGATATAGTCTGAACTGCTTTACATATTCTTCATATCCCAATCGCCCCCCTTCTGAAGATGAACTTTCATCGAGTACTAGAATCGATTTTGTCATCTGGTCGAAGCATTCACCGAGGTGGGCAGCAAGACTTACCTCATAGATACCTGCATTCTTGAATTGTCCGTAGAAGAGGTCACCTTCATCCTGCAACAACGTCATCTCTGTTGGGTAATTCCATTCTACTTTCTCTGGCAATGGCCATGATATGTCAATCACAACTACCGTATCGCCAACGAAAGCGGTATCCTGAAGCAAGAATGTGGCACGCAGCAAATCATACGATGTTTCGAGCAGGAAGGTATCCTGCGCCATACATCCCTTGTCGTTAGATACCTCAACCCAATAGCGTCCTGCTTCATTTACGACTACCTTCTGGTCAGCACTGGACAATCCTGTGCTGCTTCCCCATGCTATACTTTTCCATCCTGTACCGGCATCGAGAGTATATTGCTGTCCAACACACAACGTAACGCCCCCACCGAGGTTTAGGGGTAATGCCGGTGTGTTGTTAAGTATAACTGTATTCTCGCCTTTACAGCCTTTTACGTCCACTACAGAAACTGTATATGAGCCTGGACAAATACTTGTTTTGATGTTGGAGTTACCCCCTGCAGCCCATGTATAGCGATAGCCCCCGTTTCCTCCATTGGCAGCTACTTCCAGTGTCCCATCACAGCCGTCTTTACAGGTTGGCTGGGTAGCGTTAACTACGGTTATTTGTATTGGTTCAGGATGCTTTAACTCTACCTCCTGATTTAATATACATCCATTAGCGTCTTTCAACATCACAGGATATACAGCCGCACAAAGTTGTGTTTGTGTTGCGGCTGTCTGGTTGTTCCACTGGTATATATACCCACCCACACCTCCGGTTGCTTCCAGTGTTAATTGACCATCACACACTCCGTTACAGGTTGGTATTGTTTCGCTTTTAACGTTAAGTGCAAGTGCATCAGGAGCTGATATACCTACCTCCTGAACAACCGTACAGTTGTGGCTATCCGTTATCAATAAATTGTATATACCTTTATTCAGGTTTGTTACTTGCAAAGCACTTTGTCCATCCGGCCACTGTATAACGAAAGGCCCATCACCTTCGGTAATGGTAATAACAGCGCTACCGTCTGATGAATCAAAACATTTAGCTGCATTAGCAGTGTATGTTGACTTTGCGCCATCGTTGCTGGTTATCCCAACGGTGCTAGTCATAGGACACGCATTGTTATCTGTTACAAGTAATGTATAAACACCACTCCTCACATTGGATAAAGTTGCGTCCGTATCAACCACACTTGCTTTCGAATCTTGCCAGCTATAACTATATCCACTAACACCACCAGTAACAACGGCAGTTGCTGTACCGGTTGGATTGCTGCAAAATGCTGGTTGTATATCCTTGAAAGAAATATCAATCTTCGTTGGTTGTGTTAATGTAGTTGAGGTTGACTTTTCACAACCATTAGCATC
>CBIHOZ010000269.1:0-5964 GCA_966211525.1 uncultured Chitinophaga sp. | reverse complement strand
GGTCCCCGCATCCACCAGAGCCTGAGCAGCACGACTGCCTAGATTGTATACCGACTCAACGCTACCACCTAGTAATATGTGATCTGTATTTACCGGGCCTGAGAAATTAACGCGTATACCCGCTCCGTTGAACCACGGCACTTTCAGCCAGCCTGTGCCCGTATAATTTCCACCAGAGCCAGTTACCTGTGTAATTAAAAGTTTGAAATTCCGAGCGGTAATAACTTCGCCCGAAGTCAACGCCAGCAACGGATTCGTGTTGGTAATGGGGGCAACAACGTCATCGGCTCCGCAGGTATATTTATCCGTGCCTTGAACCTCGGTTCGAAATGTTTGTAAAGAAGAGTACTCGCTATACTGAAATGTCGCTTCTGAACGAATCTGCATTTCATATTCTGTATCCGGTTTTAAGCCCGGTATAGGCGACCAGAGTTGAGGCGTTACACTTTCATACCATACACCGCGGGTATCACCTTTCTTTCTATAGCGCACCCGGTACTGTTCAGGTATTGCGCCATCCGGTGCAGGTTCCCAGCGAAGGTTAAGCACAGACGAATTACTACCGGCATCCTTACGGAAGTTTTGAGGCGCGCCCATCGCATCGCCAAACTGAAATACATATACTTCACTCTTGCCCTGATTCTTAAAGAGGTCGCGGCCTTCGGTATCTTTGGCCTGCACCTGCCATGCGTATTTTCTTCCCGGTATCAGTGCAGGTTCGGCAGGGCCGTAAACAATCTGAGTAAAAGACGTAGTTGTTTCGTATAGCGGTTGCTGACTCAGAAAGGCATCGTATGGGTTCCGTGATGCAGGCCATATTTCAACCAGCTTGAATACATACTCCGAAGTAAAGGCCGAGTTAGGGGAAGCCGTATGTCTCGGTGACCATGTAAAGACAATGTTGGTCGGGTCTATAATTTTTACTTTCGCATCGGTTCGCGGCAGGTTGAGCAGTGGCGGGTCGTTCAAAATTATCCATGCTACCGCTGTGCCTTTATTACTTACCAGTGTGCTTCGATTGTAGTCGAGCACTTCCAGCGTAAAGCGGTATACACCTTCCGGAAGTTTGGCACCTTTCTCGTACTGGCTTCGCGATATACCTGCAAAGTCGAGATTGTTAGGGTCGAAGTATTCTTCCAAATCTTCGCCAAACATGGTAATCGACTCGCCACCGTATAGTGTTATCGGCCTTAGCGGTATATAGTTCGCTTTGGTGCGAATGGTAATACCAACGCCTTCAATGGTGAGCCGAAGCTTTACCTGATAACTTGTGATACGGGAATCCCGCAGGTATAGCGTAGAGCTGAATATCTGGGCTCCAACAGCCGTATAGTCTGAAAGAAAAGGAGAGTATGGCGGAGCCAGCGCTATATTGGCTTGTACCGGATAACTCTGTGCATGCACCTTTAGAGAGCATACAACTACGATCAGTATAAGGGTCGATATTTTGGCAAGTAATTTCAATCTCTCTCTCATTTCATTCCAAAGGCATAACTATATCCGAGTGTACCAGTAAACTCTGTAAAAGATTTTGCGGATGTTTCGCTTGTACTTTCGCGGTTCACTGCTACCATACTCAGATTCAGATTGTGTTTCTTCTGTATTGTATAACTTCCGTTGATGCGTCCATTCAGAATAGTGCTTACACGCTCGGAGTTTGTATAGGTATTGTTATAAGACGATGACAGTGTAGCACGAAGCTTTCTGTCAAAGAATGATTTACTCACCGAAGCCGTTGGGCCGAGCGTTCGGGTGGTGATGGCAGGACTATCATTGATATTGGCATTGAACGCAACGGACACCGTAAGATTCTGCGGAACCACATTATACATATAGCCTGCATTGACGTTATAGAATTTGCTTCCGGAATTTTGAGTAACCTCACCTTGCTTGTCGGCTGCATTCTGCACGTTCACATTCAGGTTGATACTTTGCCTGCGCTCTTTGGAATTGCCGAGCGCATAGGTTGCTGTAGCGGTAATGTTTTGGGAGATCTGAGTATAGTTGAGTGTATCCAGATTATCGTAAGGTGTAAGCTGATTGATGTTAACAAACTGCGAACGGATGTTGGTATAGGTCTGGAAGTTTGAATATGAAGCTGAAATGTTCAGCTTCTGATTAGGTATATAGTTTATGTTAAGTGAACCTACCATTCTGCGCATGGTGCTCACTTTGCTTTTGTCGAGGTTGTCGCGCTGTGTACCGGCACTCACGGCTACATTCATTTTACCCTGCCACAGTGAAGCTGCACCATTGGTCGTAATGCTTTCAAGATCGTTGTTAAAGTAGTAAGCACCGAGCGTGCGATACTGCGGATCGATGCGCTCATAGCCAACACCAAAACTATACGCATCCTGCTGATAGTTGAACGAAGTCTTAAACGCCTTGTAATAAGAAGATGACAACCGGGGAGTGTATAAGAATCCCACGTTGGCTAACGGATGGGCATGCTCACCTTCCTCTGCGCGTATATCCCGCGAAAGCGCACTGGAAGCAAGTTCGCCTTTCAATATAAAGTGATCGAAGAATGTTTTACCTGCACCAATGCTAACAACAAGATTCTCCTGTGGCAAAATGCCAAGACTATCGGGAATATCAGCGATAGAGCCTATTTCATCTTTGGCGTGAAAAACGATCAGGTCTACTATAGTACCGTCTTTGCTATAACTGGTCTTGAAGCCATAGCCCATTCGTTTATAGGACGGTGTATTGCTTATCAGCCCGGCTGTATCTGTCTCGGGCTGTACGGCTCTCAGAAATCTTCCATACAGAGCGCTGAACTTCCAGTTGCCTTCGGGAGCCAGATCAACTGCGCCTCCTAAAAATATATGACCGTTCACCGTATAGGGTGAGTACGACATACTGCAATATCCGGCATGCCCGGTAATCCATTTATAGGTAGGATGAACACTGTATTGATTGAAGGGTTGCTGAAAAGAAGTGTTCCTGTTTGAGACAGCAAAGCTCAACGGCACATTCCAGCCATATAGTGAAAAGTTTACATTGCCTGAAGCATAGTATGTATAGGGATTGCGCCTGTTTTCAATACCACTGGCGGTATAAAATATCTGATTAAAAGATATACCCCCTGTTACCGTAATTGGGGTAGCCTTTCCTATATCCGCAAGATTCTGAGCAGCCAGCCATTGAGCAGAGAAAAGAAAAATACATAAGATATATAGCGGGTAAAATCTACTCATAGGCAACGCAGTGGCTGGGGTACATAGGCATAAACAGTAATTCTGCAAATCAGCTTCAATAATAGCGCGTTTACCGAAACTAATTTCTCGAAGTTGCACGCGCATACTACAAGCTATATATATAGTAAAAATGTACCAGCGGACTTTGCGTTTTAGCACGGGTAACAAATTTCTTAATCGTGAAACAACTTGAAAAAGTGAATATTCAAGTATAAATATTACATCCTTCTTATCTTTTAGTTAACTATATTTTACCGGTTAGGTGAAGCATCGATGCCGTTCATATCAACGATATATCCGTATTAATACTGATTTAATCCTACGTATACTGATTTGACACTGGAAAATATTACATTTGAAAAGCTACCTTTTAAAGTATGGACAACCCCGATTTCTTTCATATCGAATATGAGTTCTCTTCGACTCTTGGTGCGGTCTATGAAGATCGCTACATCACTACCTATTTTGGTAAAGTGTTTAAAGAAGATTATGAAGGCACTACCAAAGAACTGGTTGGTAAATTCGAATTGAAGCTCATGCTTTTGCAATTGGCTTTGAATGACAATCGTTTCATTGAAGAAGTATTTGATATGGAAGAATACACGTTTCGTGTAGGCAACGATATTTATGACTATGAAAATCTTAGACCGAAGGAAGATATATTCCAGTTTTATGAGGAAGAGTTTGTCAATGGTGACATTTGTATTATTACGCGATTTGAAATTGCAGCCGCGCACCGCGGCAAAGGTCTAGGTAAAAAGGTAGTGAAGGATATATACAACCGTTTCTTTTCAAGTTGTGGGCTTTTTGTAGTACAGGCTTTCCCGCTTCAGTTCGAAGCGTCTAAGCTGACGCAAGAGGATACAGAATGGTTTGCTAAAATGAATTTCGAGGGACTTGACGATGATTTTGAAAAGGCGTTTTATCAACTTAAAGCCTTTTATCAAAAGCTTGGGTTTGATCACATAAAGGGATATGACAACTATATGTTTCTAAACTCTAATTTTCGAAACAGCAAGATAAATGCTATAAGCTTTGATGAGCCTGATTTAGATTGAAGGGTAGTTTTTGAACAGGAACAAAGGCTGTCTCCACTGAAGACAGCCTTTATTCTTATTGGTATATACCACGCAAAAGAATGCGGGTGCCATTTGTAAGCACTAATACAATTCATCATCGCGGTAGGCGTCCAGCAGTTTATCTTGCACGGCAACTACGTTTTCAAGAGCTGTAATGGTTCTGACATTGTCCTGCTCTCTCTCCTGATATTCTGCTTCTTTGATAGCGAATTCTGCCTGTTTCAATTCCAGTTCTGTAACCTTTTCAGCCAGCGCTGCCTCTGTTTGTCGAAGCAAGGCCGTTACTTCAATTAGTTTTAAAGACTTGAAATACGAATAGGCAATCGCTGCAACGATAGGTAAAACACATCCGATGACTGCATACATTGTCATGATAAATTAGTTTCTCTTAGTGATAACATAAAACCCCCACGCAAAAAACATATTCTTTGCAATATTGCCCAGGTTGTGTGCGCTCCAGACAGACAGCATAGTCTCCGAATCAAGTTTTACCAGCAGGTATTCGGTAACAATAAAGATACCCGTGCTCCATGCGAAATAATAGAAAATCCCCGTGTTAAACATTATTGCACTGGCTCCCTGCTCACCTGTACGGAGAACATTCTTATGAATTTCAATACCAAAGATTAGTGAATAGATCAGGAGTATAACACCGATCAATACCCACACCCAATTTTGATAATCGGAAATGTCCTGCATCGTGAGTGTTATGAGTAGGGACAAGACTAGAAAAACCAGTGAACCTACCGGAAGCACCTTTTTATACCTAACATTAAAAACACTCTCATAGTAATACCAGCTTAGTAAAATGAAAGTAGACAGGTAATAAATGTTTATAACCAAAGCGGTTGAATGTTTTCCAGACATCAGAATAAAACCTATCAAATCGCACAAGGCTGAAATAACTACGAGAGCTCCGATAATGTGAATCGGACGAAGAGCATTTCTAAATTTCCAAAAATAAAGAAGCAGAGGAACGATAATAGACAGACTTGATATATGACTAATTATCTCAGCAACACTTAATTCCATTCAACACAAAATTTAGTTCACTAATTTTTATTTGCAACCCGGGCATAAATAAGATGCGTCATATACAGCAGGACTACTTGCCTCAACCTTACCGTTTTCACTGGCTTGTGGCCATACAACCAGCAATAGCTGTGGTTTACCTTCGTCATTAATAGCAGGTTCTATATCGATACGTGAAAAAGAAGATTGGATGATTTCATCAAAAACATCATAGCCGAAGAAGTGATACCAGCCCTGTTCTGGATATGCCTTTTCATAGTTGGTAGTCCATGCCGTTGCTATGCTTGCCGAAATCACGGCATCGGTATTGGCATCTATGAGTACAGGCGCATCTTTGAGTAACGCACCGTCCTTAACCGGGATTACCAATATATGATGATGCCCTACATCATCTATAGCATGATGAAACGCTATCCCGGTTTCGGTTGAATAGCTGGCTAGAGCCTTTAAATGATCGGGCGTTATACTATAGTTTACATCTTCGCTTCTAGTTCCTGAAGTGCTTTGATTATAAAGTCCCATCCAACGTTCAGCAACCGCCAGAGAAATCTGTTCGCCAACAGTTTTGGAAAGTTTCTTTTCAGTTGGAGCCGGTGAGTTTACCCGTGTATCCGAACAACCGGTTAGTATAAGAACTAACAGAACAACAGTAA
>CBIHOZ010000268.1:0-6132 GCA_966211525.1 uncultured Chitinophaga sp. | reverse complement strand
ATTTACCATGCCAGGTGTCAGCAAATATATAGTCGAAGGTTTGTTGTTTATTGTCATTGATCCATTTCTCTCCGTCAGAGCAAACAAGGTTCAGGCGACTATCATCACCAAGAAATTTATTGGCGACATTGAGGAGTTTTTCATCAAAGTCAACAGAGACCAGCGTTGACTCATGGTCCATTCCGTCCAGTATCCATGCCGTTGAAAGTCCTGTTCCGGTTCCGAGCTCGAGAAATTTTCCTCCTGGTTTCGAGGCAGCTAGTGTTCGAAGTAATGAACATGTAAATATATCTGAGGCCATCGTAAAGCCCATGGCTTTTGTGGCGTCATCAATCTTGCTATAGGTTTTCGGAATCGGCTGATTAATTTCTGCAGTCATGTAGTTGTGGGGTTGGGTTGTAATGCTTGATTTAACGAACAACTAAATATACATGATGCGGGTATATATACTTCGTAAATGAATGTTTTATTGATTATATAATTTTGGCTTACAAACGTTTTGAAGGACTGAATTAGTCGAGCACTACGTTGAACTTATATCGGCGAAAAATATTGAGTATTACTTCGAGGTAATCATCATCCAATACTTTGGCTAATTCTTTGTGATATTTAAAAGTTACAATTGCGCCAGGCTCAACAATTACTTTCGTTGGCTCTCTCATCCCGATCTCGATAAAACAATCAGCAAAAGCATCAATGCCTGCTCCAAAATAGCCTTTATATCCAAAGAAAACTTCGCCTATTAAACAGTAAAAATCCACGTCATGCGTTACTTGATTTCCTTCAATGATATAGTTGAATGCTGGTATAGTTCGGTTGGGGATTCCGGAGTGAAATAGACAGGCTCTTGTCCACTGATATTTCTCTGGTACTGTTAGGGGACGCCAGTCAACCTCTTTACCTAACTTCCATGCATTTAGTATATCTTCAGCAGTTATGGTGTTTTTGTTTCTTTTCATTTGAAATAGTAATTCCTGCCGTGCCTTGAACTCAATGGTTATTGATTTCTATGACCTCGCCTTTTTCTGAAATGGAAAATATTTCATTCTTGATTGTTAGTTTTTCGGAACTTTCAATTCGATTGCCTTCATTGGTTGTATCGTATGTTTTAATACTATCAATAAGGGTTATCATTAAATTGTTATTTATCACTACAGTTTCATTTACGTGAGTGCTTGGATCATTTGCGTTCCAATCACCCAACAGACTAGTTCGCTAATTTTATTTCTATTTCTATCAAAGCTTACAAGTAAAGGTGTGCCTGTTTCGTCAGTTGATATAAAAATGAAAGCTTTGTAAAATTTGTTGCCAGCCAGCTTTGCGTATGGTCGTAAGAAGATGTCAGTATTTGAAGGTAATCCATATCTATAGATATACTTGCTATATAAGGTATCCCAGCTTTCAGGAGTAATCGTGATTGGGAGTGATAATACTGGTAGTGTGTCATAAGGACTTGCAAAAGTGCCGGGTTCACTTGATGAGAACGCTGTTTCAGATTGTGTCTTGTTTTGGTTGCAACTTATTGCTAGGAAGATAAGTATAAGTGCAAAGGGCAGGTGTTTGATCATTGTAGTGTATCGGGCAAATATACCATTGCACAATAATAAATAAAATCAATTCGACCAATCTTAAACAATATCCTTGATTACAGGAGTACGAACAAGTAATGTAGCGGCAATAAAAGATAGTGCAATAGTTAACGTTCCGCAAATAACAAATTTCAAAAAGGACGCCAATGAAAAGTCCTTCAAGAAAATGGAAACACAAACCAAAACCAACGGATGGATAATATAAACTGCATAGGCGCTTCGCGATAACAACTTCATAAAGTTACCTTGGTTGTTCAATGTATATTTAGAAATGCTAAGTAGTGCCATGATTATAGATACACCAAGCAGCTGCTCCCATAGAGCATTTACAAAAGACTGAATTGTTAGTCCTCCGAGGAAAGCATCCAGTTCACTATGCGTTACAATCTTCAAAATGTATATACCCGGAAATCCCGCGATAATTAATGTTATCGCTATCCATAGCCAGATTTTACCACGTTGATACGATAATGAGGATAGCCATTGATTTCTATAGGCGATAATACCAATACTAAATAAGGCTATATATTGAGGGAAGTGTGCGAGTTGAAATCCAAGAGGGGATAAAGTCCTGCCGATCGGAAATACTATTCTCACCAGGAATGATATGATACCAAGTGCTATCGCAAAGATCAGTATAGAACGATTGTCAGGAAACGTTGATGTTGTTTTGTTTTTATTGATGAACAGTCGCGCAAATAATACAAACACGGAAGTAAAAATTAGCAATGCTGCGGTAAACCAAAGTACTCCTGTTTCAATCCATTGCTCGCGATTCAGATAATAATCCGTGAAGGTCAGGGTCTCATATTGATGTGCGATCGCTATATAAATAGTGGCAGGGGATATGATCAATGAATAAAAAACAAGCGGTATACCCAATCGTTTAAAACGATCGAGTAAAAATCTTCTGACACCTTTTCTTTCAAAAGATATAGGTATAAAATAAGCAGAGAGGAAAAAGAAAAGTCCCATAAAGAAGGACTGATTAATGGAGACAAATGCTGTGAGAAGCAACGGTGTTACTAATCCGTCAGTTGTTTCTTTGTAGTACCACCCGCCCGGAGCTCCATACGTAACAGCAGCATGATGTAATACAACCAACATCGTGAGCAACACACGGATGTTGTCGACATAGTTCTCGCGTTCCTTCACAAAGGTTTTCTTTCATAGACAATGAAAACAACTAAAGGTTGCAAACCTGGCGCAAGTCTTTCGACTTGTGCCCAAAAAAGTAGTCAGTCTTCAGACTGGTTGTTTGTATTGGAATATTGTAAATCAAGTCTGAAGACTTGAAACTTTGTAGGTACAAGTCTTCAGACTTGCACCAGTTATTTTTCAAACATGGCCAGAAACTGTTGCTTCTTTTCGGCAGACATTTCGAGTTCTTTATTGTTCTTCATGGTAACTGTTCCGCCTTTACCTTTGGTATAGCGAATAACAAAATCCGGATTGATGAGGTAGGAGCGATGGATGCGCAGAAAACGATGATCTTTTAATATCTCTTCAAAGTATTTTAGCGTTTTGCAAATTAGCAGTGATGTGCCGTTGTTGTCTAAATAGAAACGGGTGAAGTTGTCGGCAGCTTCGCAGTATAAAATCGTATTGATTGTAACAATTTCAAACCCTTCCATTGTAGGAAGCATGATCTTCTGATTGACGGGAGTTCGTATGTTGTCCAGTAGTATATTGGTGTGTCGGGTATAATTTACTTCTGTGCGTTCTTTCTTTATTTTTTCAACCGCCTTTATAAGTTCATCGATGTTGATAGGTTTTAACAAATAGTATGCAGCGCTTTGGTTCAGAGCCTGTATTGCGTAATTGCCAAATGCAGTAACGAACACTGTCTCAAAGGTAATGTCATCTATACTGTCTAATAGATCGAAGCCGTTGCCATACGGCATTTCAATATCCAGAAAGACTATATCCGGAGTATATTTCTGAATGGCTTCCTTGCCTGTCGCTACCGATTCTCCAAAGCCGCAAACCTGTACATCCGGACAATATTTGGTCAGGTAGTTCGCCAGAATGTTGCGGCTGTCTTCTTCATCATCAATAATTACGGCCTTCATCATAGGATTTTATTTTGTTGCCGACCGGCATATATACACTTACACGCGTTCCGCTGTTATCCGTACGATCTTCAATGACAACATGGTAATTCACTTTATATACTTTGTTGATAATCGACAGACGTTCTTCAATATTTTTTAATCCCGTGGAGTTGTGCTTCTTCTGATTCTCCGTTTTCAATTCTGCAGAGCGCTTCCGTCCTATACCGTCATCGGTAATTTCTGCTACCAGACTTCCATTCTGTTTGTAAAAGTGAAGTGATAGTTTACCCTTTTCATTTTTGTATCGAAGTCCATGCCACACAGCATTTTCAATATAGGGCTGGATCAGCATCGGTGGAATTTGTATCGCTTCGGTATTGATCGATTCATCGGACTTGATCTCATAATCAAATTTATCCCGAAAGCGGTAATGCTCCAGCTTGAGGTATAGTGAAAGTATTTCCTGCTCTTTTTGAAGGGTGATAAAATCTTCCTGCGAATGCTCCAGCACCAATCGCATGAGTAAAGCAAACTCGGAGAGAAAACGATTCGCGGTTCGTTCATCCTGTTGAGATATAAACTGATTAACGGAGTTGAGCGCATTAAAGATAAAATGCGGATTCATCTGTCCTCGTAACGATTTAAGCGCCAGTAATCGGTTGGCAAGTTTGCTGGCTTGTGCATTTTTGAAAATGAAGAATGATGTAGCAGCAATGATCAGAATAATAAACAGTAAACCATAAATGATAAGTTGTTGACGGAACACCGTTGCTTCCTCAATTGTTTCTTCCCGCTGACCTATATATATATTCTTGGTATACTCTTCAATGTCTTTTTGTTTTTGAATAAGCTCTGATTTCTCCGTTAATATGCTTTCGTTTAGCTTTTCACTTCTATTTACAGCTTCACTATATTTCTTAAATGCGTGTAGCGCTTTGTTGGGTTGACCACTCTTTTCATACAATGTAGCCAGTGATAGAAATGCATTTGCCTGTTCTTTCGGATTGTTTATGGTATCCGCTATAGATGCTGCTTCTTCTGCTTCCTTGATTGCGGCTGATGTTTCACCCTTGGCATCGAGACTTTTGCTGATCGCCACTTTATCTTTACTGACTTCGGCTAAATTTTTTGTTTCCATATTATACTCAATCGACTGCTTGCGTAAGCCGATCTCTTCATCGTATAATTTATTTTGCTGCAGCGCATCGGCAATTTCCTCTTTGGTTTCCTGGACAGCTTCCTGTTCCTTCGGACTTACACTTTTTCCACTGCGAATGGCGTTGAGCGAGTTATCATATATATTCTGTGGTTTGTCCACTTCGTTCATCCGCACTTTTACTTTGGTTATTAAGTTCTCTACATGTTGATCGTACCCTTTGGGATTTTGTAGTGACTCAAGTATCTTTAGTGCTTCGGGGTAATTTCCCATCTGATAGTATACTTCCGATTTTGCGATCAAAAGTTCTTTTCGTCCAGCCCCGGACAATCGCATCGAAAGTCCTTGCTCATAATATTGCAGTGCTGCGTCATAATTCTTTAGTTCGAGACTGGTGTTGCCCAGACCTTTTATAGTTTTTATATACTCAGGAGTATAGCTGTAGTTTGTCAGTTTTTCCTGTGCGCGTTGGTAGTTTTCGTAGGCGAGTTTCCATACAAAAATTCCTTCGTTGATCTCGGCTAATAATATATAGGAGCGACCCTCCGTGAAATCGTCATGCTGCGTTATACTCATCGCTAAAGCTTCCTGCACTTTATCCAGTGCTTCATCCGGATTTTTATACTTCAACGCTTCAGCTTCCTGCAGTAGTTGCTCAGCTTCGTTACGGGACGATCGCTTCTTGAGACTTTTATACGACTCTGCTTTTTTCTGGGCAAAGCAATTCGCGCCCATCAAAAGAAAGGTGGCAATGATAGAGTATAGAACAAACTTTCGGCTCATGCGCGGCTTAACATCGGAAAGTTAACATTATAATTTTTATCTGTTTTCTGCCAACAGCACAAGTTTGGTCGGCTTACCCAGTGGTTGGTGGCTTTCGCTAAGTCAGCATCGGGCTTCACGGAGTTCAAGTGTCATCTCAACTTTTTTCACGTAAAATTTACTGAAACAAACACGGAATATTATGAAACCGATAATCTACTTCAGCATCTTACCGAAGGCATTCGTGTTCTCGGTGGTGGTTTTTTTAATGGGATTTAAATCAGACGACCGATCTGAGGAGAACAACCAGGAGCCTGCCAAGCCCCAAACGATTATGCTTGCACTGCTGCTCGATACCAGCAACAGCATGGACGGTCTTATCGATCAGGCTAAATCGCAATTATGGAAAATTGTAAATGAGCTGGCGGCTGCTAAATGTGGTGACGGTTCGCAGCCCAATATAAAGATAGCGTTGTATGAATATGGAAACGATGGGTTGCCAGAAGCCGAAAACTATATCCGGCAAGTAAGTCCGTTGTCTGACGACCTTGATGTTATTTCTGAAAAATTA
>CBIHOZ010000267.1:0-6177 GCA_966211525.1 uncultured Chitinophaga sp. | reverse complement strand
TCGCTTACACGCTTGCAGCAGATAGCCTGTACGTTGGTGATGCTGTGAAGAAAAGTTTAACGCAGGCAGGTGGCGAACTCAGCAAGCTTGCCCTTGAAAAACCGGGACTATATTTAAAAAGCTTGTCATTGATTCGTGCACTCGTGGAGAATGAAGTAAAACCTGCTGACCAACGTAAAGCATTGCAAACTATACAGGCATCGCTGTGGCGTGCACTGCCAACTTCCAGCAGCGCCCCGACAGCGTCTGTACGTACGCTTCATGAACTTGATCAGGCATTTATTAAAAACCTGCGCACGCATGACTGATCAGACACTCACAATACATCCGCTCCTGGACGGATGGTGGTTTATAGCGATCCTTGCTATTCCTGGTATATATATTCTCTGGCAGGAGTATAACCGAACGATTCGCTTTCGTTTTTTACGGATGGTTGCAGCATTCCTTGTGCTTGCTTCCATCGCTGCGTTGTTTCTGCGGCCAGCTGTTAAAACGGAAAAAGAACTTTCTGTAGTATTGCTTACCGAAGGCTATAAAAAAGAACACGCGGATAGTTTATATCGAACCAGTAAAGATCTGCAATTCCATCACCTTCCGAATGCAGCACCGTATAGCCATTCTGTTAAACTGGCTTCCATCAATGACATTACGCCATTGGCAACTAAAATCAGGCTGGTGCTGGGCAATGGACTACCGGAATTTGCATGGAAGCAATTAACCCGTTCAAACTATATACCCGGAAATTTACCGAGTGGTATCACGGCTATACGTATACCTGATCAGGTTTATACAAACCGGGAAAGTATACTTCGGGGAACGTACGCAATACCCACGGATGAAAAGGTTACTGTTGCACTCAGATCGCCTGCAGGTGTTGAAGATTCTGTAACGTTTACAACGCGCGGGGTGCATCCATTCAAGCTGTCCCTCACAGCTCGTCAGGCTGGTAATTTTATTTATGAAATAGTCGTGAGGCAAGCCAATGAAACGCAAGTTGAGCCTCTTCCGGTTGTGGTTCGCCCCGATATACCTTACAAGACATTATTCCTACAACAGCAACCTACATTTGAGAATCAATATCTGAAAAGCTTCCTGGCGGATAAAAATCACAGCGTTGTACTCCGTTCGCAATTATCGAGAAGCATCTTCCGATACGAGTATATCAATCATCCATCCGTACAGATAAACGCATTGTCTCAAAAAACACTGTCTGGTTTCGACCTTGTCATTATCGACTCCGAAACGTTGCAAAGTATATCTGCTGCTGAAATCAAAACATTAAAAGAAGCTGTTGAAAGTGGCTTAGGTCTATTGATCTTGATGCACGAACAACCTACCAGCCGAAACATAACAACGTTTGTTCCCTGGAAGGCCGTCTCGCTAAAAACAGACACCACCAGCATTACGCTCGCCTCCGGGAAAACCACCAGCCTTGCCGTTGCGCCTTTTGTATTTACCGAGGGTATATCTTCGCTTCAAAGTATTCTGCAAAACAAGAGAGGAGTTCTCGCGGGATTCAATTATGCAGGCACCGGCAAAGTTGGTTTTCAATTACTGCAAAGTACATATCCGCTCGTGTTGCAGGGAGACACGATTGCCTACAGCAAGCTATGGTCACCGATATTGGAACAGCTTGCACGTAGGAGGTCTGCTGCAAATTCTATTCAGATCAAAAATACGTTCCCTATATATCCCCATCAACCCATCGACATTGCGTTGATCTCAACAGACACCACACCTGTATTGCAAGACGACAGCATTGCATTACCGCTGGCAGAAGATGTACGCATCGATAACATCTGGCATGCCACTACATGGGCAGGCAATCCCGGCTGGCATATACTCTCTGCGGCTGATTCGGTACAACTCCCCTACTACGTTTCCGCTGACAATGCGTGGCGTGCATTGCAGGCAGTCAACATGATTAACCTGTCAAAGCTGAGAAGTATAGATAATAAGGAGATCAGCGATAGCAAGTATATAGCCTATACACCTGTAGCACCGCTGATCTTCTTCTTCACACTATTAGTAAGTCTTGGCTTTTTGTGGCTTGCCCCGAAGCTGTAGCAGCTGTTACTTACGCTTTAAGGGAAGTACGCGTGCATCAATCCGGTAAACATCTTCGCGACCGTATCGTTTATCCGAGCCAGTCGGCCACGGTGTGCGTGTAAAGTAAAAGTATTTACCATCCGGACTCATGGCTGGCTGGAAATCATGTACATCGCTATTAATTTCCGGCCCTAAATTAAGCGGAGTACTCCAGCTTCCGTTTTCGTTATAGCTGATATATAGATCATAACCACCGAAACCATCCGGACGATCGGCCATGAAAATCATATAGCTTTCATCGGGAGCAATTAAGGGATTTGATTCCGATGCATCGGTACTTATACCTGCTACGCGTACAGGTTGTTGCCATTCACCGTTAACGCGTTCAGCACGGTATATATCACATTTGCTATCGCCTCGCTCCGAAGAGAAATATAGCGTTCCCTTATTTGTCATCGTAGCAAAGTACTCGGCATGTTCTTCTGTATTTACGTTTCCCGGTAACGGAGACGGATCACCCCAGCCATTCGGTGTCTTGTCGCTTACCCAAATATCTTTTGATTTTCCATTGGCAGAAAACAGCATCTTGGTGCCGTCAGCCGTTACGTAGGGTAAACCTGTATAGGCAAAGTTTTGAGAGAACGGCACTACCTCCGGCTCCGACCAAGTACCGTTAACAAAATGCGACTGAAAAATCTTTACAACGGAGCGACTACTGTTCGAACGCGCTATATATACCGTTTTGCCATCGGGCTCAAATGCTGTGTTCATGGTGTTGCCGGTTGAGAGCAATCCTTCTTCAAATATAGAAGCCCTGCTCGTTACCAGCTGACGCAGCGTATTTACGGGCAGGTATACTTTATATAGATCTTCCTTAAAACGTTTCCCTTTTTCAAGCCGCGCGAAATATAGCGTATCCTCCCCCGGCAACATGAACGGACAGAATTCAGATATAGGCGAGTTCACGGAGCTCCCGAGGTTCCAGGGTTTTGTCCAATTTCCGTTAATATTAAAACTTATATACAGATCGTTGTTCCCATAATTACCTTCTGTATCGGTAGAAAGGATCATAAAACTTTCATCGTGCGCTATAAAAGGATTGGTATCATGTTGTGTGCTGTTAATGGTCATGCCTGCGTTAACGGGAGTTTGCCACACGCCATCTTTCTGCACAGAAGAAAAAATATCAAGTTTACCATAACTTTCCTTTCGCATCGAGCCATAGTAAAGTTTTCCCTCGCGCGTTATGGAGGCAAATGCTTCTGAACTATCAGAGTTTACAATGTTACCAAGATGTTTCGCCTCACTCCAGCCCTTCGGAGTTTTCGATACCATCCAGATGTCAAATTGTTTACTGGCTGTGCCGTTGGGTTTAACGGGACGGTTCGATTGAAAGTATACCTGTTGTCCATCCGGAGTAATAAACGGGTCTATATCTTTCCACACACCGGGCTTTAACGAGAACGAAGCTGGTGCAGGCTTCTGCCATTTTCCTTTCTTCTTCACCACGCTATAGATGTTCATGGTATCACGTCCTCCCCGCGACCAGACATAGAAGGCCTGGTCTTTCGCCTGGTTCATCGAAAATCCAAATGTCTCATTCGCGGGATGAGGTATCTCCGTTGTGCGGGTTGCCTGTGCCAACAAGATTTGCGTCAGGATGAGTAAACATCCCAGTGTAATCAGTCTCTGCATAAATCGAAATTTTTACTGCAAGGAGTGTCTTTATGCACGTCCGATCTTCCGGATTTATAAATCTGAAATACATTTTGAGGTCAAAAAGACCTATTTTTAACAAAACCTCATCCGGTTTGAATCGTATACCCTCGCAACCCTTTATTGTATGACATCAGCGATCATGGTTCTTTTTGGAGGCTACGGCATTTTGCAGAGTCTGTTGTTAAGCATGTATGTACTCACCTCGCGACTCCGCAAAGCAACGTCCAACCTGATTCTGGTCGCGTTGAATCTCTTCCTGATATTCTTCCTGGCCGATTCCCTGTATCTCTTCCTGGACACAAGTGATGTTGTCCACTTCAACAGTATATCGCTTACATCGCTTGCGCTGATCGGTCCGCTTACGCTTTTGTATTGCCGGGTATTTTTAAATCCAGACTATAAAGCCGGTCTCTCCGAATTCGTCCAACTTATTCCCTCTTTTCTGCCGCTGGTATACCAGATGAATGTATGCAGACTTCACCTGCTCGGCATCGGGATGTATCTTCTGCTGTACACAGTCGTGGCTTTTGTATTCGTAAGCAAGAGCGCATCACCTCGCCTCAACAAGCGATGGCTTTATGCGCTGCTGGCCAGTATCGGTACCGTTGTATTGCTGCTCACATGTTTTTCGATGAATTTTCTTTGCATCATTGGAATCTCCATCGGGTTCTCGGTGATGATCTACTTCATCAGCTTTCTGAGCATTCGTTTTTACAAAGAGTTGTTCGAGCCGGTATCCAAAAAAATCACACAATATCAAAAGCCGGATAATGATGAGACACAGCAACTCTTTGAAAAAGTATCTGATGAAATTGTTACGAAAAAATTATTCAAAGACCCCAAGCTCACATTGCCCAAACTTGCATCGTTAACGAGTATACATACACACAAACTGTCTCATCTCATCAATCAGCAAAGCGGCAAAGGTTTTCCTGAATATATTAACTCGCTGCGCTTGGAAGAGGCACGAAATTTACTGCGCACGTCTGACATGAAAGTAGCAGCCGTTGCATTTGAATGTGGCTTTAACAGTCTGTCGTCTTTCTATACGCACTTTAAAAAGTCGGATGGCATGACTCCCAGCGAATTTAGATCGTTAGCGGAAGTTCATGTTGGACGTGAGCGCGATCAATCGGAATAAACTTATTATTTTCGCACGGTCTATAAGTTAGTTTTAAGTATGCACCCTAAAGAAGAAACCCTCTCCGGTTGGGGAAATATCCCTGCCCATGCCTCTCAAGTTGTTTATCCACGCACGCTTAGCGATGTAAAGGAAACACTCCAGCTCGACAAACCTCTCGCCCGTGGTTTGGGAAGAAGTTATGCTGACCAGGCTACCAATCAGAATCACGCCATCATCAAGATGGAGAAATTCAATCGCTTCATTTCATTCGACAATGAAAAAGGTATACTCGAATGTGAAGCGGGCACAAGCCTCGAAGACATCATTCAATACCTTGCACCCCGCGGATGGTTCCCAATGATCACACCGGGTACAAAGTATATCACCATTGGTGGCGCTATTGCCAATGACGTTCACGGTAAGGCGCACCACGCGGATGGCTCGTTTGTAAATTGTGTTTATGACTTTACAATCATGCTGGCTGATGGTCGCATATTGAAAGCGAGTCGCGATGAGAACAGCGATCTGTTCTGGGCAAACTTCGGTGGGCTTGGATTACTCGGCACTATTCTCACCGCGCGTATTCAATTGCGTAAAATTGAGACAACATACTTTGTACAGAAGGCTGTGCCTGCAAAGAATCTCGATGCCATGCTGGATGCAATTGATGAAAGCGATAAAGACTATAGCTCATCCGTTGCGTGGCTTGATTCGATGGCACGCGGTAAAGATCTTGGTCGCGGTGTATTGACGATGGGTAATCACGCAAAGCTTGCTGACCTTCCTGCCAGTCTCCGCTCAGAGCCATTGAAGCTCGGCAAGAAAGCAAAGCTTACCGTTCCATTCTACTTACCAAGTTTCACACTCAATACGCTATCGGTTAAGATACTCAACACAGCCCTATATATCATGCAGAAGGGCGGTAAACCTATCGCGCATTACGACAAGTTCTTTTATCCGTTGGACATGATTAACAACTGGAATCGTGGCTATGGTAAACGCGGTTTTATACAATACCAGTTTGTTATACCGATGGAGAATGGTCGCGAGAACATTCGCAAGATCCTTACCGAGATCACACAAAGTGATTGTGTTCCTTTCCTGAACGTGTTAAAGAAGTTTGGTAAAGGACAAGGTGGATTACTCTCGTTCCCATTTGAAGGATATACTTTCGCGATCGACTTCCCGATCAAAGATCAACTCAAGCCGTTCACGCAAAAGCTTGATCAGATGGTATTGTCTATGGGCGGCCGTATATATTTAGGAAAAGATGCTTACCTGGATGA
>CBIHOZ010000266.1:0-6339 GCA_966211525.1 uncultured Chitinophaga sp. | reverse complement strand
GTGAGCAGCTCGTAGCACCTTCCGCAATATCGCTCACACTCAGCAATGGTATATCTCCCGGCAAGAACGGAACGGTGCAAAGTACAAGTACCCGCAGTGTAAACGAAACCATCACACGCCCTTATGGAAAATCGCCAACGGTAAGCGATCACTTTAACGAGCTCACGGTAATTTTTACGGAGCAGTATGCCTTGATTTTCCGCGCGTATGACGAGGGTGTTGCATATCGGTTTACCACTGCGATGGCTGGTGAAGTAAATGTACAATCAGAAGAAGCTTCGTTTAATTTTACTTCGGTACCAAGTGTTGTATTTCCGGAAGCCGATCCGCAAATGCGTTCGTGGGAGCGCGCCTATTCAACCTATACTTCACTCGCAGATATAGCCACCAACAAATTTTCAGTCACACCAACGTTATTCTCGTATGAACAAGCCGGTATACGTATGGTTGTTGCCGAGGCGCAACTGTTTGATTATCCCGGTATGTACCTGGAGCGGAATGGACAAAACGGAGTGAAAGGTAAATGGGCGCAATATCCGAAAACTGTGTCCGATCCGGATGATGTATATGCATACCATCGCGTGCTGACTCGCGAAGATTATCTCGCCAAAACAAAAGGCACCCGAACTTTTCCGTGGCGCGTTGTTATTGTCTCTGAAAAAGATGTTGATCTGCTTAACAACGAATTGATCTTTAAACTTGCTACACCTTCCGTGATCAGCAATACATCGTGGATCAAGCCGGGTAAATCTGCGTGGGAGTGGTGGCACGATGCTATTCTTGAGACAACGCTCTTTCCGTCAGGACTCAACAATCTCAGCTTACAACTCTATAAATTCTATATTGATTTTGCTGCCGAGAATAAGCTGGAGTATATCACGATGGATGCGGGCTGGAGTATGAATTATGCTACTCAGGTTTGCCAGTATGCTGCAAGTAAAAATGTAAAAGTAATTGTATGGGACTTCATCAATCTTCCCGTTGTTAACCCGGCCCGGCTTGCACAGTTTAAAACCATGGGGGCTGCCGGTGTAAAGATAGATCTGATTGAACGCGATGACCAGGTTGCTATCAACTGGTTTGAACAACTGGCGAAGGCGTGTGCCGAACAGGAACTCATTGTCCTCTTTCACGGCTGTGGAAAACCAACAGGCCTGCAGCGTACATATCCGAATATTCTGAACATGGAAGCTGTGCGCGGTGCCGAGTGTGCCAAGTGGGATGATACACCGAACCCCGACTATCATTTGCAGTTTCCGTTCATTCGCATGTTAGCCGGTCCGTTGGATTATACTCCCGGCTCGATGCGCAACGTTCACCGGTCTCAATTCACACCAATCCCTACCGGTATACCCAACACGATGGGGACACGTTCGCATGAACTGGCGATGTACGTTATCTTCGACCAACCCTTGGGCTACCTGTGCGATTCTCCTACGGAATACAGAAAGTATATAAATGTCACGAAGTTCCTGTCAGTCGTGCCAACCACCTGGGACAAGACTATACCGCTCGAAGCAAAGCTGGGCGAGTATGCTGTTGTGGCGCGGCAGCATGGTGACGAATGGTATGTAGGGGCGATGACGAATCATACAGGAAGGAATATTGAAATTGATTTCGGATTCCTGCCCGATGGCGTTGAACGGATGGCCGAGATTCTGCGTGACAACGACCAGTCAGACACCAACGCAAAAGCGTATACCCATGAGGTTGTTACCGTTAACAATCAAAGTAAACTGAATTTTCGTTTGTCTCCGGAAGGAGGACTCGTGATCCGCATCCGCGATCTTGTAACGGGTACTTCAGAAGGAGAGAAGCCGCGTAACTTCAAGGTCTCACAAAACACCCAGCATACAGAACTGACCGTGGAGTCATCAGAAACTCTGAATACAATTTATATAATTGATATGGCAGGACGTGTTCAATTTCAAAAAGAGGTTGTACCTTCACAGCGTCCGGTAAAGATTGATATAGCAGGTATGGCCAGCGGACTATATGTAGCGTATGGCACCAGTACATCAAACTTCTACCAGGCTAAATTTATAAAGTAATTTTTTTTACTGTGAGAACAACCCCCCGTACTACATTTTCCCTGCGCGCACGCGTCTTTGTTGCTTTTGTGTTAAGCTGTATAGCCTTCTCGCTTCACGCAGAGGTTATGTTACCGAAAATATTTTCAGACAATATGGTGTTGCAGCGTAACGAACCGATTCGTGTATGGGGCTGGGCAAAGCCATCAGAGTCCGTTACGGTTACGTTCAATGGAGCAACTGCCAAGACTAAAGCGGACAAGAACGGAAACTGGAATGTCTCATTGAAGGCGATGCCGCACGGTGGACCGTATGAATTAATTGTAAAAGGAAAGAATACGATCACGCTTCGAAATATACTGATAGGCGATGTGTGGGTTGGAAGTGGACAGTCCAATATGGAATGGACGATCAAAGATACGAATCACGCCAAGGAAGAAATCGCGAATGCCAATCATCCGCAGATACGATTGTTTACGGTTCCGAAAGCGCTGAGCTTTGATGTTCAGAAGGATCTTACCGGCGGACAATGGCAGGAATGTACTCCGAAAACACTCGGAGATTTCTCTGCCGTAGCGTATTTCTTTGGTCGCAAGCTGAATGCCGATCTGAATATACCTATAGGACTGGTGAACAGTTCCTGGGGCGGAACGAATATCCAGACGTGGATGAGTTGGGATATTATGTCGGGTAAAGATGAGTATAAGAAACTCGACATGACAACACTTCGCGAAGCTGCCAAAGACATGCCGGAGAAACAACGTAAATTCGCTGACGCAGTGGCGAATGAAAAAGGTAAACTTGAAAAATGGTATGAGCCTGGCTATGCAGACGGCTGGAAAAAAATAACACTGCCGAAGCTATGGGAACAAACCGAGATAGGCGATGCTGATGGTGTTGTATGGTTCAGAAAAGAGTTTACAGTCAGTGCTGAAGATATAGGTAAAGGAGCCGTTCTTCACCTCGGACCGATTGATGACGCTGATGAGACATACATCAACGGAAAGCAGGTAGGAGGCATGAATGGCTGGAACATCGATCGTCACTATACATTGGCTGGTAATATACTTCAGCCGGGAAAAAATGTATTGATAGTGCGTGTGTACGATGGTGCCGGTGGTGGCGGTATATATGGAGCTGCCGATAAGTTGAACCTCGAGGTGAACAATAAGCGCATTGATCTTGCCGGTGAGTGGCAGTATAAAATTTCAGTATTGAACACGCAATACGGACTTCAGGCTACCGGTCCGAATGCCTATCCTTCACAACTATATAACGCGATGATTGCACCGATTATACCAATGCCGATCAAAGGCGTAATCTGGTACCAGGGAGAGTCCAACACAGGTGAAGCAGCAAAATATCAAAAACTGTTTCCCGAGCTCATCAATAACTGGCGTACCAAGTGGAATCAGCAGTTTCCATTCCTGTGGGTGCAGCTTGCTAACTTTATGGCTCCTGATTCGCTTCCGGTTTCGAGCGGGTGGGCAGAGCTACGTGAAGCACAGAGCAAGACACTTTCACTTCCTGCCACCGGACAAGCTGTTATCATTGATATAGGCGAGGCTAACGATATACATCCGCGAAACAAACAGGATGTTGGTTTGAGACTTGCGCTATCGGCACTCAAAGTGGCGTATAACCAGAACGTTGTATACTCCGGCCCGGTATATAAATCCATGCAGAAGGCTGACAATAAGCTGGTGCTGACATTCGATAATATAGGAAGCGGTTTACATGTGAAAGATAAATATGGCTACCTGAAAGCTTTTGCTATAGCCGGAGAAGATCAGAAATTTGTATGGGCAAAGGCATACGTTGAAGGTAACAACGTTATCGTATACCATCCCGATATCAAGAAGCCGGTAGCTGTTCGCTACGCCTGGGGCAACAACCCGGATGATGCTAACCTCTATAACAAAGAAGGACTTCCGGCATCACCTTTCCGCACCGATAGCTGGAAGTAGCAGACTATATCTCAATGCTCGCTCGAGATGACATTGGTCCGTCATTTCGAGCGAGCAAAGTTCACCATGGAATGATCGTCACCCGCGAGAAACCCCAAGGCTAAAGATTTCCTCCAAAGCACGGCACCGCATTAAGTATATACGTCAGTGTCGCCAACGTCACCTCACCACCAACTTCTCGCAACAATCTTAACGCACACGCTCGAAGTGCTGTCTCCCCAAGGCTAAACGCCTGCGCCTGTGCTTTCTGAAATTACGGGTATCTCACTTCAACTTTTAGGAATATACCGCACAACCGTGTCTTAAATGAAAAGTCTTTAACAAAGATCTATGGAGAAAAAGAAAAGTACCGACCGGAGGTATAATGTTTGCCTGTTTTGCTTCCTCTTACTGGCAACCCTCGGTTACAAGAGCTTCGCGCAGCATGCCGTCTATACGCCCGTAGCCGATGCGTTGCAAGCCAACACGCACAGTACATTTATATCGTCTGATGGCAAATATTACCTGCACAACAACGCAGGTAATACATTCTTTAATTACTGGTGGCAGGCACACGGTATAGATGCTTTACTCGATGCATACCTGCGCACACGCAACGATGTATATAAACAACGAATGAAGACCTTGCTGCTCGGTACAAAAGACAAGAACGGTGGACTATATCCAACCCATTACTATGACGATATGGCCTGGCTTGCCATTGCCAGTTTACGTGCCTACCAGAATACAAATGATGCGGAGAATATGACTGCCCTGCAGGCGCTCTGGCAGGATATGAAAACTGGACAACACGCAGAACAGGGTGGAGCATTGCAATGGAACAAAGATGCACCGCATTCTTTCAACGCCTGCACCAACGGACCGGCTATCATTTTTGCGACACGACTATACCGCGTAAACGGAAATGCGCAGGACCTGCAAACCGCGAAAGATATATATACCTGGATGAAGGGTGCGCTGGTTGATCCGGTGAGTGGTGCCGTTTGGGACAGCTACAATGATTCTACCAATCATACCAATAAGGAGTGGATATTCTCGTACAACGTCGGTACATGGATCGGTGCCGGACTCGAATTATATAAAGTCACCGGCGAACAAGTATACCTAGACGATGCCGTAAAGACTGCCGAGTATGCCATAACCAATCGTTTATATAACGGAGTGCTATGGGCAAATGAAACCGGTGACGGTGACGGAGGCTTGTTCAAGGGTATATTTCTGCGGTATCTCGATCAGCTGGCGCGCGAAGGAAATATACCGCAGGCCACACGCGAGCGGTATATAAACGCCATAAAGTCAACAGCGAAGAAAGTAAATACGGTGGCTATCAATAAAACGAACTGGCTTGTGAACAAAGACTGGAATGTAACGGCCGCCACAGTAACAGATTACTCTACGCAACTCAGCGGTATAATGTTGATGGAGTTTGCATTCAACCTTGATAAAGCATTTTTCTTTAAAGACTATAATTACGGAGGCTATACGGCAGCACTGGCACCCGGCCGCTATACGAAATCTCAAATGAACGCCATGGGAATTTTGGACAACGATATAAGTTCTTTGACAGTACCGAAAGGCTATACTGTTACAGTGTATGTAAATGATAATTTCTCGGGGAACAGTACAACCTTTACCGCTAACAGCAATTATGTGGGAGCCGCCTGGAATGATGTTATATCTTCTCTGGTTATCAGTGCGGCAGCAACACCCTAGACGAATGTCAATGGGCTGCTATACTATATGCAGGTATAGATGGCCCATGACATTTTTATTATCGGCTTAGCCGATTCAGCGCTTCTTCTACGGTGCTTGCAAACACAACGCGGTTTCCCTTGTTGCTCTCGTATATAAATGCCTGCAGACTTTTGCTGTCGTATAGCGAGAAGTCTCCGACAATGCCTAACTGTAGCACGTAGTTGCTAACTTTTTGCAGTATATCACCGGCAAGTCCGCTGCGCAGATCGAAGAATGATTCGTGCAGGTTTTCCTGGTGAAGAATGACTTTGTCGGAAGGCAGGTTCATCATTAATTGAAGGAACTGCTGCGTTGTCTCAATTAGCAGGGAGTTGTCCTGAACTTCTACGATCTCTTTGTTCAGTACTGTGTGAATTTTATAGGGCGTTGTCATATTGAAATGTAATATAGTCTTTAGTCGTATCCTTGTAAAATAAAAAAGCCCCGGTATAAATCCGGGGCTTCCTGCGATCCGCTATTGCGAACCAATGTATTGTTATGCCCCGTGACATAGGTAACAATCATCATCTGCCATTAAACAGATATGCGCGTTTGTTAAATATGTACAGAGACGTAGTTTCTTTTTTTTATCGATTCAATACAATGCT
>CBIHOZ010000265.1:0-6370 GCA_966211525.1 uncultured Chitinophaga sp. | reverse complement strand
ATCACATGCCGGTTCGTATCGTGTTATCGTGTCCAATGCAGCAGGCAGTGCAACCAGCAATGCAGCCACGCTTACCGTTACTACGTTTAACGCAGCACCCGTTGCTACCATTACAACACCGGCTGCAGGTACATTATACCGCGGTGGTGATGTAATTAATTTCTCAGGCGATGCTACCGATGCAGAAGATGGAACATTGCCGGCAAGTGCATTTACCTGGCTCGTACATTTTCACCATGATACACACCATCACGATGGACCTCCTATAGCATCCGGTGTCAAGAGTGGATCGTTTACTATACCCACCAGCGGTGAAGGTGCAGACAATGTATGGTACCGGGTATATCTGATCGTAACCGATTCACAAGGTTTAAAAGATACGGTGCAGCGTGATATACTTCCACGAAAGTCTACTATAAATCTGGCCACGCAACCGGCTGGTTTGCAAGTAACATTGGATGGCCAACCGGTTACCACACCAACTTCTGATCTGAGCGTGGAAGGTATACAACGCACCATCGGCGTTGTATCGCCTCAAACATCGGGCGGTGTAACGTACGAGTTTGATCGCTGGCTGCACGGCGGCAGTGCTACACAAACCATCTCCACGCCTGTGGATGATATAACCTATACAGCCGTGTATCGCATCAGTTCATTACGCGAACCTGACAATCCTGCAAATACAACAGCCGGTATAGCGTATGCGTATTATGAAGGGGTCTGGTCTGCGCTTCCAAACTTTGCAGCACTTACTCCTGCCGAGACCGGCAATCTTACCACCATCAATCTCACACCGCGTAACCGTGAAGATGATTATGCATTCCGGTATACCGGGTATATCGATGTGCCTGCAGACGGAACCTATACGTTCTATACAAGTTCGGATGATGGCAGTCAGTTGCTCATCGGTTCAACCGTAGTGGTCAATAATGATGGCTTACATGCCGAACGCGAAGTCTCGGGAACGATTGGACTGAAGCGCGGAAAGCATAGCCTTACCGTTGCGTTCTTCGAGCGACAAGGTTCTGCTGTATTGACGGCAAGTTATGCCGGACCGGGTATAACGAAACAAGCGATTCCGGCTTCCGCTTTATTCCGAACAACAACTTTTGCTCCGGTTACATTGGAGGCTGAGAATGCTACCCTATCCGGTGCGATTGTATTGAGCAACCAGGCCGGCTATACCGGAAGTGGTTTTGCTGATTATCAGAATGCGTCTAACGATTATGTACAATGGTCTGCGGCTATACCAACAGCCGGTAATTATACACTGACGTTTCGGTATTCGATGGGCAACACACCGCGTGCACTGGCTATCAGTGTAAATGGGACAACCATTAATAGCGCGTTGACCTTCCCCCGCACAACTACGTGGACTACCTGGACAACTATATCTATACCCGCGACACTGATTGGCGGGACAAACCTGATACGCGCCACGGCTATTGGCAGCAGCGGACCAAACCTCGATCACCTGGTGATCAGCAGTACAACGCAGGCGTCAACAATTGCAGTGAATGAAAATGCCGCTGGAAGACAACGCTGCTCATTCAAGGTATACCCGAACCCGGCCAAACGTGAATTAAGTATTGCTCCGGATACCGACAGCAAGGACGCCTTCGAAGTAACGCTGATTGATATATATGGTCGCGCTGTTAAAACGATCAAACACACCGAAGAGAAAAGCGCTGACGCCTTTGTTACGCTTATGGTAGATGATATACCGGATGGAGTTTACCAGGTGCGGGTGGTACAAGGGAAACGAACCGGGGTGGAGACGGTGGTGGTTAAGAAGTAAGACATCAGAAGTAAGGAGTAAGAAGTAAGAAGCAAGAAGTAAGAAGGAAGATGTAAGAAGTAAGAAGAAGAGGTAAGAAGTAAACAGGATCAAGTATACGTCTCGCTATAGATGCGCCAGGGATGCTGGCGCATCTTTTTTTATTATATACTTAACTAAGTATCTTTTTATAGAAGATAGTGTCTACGGCCATTCTCGGGAACTGTGTTGGTAAGCTTTGAACTTCTACGAGGGTGAATCCTTCGCGTTCGTAAAAGCGTTGGGCGGCTTTGAGTTGTTCTACAGTGCCGAGGTATAGGGCGGTGATGGCGTGTTGTGATGCCCACAACTCGAGTCTGTTCAATAGGGCACGTGCTACATTTTTATCTTTTCCGCGCCATTCGCTTTTTACAAACATCTTACGGATGGCGCCCATCCCGCTGCCTATGTCTATGAGGGCGATGGTACCGATGAGTTCTCCCTCCGGAGATAGGGCGCACCAGAAATTACCGCTTCCCTTCCGGTAAAAATTATCGATGTCTTGCAGGTCGGGTTGATCTTCGAGCGTGATCTTTATATTAAACTCATGTTGCTGGATGGACACAATGAGGCTGGCGATAGCATCGTCATATTGTTGCTGATATGGTACGATCTGAATTTGCATACGCTATATGTCCGACTTGCCCCGTCTACAAAAGCTTACCACTTCATAACACTGCGGATGTATGCAGTAAGTTCATTGGCGATGAGCTGGTGTTCCTTGAGATCGGGATGACCTCCGCAACCACTGTTGAAACTGCGCGAATAAAAATACTTACTTATCTTCTTGTCGCCTTGTGCGTTGGTATAATTTACAATGCCGGTGAGGTAATTCTTCAGGGCTTTTGTTAAAGCCGCATCCGCCATTGGACTCGTAAGGCATATAATCTGCGCTGATGGATAGTGCTTACGAATGGTGTGAATAAAATCAACATAGGCTGTACAGAATTTTACAGAATCCTGGATACCATCGTTCTGACCAAGACAGACGGTAACAACGTCTGGTATATATTTGGAGAAGTCCCAGGACATTGTATTCGTGGCGATATTTACTTTATCAAATACCTGTGGCATTACAAACGGTTTATCGCAGCAACTATGCATGAGTCCTATACCTGACTCGGATGTTAAATGGTATTGTGCTTTCAGTGCTCGCGCAACCGTTGGTCCGTAACTGAAATAGGCGTTGTGTTGATCATACCATGCTGCACTATCACAAGGTACAACGGACAGGTCGCTGCCCATTCCAGAAGTAATGGAGTTACCGACAAATTCAATCTTGCGCTGTGGCTTTGCGGGCATAGGCAATATACCTTCGCAGAGCAGTCCGGCAAATTCAAGATAACCGATGAGCGCTTCCGTGTTCTTGCAGATGGTAAGCGTATGGGCACCCCGTTGCAAACCGGTTGCTATCGCGATCGTATCGGTCTTACCTGTCGTTTGAATTCGGAACGGCTTCTGCTGATCGATCGCAATCTCCAGGTAGTTATGCGACTTGCCTCTTAACTCTTCATCATTTACAATAATCGAACACGAAGTACCTTTGAACTTCACCTGTATATATACACCTGCCGTCCAGAAACGCGGCAACTTCGGATTCGAAAAATCAATCCGCCCGGTATACTGTATATCCCGATGATCCGCACCTATAAACTGAACCGGACGCGCTTCAACAGTGGTCCACAAAAGAAGAAGCAGGATGGTGCTTAGTATATAACGTCTCAAATCGATATCTTTTTGGGTTGCAAGCTGCCAGCTACTGGCTGCAGGTAGTTTGCACTAAGGCTTCGTAAATACTATCGACACGATATTAGTAGTACCAACGATCCTCTAATACAATCTGCGAGCAGCTGGTGGCTGGCAGCTAGTAGCTATTTTTTCAACTGCACATCTTCGCCTTTCACATCAATGACAAGCGGTTCGCCGGATTCGAGTTTTGTTTCGACTCCGTCTTTGCTCACTTTTATTTTCAATACGCGTCCGCGGAACTCAATGCGGAACGAATAGGATTTCCATTGATCCGGGATAAACGGATTGAAATATAGTTTGCCATCGCGCACGCGCATCCCACCAAATCCTTTTACTACACTCATCCAGGTACCGGCCATCGAAGTGATGTGGCAGCCTTCTTCAGTGTCGTTGTTATAGTCATCGAGGTCGAGGCGCGCGGTGCGCAGGTATAGTTCGTATGCGCTTGATTTATACCCGAGCTTTGAAGCCAGTATAACGTGTACGCAAGGCGACAATGATGATTCGTGAACGGTTAATGGCTCATAGAAATCGTAGTTCCTACGGATAGTCTCAATGTCAAAATCATCTTCGAAGAGATATATACCCTGGAGTACATCGGCCTGTTTGATGAAGCATGACCGAAGAATGCGGTCCCATGACCACTTCTGGTTCAACGGGCGATCTTCTTTTTTAAGTTCGCTTACGCGGAGAATTTCTTTATCCATAAACCCGTCTTGCTGCAAAATGATATTGCGTTTCTCATCGATCGGGTAATACATTTTCTCAGTTATCTCCTTCCAGCGCTCGGTCTCTTCTTTTTCCTTGAAGGACGTTTTACTCACAATTTCATTGAAGCGTTTCAGATCGGTGTTCTTCACATAATCAACAGCCTGCTGTGCAAAGCGCAGTGTCCACGCCCCAAGGTAATTGGTATACCAGTTGTTGTTCACGTTGTTCTCGTATTCGTTCGGACCAGTTACACCGAGGATCACATATTTACTCTTCTCAGCCGACCAGTTCACACGCTGCGACCAGAAACGTGCTATACCAATGAGTACTTCAAGTCCGTATTCAGTAAAGTAATTCTTGTCACCGGTATATTCTATATAGTCGCGGATAGCATAGGCCATCGCGCTGGTGCGGTGAATTTCTTCGAAGGTAATTTCCCATTCGTTGTGACACTCTTCACCGTTCATGGTTACAAAGGGATAGAAGGCTGCACCGTCTTTAAAGCCGAGCTTCTTCGCATTCTCTATCGCTTTCCCTAAATGTTTGTAGCGGTATACCAACAGGTTGCGTGCTACCTTCGGTTCAGCCGTACTTAAGTAGAACGGAAGACAATATGCTTCTGTGTCCCAATACGTACTTCCACCATATTTCTCACCGGTAAATCCTTTGGGTCCTATATTGAGGCGTTCGTCTTCGCCGGTATAGGTCTGCATCAACTGGAATATATTAAAGCGTATACCCTGCTGCGCAGCGATATCGCCTTCAATGGTAATATCACTTTCCTCCCACTTGTGCTGCCATACTTTAGCGTGTTCATCAAACAAGGCATCGAATCCTTTACTGAAAGCTTCATCCAACACCTTGTTACATGCAGCCACCATCTGATCTTTCGGATGATTTTCGGAGGAAAGTATAGCAGCATATTTATATACCACTGTCTCTTTACCTTCCTGCAGTGCAACCTGGATCACATTGCCGGCAAATTTTTCGCGCTGCTCATTATTGATTCGATCTACATTCGCTTTTTTACCATCTGTCTCAAGCTGGTAACGCATGCCGGTGGTTACATGGAAATTAGTCTTCTTGGTTTGTGCTGTAACAATCGCTTTGCCTTCAGCAGCCTCTTTATATACTTCCTCCCAGAATTTTTCATCGTAGTTGGAATCCTTGTTTACCACATCTGCATCTACATAGATGGAGAGTAAAGCTTTCCCGGAAAAGTTAAGCGGAGTTATAGCATAGCGGATCGCTCCTATTTCTCCGTTCGCCATGCTGCAGAATCGTTTCGATTCCACTTTTATCTTTTTACCATCGGCCAATGTTGCAGCAAAGCTTCGTGACAGTAAACCGGTGCGCATGTCGAGCACGCGTTTAAAATCTTCCACCTTACATTTGGCCAGATCGAGTTTCTGATTGTCGATGCTTACGTGAATGCCGATCCAGTTCGGAGCGTTCAATACTTTTGCAAAGTATTCGGGGTATCCATTCTTCCACCAGCCAACACGTGTCTTATCCGGATAATATACTCCGGCTACATAACTTCCCCGAAGGGTTTCGCCCGAGTACTCTTCTTCAAAATTAGCGCGTTGTCCCATGCGCCCGTTCCCGATACTGAACACACTTTCGGATATCTTGTTATAGTGCGGATCCAATCCTTCTTCTATAATATTCCATTCGTGGTGATTTAAATACTCTTTCATTACACGTATATATTTAACGTTACTATATATCTCTAGCCGTTGGTTTTCAATTTTATCGCAGCATTGCAGTCGTCCAGCATGCCCATGGTGAATTCCCCGGTGGTGCGTATCACACGCATGGCTTTTACCAGTTGTGCCGGTGAACCTATACCAACGCAGTGCATACCCGCAGCCAGTGCTGCTTCCACGCCTGCTTCTGCATCTTCAAATACCAGGCACTCTTTCGGGTCGACACCCAGCTTCGTGGCCGCGAGTAAAAATATCTCGGGATCGGGCTTGGAATGTACTACCATGGTGCCGTCTACCACCACTTCAAAAAGATGCTCGATCTGCAAAAGCTGTAAAACAGTCTTTGCATTTTTACTGCTGGAGGCAAGTGCTATCCGCATACCGT
>CBIHOZ010000264.1:0-6409 GCA_966211525.1 uncultured Chitinophaga sp. | reverse complement strand
TACTACTCCGAGTATGGCGGCACATCCATGCAGACGGTTAACTATACGTCTGTGCACTTTCTGCGTGGTCGTCAAGTTACGGACAGCAATGGGCTCGCAGGGTTTACTTCTATATTTCCGGGCTGGTATGCATCACGTGCCGCGCATATACATGTACATGTTTACAATGCCAGCGGGGTTTCGCTGCTCGTTACGCAAATCGCTTTTCCAAGTGAGGTAACAGATGCCGTATATACCACTGCCACGCAATACTATACCAAAGGCAAACAGGACACCTATAATTCATCTGATAATATTTTTGCCGACTCGGTAGAAAGTGAGCTGGCCACGTTAACCGGTAATACAACGGATGGCTATGAGCTTACCCATACCATTGTAGTGAGTGCCTGATTGAAGTATATAGCGTATAGTCAGTATATATCATGATAAAAGGTCTTGTACGATTGTGTTATTCCAAAGTGATTGATGCTTCGGCATCGGGTACGTGGGAGAAGTATGTATTTGACGATACATACCGGGAATTTTTTATGCAGGCGCAATACTATAATCAGCGGCAACAATTTTCAACCTTTCGTGAAATTCTGGAGAACGATCCGAAGGCTGACCGGCTGCATGCGCTTGTCAGTACAGCAGCCATTGGTTATCTGCGTCAGCTGAACGAACGTATACCCGACATTACCAACGTGGCCGGCAAGGCAGTGATACCCTTCAGGAATTTCAGATTTGAACTTATACAGTCGCACGTAAAGGATAAATACCAGCATAAAATTGCCATTCATTTTTACAGCGATGTATTAACGTGGATTGATACGGTGCAGAACTTGTTTCTGCTTTCCATCGGTGATCAGCGCGAGGCACTGCGTAACGCACAGATGATCGATACGGAAATGGTGGCCTGGCGCCCGAACCTGGGCATCAGTTCATTTCAATTACGTACGGATGTGCAGACTATAGATGGACGTGTGCTGGAGGGAAGTGATCTTAAACTATAGCATATGCTCTCGAAAACAAAAGCAACGATATACCTGGCCGATCAACGCGGATGTTCACAGGAAGATTGGTTCCGGAGTTTTCACATCTTCAATGCCGGTAAATATTTCCAGGAAAGCAGAAGACCTTTCGGCAACCTGAAGACTTTCAACGACACGACACTAAAAGGTGAACATACCTTGGTACGCTATACCAAAGAAGACACAGTCATCATGTTGCTTCCGGTTGTCGGTGCGCTGAACGTGCGCATCGGTACGGAAGAATATATACTTACGGATGTGGGCGAAACTTTTACAGCAGCAGTCCCGAAAGATTCAATTGTAGAGATTGTTAATCCGTACGAAGACGAACTCATCAATTTCCTGGAGATCTGGTATACGGTTCCTGCGGGAAATATAGCGTCAACCGGCAAAGTCCTATTTGATTTGGACAACCGTGAGGATATACTCGTTCCGCTTGCGCCTGATGCACTGTGTTCCGGAGCAACGCCTTGTATGGGTAAATTCAATGGCAGGGGAGAGGGTATATTTACGCCTGCGGATAATGCGAGCGGTGTTTTCGTTTTTGTATTGGAAGGTGCCTTTGAAGTGGCTAATCGCCTGATGCATGCGCGTGATGGTTTAGCGCTGCGGGAAGTGGAAGCCGTAGAATTTGAGGCGCTCTCTAATAATGCTATTATCCTGTTTATAGAAGTGAAAATCAACTGAATAAAAAAGGCATCACAACTATAGCGGATGCCTTTCATTTATATATATAAGATATATAGATCGTCTCTATGTATTGATAACGGAGCCGCCATTCGGGTGCAATACCTGCCCGGTGAAGAATGATCCTTCACGTGAAGCAAGGAATACATACGAAGGTGCAATCTCTACCGGTTGTGCCGGTCTGCCGAGGGGCGTATCCTTACCAAATTTTTCAACCTTCTCTTCATCGAAAGAAGCCGGGATCAACGGTGTCCAAACCGGTCCGGGGGCAACAGCATTTACGCGAATGCCCTTGTTCGCTAAGGACTGAGACAAGCTTCTGGTAAACGCAATGATAGCACCCTTGGTAGAAGAATAGTCCATTAGCGTCTGATTACCTTTATAGGCCGTGACAGAAGCTGTATTGATAATGCTACATCCTTCCTGCAAATGGGGCACAGTATATTTGATCATATAGAAATATGAAAAAATATTTACCCTGAAAGTATACTCCCATTGCTCCGCAGAAATATCCTGTACATCTTTCTGCTCGTATTGCACCGCGGCATTGTTTACCAGTATATCAATCCGCTTGAATCGCTGCAAAGTTTGATCGATTATATTCTTGCAGTTTACTTCCTGCGAAATATCGGTTGGTATCAGCAATGCCTCCTTACCATACTTGCGAATAGCTTCCGCTGTTTCCTTGGCGTCCTCGTGTTCATCGAGATACGCTATAGCAACATCGGCACCTTCTTTTGCAAATTGAATGGCGACTGCGCGTCCTATACCAGAATCGCCACCGGTAATAACCGCTACTTTACCTTGCAGCCTACCGTAACCCGGATCATCGGTGTCATAGATCGGGCGTGGTGTCATCTCCTTTTCTATACCCGGCTGACGGTCCTGGTGTTGAGGTTTAATATCAGCCGGTTTATTAATCATTACTGTTTCCATATAGTATATATTTTTAGTACCGTAGCAAGGCCGCTATGTTACTCGCAGCCGGCATCTTTTCTTTTTCAAGAATGTGCACATCTCCTCCGGTGAGTATCGTTTTAATAACTGCTGTGTTCAGCAGACACTCATCTCCGCTTTGCTGTGTCTCATGGATCACCAGTTTGTTGGCCATCTCATCAAACGTTCCCCAGATGTGCTCACCTTTCTGTACAAACAAATGAGACACACGTCCATAGTAAGCGGCCGGGATAACATCTGCGGGTACGGATGAGGTCAACTCGGTAGCCGACTGATTTCCATAATTGTCCAGCGCTTTCTTATGACGCTCTTCGAAGTAAGGTGCCATAACTTCCATCGCTTTCTGACGAAGCTTGTTTAAGTCTTCATGTTCATAGCTTCCGGTAAGCGCTTCGTTCCAGATGTTATTATAGCCTGTTACTGATTTAAAGATCGGCAGCAGGTAATCTACACCCGCCAGCAAAAGCGGAACATTTTCATTATGCAGCAGTTCTTCCCAGAGTGTCTCATCAACTTCTTCCAGGTATAGCGCTATATTTTCCTTTTCATCCGGTTTACCGGCTCCTGTACCATGGTAGTTAGCACCACCACCCGCACCGCTGCTTCCGGTCCGCCAAAGATTCTGGTCGTCCTTTTCTTCGAAGTGGACAACATCATCCATACCATTCGGCATTTCCGGTATAGGTATATGTTGAATACCGAATGAATCGATCTTGAAAACTTTGGATTGCTTTTTACTGATCACCAGCAAATAGAAATATTCGCGGTTGGTCATCATCGGAATGAGTTGCTTCAGGAAGAATGAACCTCCGGTGAGTACACCCTCTTCTATCGGTGGCTCCGGCATTTTTATATACCGGAACAGCGTGTCGGATATAAATATAGCGAGCCCCGCCTGCTGACTTCTCCAGAACGCATCGTCTTTAAGAAGATCATATCCGGGGGCAAGCATGCGTATCACCGTTGTCTCATCCACACCGTTCTGGCGGAGCTGCGATGAGACCTGTTGCAGTATATTCTTGAACGTTACCAGGTCTTGCTTCTCGTTCACTTCCACACCGGATTGGTGTGTTGCCATAAATGCAGTTATATAGTGCTTGGCGCTGTGATTGAAGAGCTCTTCCAGCAGCGGCTTCGTAAGGACACCGGGGAGCTCCAGCCCCTCCGTTGTGTCGCGTTTGCCGTTTGATGCAAGTCCGTTTTCTGAGGTACCAGACGCACGCGAAGCTTTCGCGGATGCTGTTTTCTTATACCATTTGTTCGGCTTGCCATCTTCAGCATATTCAGTGTGCTTATCTGCATTACGATTAGGATGCCGCACTCTTACATTCGCCGGCATTTCTTCCTGACCATCCGTATACTTCTCTGCTGTTTCCAGGTATAGATCCAGGGCACCATCGTCTTTCAGATGCAATTCTATATTGTTGTCTTTACCCTGTCCGCTAGGTCTTCCTTTTGCTGGGTGGAATTTCCCTTCTCTGTCCTTTCCCATAATCAACGTGTTTAAATACAGAAGAAATGGGTAAATTATTATACCGGCCGGGTTGTGTTATGACACGTTTCAACATACGTTCCTCACAGTCATTTATGAATGATGGCCGCTTTTCTACACTTGGTATGAAGTGCAGAATTTTATTACCGAACCGGTACAATTATAGGACACTAAAAAGTATAGTCAGGGTATACTGCCGAGTTTGCCTTCCAGGTATTTCAAATGGTATACTGTCATGGCATCTTTCGTTTTGGGGATTGCTTTCTTCAGCCTTGCTTTAATTTCAGAAAGTTTGTTTTTAATAATGGCATCAGCATCTGAAAACGCAGATGTGTTTTTGGAAAGATCCAGCAGCTTGTCAACATAATATCGCTGAAGATTTCTCCTATATATGCCAATGGTGCTATAGGTGCCCAGTTCGGTCCATATATACTGATCGAGATCATCCATATAATTGATCAGCCGGTATGCGCGTGTCTCATTCAAGGCTTCGGCTTCCGCGAGACGTGTAAGTGTAGTATAACTTAATAATGAATTCAATACACGCTCCTGCGACTGTGCTATAATTTGTGTCGCGTTCTGCCCGATGCGGGCGAGAATAACCGTGTCCAACAACCACACGGGTGGCTGAAAGATGTGTTTATTAAGAAAGCTCAAGGCATCTTTTTGCAGCGTAGCCGGCACCACGCTATATACCGGACCAATTTGCTCCGATGATTTGATTGTCTCGTAGGTGCCACCGATATAGGTTGTTACGTGATTCAGATAATAGTCATACTGATTAGTAACACCGTTGTAAAGCTGGTTGAGATTCTTGTAACCTTCATTCGGTACATACGTCCACGCGTTGAGACGAGGTATAATTCGCTTCAGATTTTTAATGCCGTATTCGCCCGCCTTCATGGCATTGTCGCCTATATCTTCGGTCTGTACGCGCGGGTCATCTGTTGAAAATTCAGAAGCGAACCAGAATTGTTGATCCTTCATCTTCTCGATGATGGCCCCATTCAGGAATGGTATTTCTTTTTCAGCCGAAGGTATATCGGGGTAATAGCGATATCCATACTCGATTGCCCACAGGTCATATTTACCTATACGCGCAATCAGACCTCGTTCACTTACACTGTCTTCCGGTTGTGCTACATAATTAAAACGTGCGTAGTCCATAATAGAAGGCGTGTGTCCATTTGTTTCAAGCCAGGCGCGATCACGCAATTTTTCAACCGGCACGGTGGAGCTTGCACCGAAATTATGTGTAAGGCCGAGTGAGTGTCCTACTTCGTGTGCTGCAACCGAGCGGATGAGTTCACCCATCAGGTCGTCATCAAATTTCATCTTCTGTGCACGCGGATCACTGGCGCCACATTGCACCATATACCAGTCGTGCAGTATAGACATCAGGTTATGATACCAGTTGATGTGGCTCTCCAGTATTTCACCGCTGCGTGGATCGGTAACAATAGGACCGGCTGCATTCGCGATGGAGGATGGTTTATATACTATAGCCGAGTGTCGTGAATCTTCCAGGCTCCAGTCCGGGTATGTTTCCGGATCGGGTGCTTCACGCGCCTGAATTGCATTTTTAAATCCGGCTCTCTCAAATGCAACCTGCCAGTCTTCTATACCTTGTTTTAAATAGGGGACCCATTTTTTCGGTGTTGCCGGATCGATATAGTATATAATTGGTTTCAGCGGTTCTACCAATTCTCCGTTTCTATAGCGGGCCATATCTTCGGGTTTGGGTTCGAGGCGCCATCGCTTGATATAGCTTACTACTTTTACGCCCTGCGGGTTCACATCATAATCGGTGTAGCGTTCGGTGAAGTATCCTACGCGTCTGTCTGCAAAACGTTTTCGCATGGGGGTCTTCGGCAGCAATACTATCGATGTGTTCAGCTCCAGCGTGAAAGTATTGTCGCTGGTGGATTCATCGTAGGTTTTTATGGTGCGTATCTCGAGGTTCAGCGGATAGGACTTTATATCTTTAATATAGCTCATGTTGGGGATGATACCCCCGATGCGCAAAGTCTTCTTGGACGATGTACTGAAGAAGAATACATCGTTGCTTCCATTTATATAGTCTGTAACATCGATCACACTTCCTTTACCACGGGGTGAGTAGGCGCCAATCCCAAAGGCTGCCACGAGTGGTTGCAAGTTCGAACGGACAACAGCATTATACATCGCTGTTGTACTATCGCCCGCATTGTCCTGGTAAGAAATTCTGCGCAGGAAAAGTTTATGCGATGGTCCTTTTTCAAAT
>CBIHOZ010000263.1:0-6572 GCA_966211525.1 uncultured Chitinophaga sp. | reverse complement strand
CTGGATATACAGATCAGCGAGAAGCTTTTCCTCTTCACCACACATCTTGCAGAAGGTAAAGTGAGAAATCCCGGCAACACAACGGCCTTGTGGATACGCGAGATCAAACCGGAAGATAATACAACCGATGTATACACGCTGGCAAAGATACTCGAGCCGGAACAACTCATTACTGCTGTTAACAGCCTGCAACCTGCGTATGAACAATATACCAAACTGCAGCATGCGCTGAAGCAATACCAGTCACTTGAAAAAGCAGAGCCGAAAGAATTTCCGTTAAGTGTTGCAGCCAGTAAAATAAAACCGGATGAACGCAACGCTGTTATTCCATCGATCCGCAAGAAATTATTGCTGACCGATCTGAAAGCCTATACGCTTCCGATAGACTCTGTTACTGGCCAAACCGATTCACTGCGTTACGATGCCGCACTGGTATCAGCTGTGAAATGGTTTCAGGAACGTCATGGTCTGGAACCGGATGGTATCATTGGTGAGAAGACTGTACGTTTTCTGAATCAATCCTTTAAAGATAAAGCGAACATCATCGCATTGAATATGGATCGCTTCCGCTGGTTGCCGCAGAATGCGTATGGTGATAATTACATCACGGTAAATATTCCGGAGTACGAACTCAGCATGTTCGAGGGGGGCAAAGAAATTTTTGATATGCGCGTGATTGTAGGTGCTCCCAACAAACCGACTCCCGTTTTCAATGACGTGGTGAACTATATCATATTCAGTCCTACGTGGACCGTGCCGACCAGCATCATCAAAGAAGAAATTATACCGCGTCTGCAGAAAGATTCGCTTTACTATACAGAGAAGAACTATGCTTTCTACAAGAACGAAGAGACAATCGATCCTTCGGCGGAGGCGTGGAAAGATGGTTCCATCAATCCCTATAAATATCGCATCGTGCAACAGCCCGGTCCGGATAACTCCTTGGGACTCGTTAAATTCGGGATGCCCAACAAGATGAATATTTACCTGCACGATACACCGAATCACCGCTTGTTCAAGAAGAGCTATCGTGCCCTGAGTCACGGTTGTGTACGCCTGGATGAGCCTGCTCGTTTTGCAGAATATTTACTTCGTGACCAGCGCGGCTGGACAAAAGAAGCTGTGCAAAAAGCTATGCAAGCCGGAACACCGTCAACCATTCATCTGCGTAAAAAGTACCCGGTACATATCGAGTACCGTACGGCATGGGTGGATGAAAATGGTTTGATCAACTTCCGGGAAGATATCTACGGTCACGATAAACGTCAGTTACAACAGTTATATCCTGCGCAGAAACCTTCCTCGATGGCCGGGATCTAAAAAGAAAAGGTAAATCAGCGCTTAGCCGTCACGTTGACGTTCTGCAAGAGTTGGTCAAGGTTCAGGTAGCGTGATGTGGTCAGGTAGTTTTCGTCATTGAAGTATGCGAAAATAGCAGTGTGACCTTTGATCGTATCAATCACCTCTTTGGCAATTTCTTTTGAAAGAGCAGGGCAACCCTGACTTCTTCCCAGGCGACCATAGTGTTTTATCCAATATTCGCTTACGTATTCAGCATCGTGCATTACCACAGCACGCTGGCGCATGTTGTCGTTATAGCCTTTCTCCATGCCGTCCAGTTTCAGACTGTATCCTTTGCTGCCCACATAGGTTTCAGCCGTTACATAAAACCCGAGGCTGCTCTGGTTAGAATGAACTGTGTTGGAAAATGATTTGGCAATGTCTTCACCGGTGTTTTTTCCGTGGCTCACATACGTGAAGAATTTTACGATATGGTGCTCAAGATCAATGGTATAGAAGCGCTTCTCCGTGCTTGGCTTGGTGAAATCAATAATGGATAGCAGGTTTTTCTCATTGAGTTTTCCCTGCATGCGCAAAGTATAGTAGCCGATCACGGCATACTTGAAAACCTTATATGACAAGTTATACTTCTCAAGTCCGATGGATGTATAGAGTGTTTGCAGGGAGTCATCAAATACAACCGCGGCATCAACATGTGTAGCAGTTGTGTTGTCGATAGAATCGGCAACCGTGGTGATGTTTGCAGTGTGGAGCGGGGTAATTTTGTCGGGCTGAGCAGGTGTCGCTGAGTAAAGACTCAGCAACAGGTATAGTACATACGTCATTCTTAAGAGGGGTTATTTTGATACTACAAAACAATCATGAAAGGCAGCCTTAAAAAAATCAACAAAAAGTGAAAAAGTACACCTGAGCTAAATTGGAAGGCTCCAATCGATTTTCTCACGACAAGAGATTTTTAAGTATACAATATCAAGGCACCTTATTTCCAGAAACCTTCTGTGGAATAATTGATATTTCGATAAAGTGAGCTATGTTAGAGGTAGTATGCCTGAATCAGACACGAAGCGTTGCTTCGGGCAGTTTAAGTTTGTCTCATTAAATTGTTTGACATGACCCTAAAACCATCCTTTACTGAGAAGAAGTATATCGTTACGCTCATCTTTGTTACATCACTCTTCATGTTATGGGGCATTGCCATTACCATGGGCGATGTGCTGAACAAGCATTTTCAGAATGTGTTGAACGTGTCCAAATCAGAATCAGGACTTGTTCAGTTTTCGATCTTCGGTGCATATGCGGTGATGGGGATCCCGGCTGGTTTGTTCATGAAAAGATTTGGCTATAAGAATGGTGTGTTGCTCGGGTTGTTCCTGTACGCTACCGGGGCGTTTCTGTTTATACCGGCTGCGAACGCAGAGTCATTCACATTCTTTCGCGGTGCACTCTTTATACTTGCGTGCGGCCTGGCCACACTTGAGACAGTGGCACACCCGTTCGTGGCTTCGCTGGGAGATCAACGTACGAGTGATCAGCGTATCAACTTTGCACAATCGTTTAATGGATTGGGAGCGGTGATCGGACCGTTGCTCGGTGGCTTTTTTATTTTACGAGCAGGACAAGACTATACGAATGAGCTTGACTCGGTTAAGTTTCTGTACATGGCGATCGGCACCGTTATTACCGTTATCGGGTTGTCGTTTCTGGTGGTAAAAGTTCCACCGCTTTCAGACCCGCACGATGCTGACGATCACAGCACAACAGCAACCACACCAAAGAAAAAGTTATTTCAGCACCGTCACTTTGTATGGGCTGCTATCACGCAATTCTTTAACGTAGCCGCACAAGGCGGTACATGGGCGTACTTTATTAATTATAGTGTCGAGATCAATCCCGGCATGACAGATGAACGAGGTGCTTACTTCTTTTCATTAAGTATGGTGATGATGATGGCCGGTCGATTCCTGTCAACGTTCCTGATGCGTTTCATCGCACCTAACAAACTGCTTTCTATTTATGCAGTTGCCAATATTATACTCTGTATTATTATTGCGCAGAGCTGGGGCACTGTTTCATTTGTATCGCTTATCATGTTGAACTTCTTTTTCAGCATTATGTTCCCGACCATCTTCAGCCTTGGCTTAAAAGACATGGGTAAATATACTCAGCAGGCTTCGTCCTATATTGTAATGGGTGTAGTAGGCGGTGCGTTGTTCCCACCGATCATGGGCATTGTTGCCAATAAAAGCGTTGCCGCTGCATACTACTTGCCGATCATCTGCTACTCGGTAATTTTCGTGTATGGATTTGCACTTTATAAAGTGAAGAAATAAACAAAGTATATATTATATGATCAAGCCCTGCGTGAACAACGCAGGGCTTTCATGTTTATACACATCTGGGGAATTACTTGGACACTGCACTGCTAAAAGTGAATTGATGTCATTGAACCGTCTGAAATATACTTTGCATCTGCATTGGCGCTGATTTTTAGTATTCACCTCGTAACATAAACAGAAAGGATGGATTCTATTTTCACAACAGAAGGGCTCGTGAGTCTCTTGACGCTCACATTTTTGGAAATTGTTTTAGGTATCGATAACGTTGTATTCATTTCAATTTTGTCCGGGCGACTGCCGCAGGCACAGCAGAATAAAGCGCGTGTGCTCGGAATCGGTATAGCACTGGTAGCACGTATTATCTTGTTGATGGGCGTAAGCTGGCTGATCGGTTTGCAAAAGCCCATATTGACTATAAATCAATTCAGTCTCAGTTACCGCGATATAATTCTCATTGTCGGTGGACTCTTCTTGATTGGTAAGAGTGTATCCGAAATTCACGCGAAGCTGGAAGGAGCAGAACATGCCGAGAATAAACCACGCGTACTAAGTCTGCGTTCGGCCATCATCCAAATCGTGCTCATCGATCTTATATTCTCACTCGACTCCATTCTTACCGCAATAGGGCTGGTTGAAAATGTAGTCATTATCGTTATTGCTATTGTGATATCGCTGGCCGTGATGCTATTCTTCGCGCGTGGCATCAGTGATTTTATACAACGGCATCCGGCTATGAAGTTGCTGGCGCTTGCATTCCTGGTCATGATCGGAACGCTGCTGGTAGTAGAAGGCTTCCATGTACATGTGCCGCGTGGCTATATATACTTCTCCATGGCGTTCGCTATCATTATTGAAGTGCTGAACATGAAGATCAGGAAGAATACATCCGTTATACCGGGTGATAAAAAGATCAATGTGAAAAATACGATCCGGTAAACCTCATTTTTTTAATCGCATGATAAAAACTCCTATACAGGTTATAGCGTTGCTGGCTGTGGTGTTCTGCTCATCCTGTAACAATCGCAGTCAGGATTCAGAAAAGGCGTCTACCGATACCGTTGTAAGTACTGGGGGGAAAACCGTAGCGTTACCGGAGCCGCATGCAACGGAGTCGGTGAAGAACTATAGCAAAGTGGTGGGCTGGCCGATCGGCACAACACCCGTTGTGCCTGCAGGTTTTGAAGTAACCAAGTTTGCAGATCAGTTGCAGAACCCGCGCTGGATCTATGTAGCACCGAACGGAGATATATTTGTAGCGGAGGCCAATACCGAATCCAAAGGAGCTGCTAAAATCAAAGATGAAGTTACCGGTAAAGCTGAATCACAAAATTTAGGACAGAGCGCAAATCGCATTACGCTGTTGCGCGACACCAATAAAGATGGTATACCAGAGGTACGCTCGGTTTTTCTTGACAATCTCAATCAACCCTTCGGTATGCTCATTCTCAATAATTATTTCTATGTAGCCAATACCGATGGACTCTGGCGCTTCCCGTATAAGACAGGTGCTACTTCGCTGAAGGGAAAAGGAGAGATGATTGTGCCTTTACCGGCCGGTGGCTATAATAATCACTGGACACGAAATGTTGTTGCGAATAGCGACAATACCAAACTATATATAGCGGTAGGCTCCGGCAGTAACAATGGTGAAAATGGTATGGAGTATGAATTCAGAAGAGCAAATATACTCGAGGTAAATCCGGATGGAACCGGACTTCGGATATATGCCAGCGGACTTCGCAACCCGGTAGGTATAGATTGGCAGCCGGGTACAAATATACTATGGACTGCCGTAAATGAACGTGATAACCTCGGGGATGGTCTCGTTCCCGACTACGCAACAAGTGTGAAGGAGGGAGGCTTTTACGGATGGCCCTATACTTACTTCGGTAATCACGATGATCCCGATGTTGACATGCCGTTACCCGACTCCATCAAGAATGTAATTGTCCCGGATGTAACGTTGGATGCTCACTCCGCTTCCCTTGGATTTACATTCTATGATGCAAAAACATTTCCGTCAAAATATCACAACGGTGCATTTATAGGACAACATGGTTCATGGAACAGTTCGAAATTTACCGGCTATAAAGTTGTATTTATACCTTTCGATAATAACAGGCCAGGTACTCCGGAAGATTTTCTGACAGGCTTTATAAAAGATGAAAGCACCAAGGAAGTATACGGTCGGCCCGTAGGTGTAACGGTTGCATCCGATGGCGCGCTACTCGTAGCCGATGATGCAGCGAATACCGTCTGGCGCGTACAGGCCGTGAGTGCCGCTGATTAAAATTCAAATCGTACAAAAGCCCACCGGAAATCTCCAGGCTATATGTATATATATAGGCTTCGGTGTCTCTGTATTTACCCGTCACAAAATTAACCTGTAGATTCCAATTCCAGTAACCAGAAGCCTGCAGCCAGCAGCCCAAGTCTCGCGCCTCACAACTCAAAGCTCGCAGCTATTTAAGCGGCTTGCCCTTTCTTAATCCACCCCGCCACCGTAACAGCACGTTTCGCCTGATGTGCCACTGCCTTCTGTACATCCTGCTGCATCTTGCCATTCATATCCACCGATACACTCGTACCATACGGATTACCACCCGCTTCGTATGTTACCGGATCAGTATATCCCGGAGCAACGACAATAGCGCCCCAGTGATACATCGTGGTATAGAGCGAGAGAATAGTTTCTTCCTGTCCACCGTGCGCATTCATCGCGCTGCTCATAGCGGTTACAACTTTGTTAGTGAGTTTACCTTTTTGCCAAAGTCCACCGGTAGAATCCAACACTTGCTTTATTTGTGACGGTACATTTCCATAACGTGTCGGTATACTGAATATATATACATCGGCCCAGTCGAAATCATCCATCGTAACAACCGGTACATCGCGCGTGGCGTCAACGTGTTTCTTCCAGGCAGGATTGGCGTC
>CBIHOZ010000262.1:0-6656 GCA_966211525.1 uncultured Chitinophaga sp. | reverse complement strand
AGAGAATTCCGTTATACACGTGTACCCAGACCTTTGGAAGAAGAAATTGTTCTTGGAAACAACCTGATGCATCACAACCGCAACTACTCCTACGCAAGCGCAAAACGCATTTGATTATGCGATGGAATCATTTTTTGATAGAATTGTTTATGCGGGTACGATGAGTTTCAAAAAAAGACGGACTGAAAATCAGCGAACACGTTCATGTTTTTTTTATTTTGTCCCAAAAAACGGTGAGTAACCGCAAGTAGAATGCAAACAGACCTGTGGCGTTTGTTTCGGAATTTTGAAGATATGTTTTCACTGATAAAATCATTTTGCTATGTGTCCCTGTTTTTTGCTTTTATTCCCCTGCAAGCAGCACCACCAGGAGGACTAAAGTTTCATGGGAGCGAGCAATCCATCAATCAACGCACATCCTATAATGTCTTCGGTGAGAAAACGGCCGAGTTTTCGGATCATTTCGATATAGAGTTCAGCCTGTCGCTCTACCCTACCACCGAGTTCGGATACATTGTGCGAATCAAAAACAAAGAGAGCAACCGAATTTACAATTTGTTCTACGATGGTCAGGGCGACCATCTTGTTTTCAAGTTCAACGAAGAAGGCAAGAGCAACCTGATCGTTGCCACCATGAGCCGTGACGAGTTGCTTGATATGCACTGGTTCAAAATGAAAATTTCGTTCGGACTGAAAACTGATTCCATCAAACTTACCGTTCATAACAAAACTTTTGGTTCGGGAAATGGACAGCTTCCGGAATCGTATCATCCCATTATCCTTTTCGGCAAAAGTGATCACATCATTGATGTACCTTCTTTCGCTCTGAAAAATCTTTCGATCGGCAACCAGGAGAAATATATCTTTCCACTCAATGAAAGCAAGGGTACCATTGTATACGACATACACGGTAGCGCCTTTGGTGAAGTTTCCAATCCGGAGTGGCTGGTGAATGATGCATATCACTGGCGATACAAAGCTTCGTTCAAGTCGCAGTCTGTAGCAGGTGCAAACTATAATCCTGAAAAGAAAGAGATCTATTATTTCAACCGGGATTCATTGCATATATACAACGTGAGGTCTGGCGATACCGATGCAAAAGTTTTTACCGAACCATGTCCTGTAAAACTTATACTCGGAACAAACTTCATCGACACGAAGCATAACAAACTATATTCGTACGAGACGTACTACTCACACCCGAACGAGAATTATACCGGGCCTACCGTAGCGAGTCTCGATCTGAATACCTATCAATGGACCGCTGAAAATTCACAGCAACTGACGAGTCCGTTGCATCACCATGGTTCTTATTTCAACACATCTGCAGAACAGTACACGATATTCGGTGGCTTCGGAAGAATGCGCTATAGCAAAGACTTTTTCTCATACGATTTGAATACGAAGCAGTGGGATACACTTGCCGGATATACCGGAGACTTTTTATCGCCACGCTATTTTTCATCGGTGGGATATTTCAAAAAGACCAATAGCGTTTACGTTTTTGGTGGCATGGGTAATGAATCCGGAGAGCAAACGGTGGGCCGAAAATATTACTATGATCTTTACAAGATCGATCTGGACACCCGCCATGTCACCAAGCTCTGGGAGATTCCCTGGGAGCGCGACAATGTAGTGCCGGTACGCGGCATGGTTATCCTGGACGATTCATGTTTCTATACATTATGTTATCCGGAGCATTTCACAGAATCACTTCTGAAACTATATCGCTTCTCACTGAAAGATGGAAGTTATGAGATACTCGGAGATTCCATTCCTATATTTTCAGACAAGATCACAACCAATGCCAACCTGTACTACGACAGCATGCTTAACAGTTTATATGCGGTTGTACAGGAATTCGATGATGACATCTCATCAGACCTGAAAGTATATTCGTTGTCATTTCCTCCGCTTACCGCGCAGGAACTTGCGAATTACTCGCGGGATAAGGGTAGATATACAGTCGCGATCAGTGTGGCTGCTATACTATTCGTCATTGGGGTTGGCTATATGGTATATAAAAAGCGGAAGCCTAAATATAGTTCTGCCGAAGAGAATACTCCGGACGTCTCTACTTTGACAAGTGAAATACCTGCTGATCCTGTAACGCCAACATCGCAGCCGAACTCCATTTACCTGTTCGGAGATTTTACGGTACGCGACCGGAACAACCGTGATATTACCTATATGTTCAGTGCGCAGTTAAAGCAGATATTCTGTCTCCTGCTGCAATACAGCACGACTGAAAATGGCATTGCCTCTGCACGACTCAGCAATATACTCTGGCCCGACAAGCCCGCTGATAAAGTAAAGAACTCAAGAGGCGTTACAATCAATCACCTGCGCAAAGTACTCAGTGAAATGGACGGGATCGAATTGATCTACGACAAAGGTTATTTCCGACTACAGCAATCGCCTGAGTTTTATTGTGATTACTCGCGCTGCATACAAATCATCTCTGGCAATGAAGTTGAAAAGTATAGGGATGAACTGGTGGAGATACTATCACGGGGAAAATTCCTGCAACTCTCGGATCACGCGCTATACGATTCTTTTAAAGAAGAAATGGAGAAGAAACTCGAACCGGTATTGCTATTGGAAATGGAGAAGAGTTTTGCGGCCGAGTTATATCCTACCACAGTCGCTTTCGCGGAAGCATTGTCGAATATCGATCCGCTGAACGATGCGGCATTAACACTGCAGGTTAAAGCGATGCAACGATTAAAAATGAATGACGAAGCACGACTCCGCTATCAGACCTTTGTTACCGAGTATAAGAAAGTGATGGGAACGGATTATCCTCATCCTTATAAGGCTCTTGGGTGATCGAGACTTTATAGTCGAGCATCGACTTTGCAGTGTCTATAGTTGCTGAGTTTTTTAGACTTCTTTTTTTCAATCAGGAACATTCATTTTCCTTATAAAATCTTCTACCGTTTCATTGTCGGTCAAACCCAATTTCTTCTTCAGGCGATAGCGAGATTTTTTAACACTTTCGGATGAAATACCTAACATAGTGGCCATTTCTCTTGGCGACAAATCTAATTTAATGAGTGCCGAAAGGCGCAGTTCTGAAACCGTCAGCGCGGGATATTTATACTGTAGTTGTTCAAAAAAAGTGGGGTAAATTTCCCTAAATGATTTCTTAAAATTATCCCAGTCTTGCTCTGTGAGAATATTCATTTGAAGTATTCTGTCAATCTTCTCTATCTGTTCATCTCTGTTAAAATTACTGGTTTTAAATGATTCAAATTCGCGACTTATCTTATCTATAGTATCTGACTTTTCGACTAAGCTTTGAATGTAAAAAGCTAATTGCTGTTTCTTTAATGCAAATTTTTTCTGGGTGACTAGTCTATATCTATTGTAGAGCAGAAAACTAATTATAAGTAACCCGACTAATGCTCCTATAGATACATTCCTTCGAAATGCCAGCAAGGCTACCTCCGCTTCCTTTTTGTCGAGCTCATGTTGAGATTTTAATTTTTCAAGGGAACGCAGATTATCTGAGCTTTTAATACTGTCGTTGAGCGCGATGTAGAGCGTTTGAAATGCATATGCTTTTCTATAATTATTCAATTTCTCATGTGCCTTACAAATCCGCTGATAGCTTTCGGCTATATCTTCTTTTGACGTTATTTTTAAAGCAATATTAAGTGCATTTTCAGCGCTACACAGCGCCTCTTTAGGTAACCCTTGCGCAAGGTATATTTGGCTCATTGCATTATATACCCTAACCTGCAGGGTATTATTACCGGCTTCAATTGCATACTGCAATGCCAGGTTTTGCAATTCAAGCGCTTTTGCGTATACATTTTTTTTACGGTAGATTGTTCCAAGCGCAGTTAAGGTAGCGCCCATTCTACCTTTATCACCAATCTCGGTTGATAGTGCCAGTGATCGTTCAAAATGAATTAACGCTAATGAATCTTCATGTTCAACTTCATACGCCAATCCTATATTTTCAAGTACACGGCATAATCCTGGCTTATTGCCTGCCTTGTTCCATATAGCATACGCCCGATGAAAAAAGTCCAATGCCTCCTTTGTTTTTCCATCTGCCTTATAAAATAACCCGATAATATTATAAATGGATGCCACATTATCCTTGTCATCCATTTCCTCATAAATGTCCAATGCCTTCAGTAGGTACTCAAATCCCATCTGGACATCACCCGCTTTGTAATGATAGTATCCCGATTGAAAATATGCGCTTGCTTTACCATTCTGATAATTTATTCTTTCGGATAACGACAACGCTTCATCAGCATATAGTATTATTTTTTTTGAGTCAGAGCATGACGGCATTCTGGATAACTCAATGAGCGTATTTACCCGATTCGTATCCTCTGGAAGAGTTTTCAATACTTCTTGAAGGCTGTCAAATTCAGATGTCTGTGCAAAGGTGAGAGAGGTGGTTATAAGAAAAAGTAGTACTAACAGACTCTTCATATATATATGAATCATAAGCAGAGTTTGTTTCGCCAAAATCATTATCCGCGAGATTCTTGCTACAAGCATTTTGTTGAGTATTGAAAAAATACAAATATAGCGGGAGGTGTTCTTTGTGTAAATTCGAAATACACTCGAAAAGTACATCGATGTTTTCCATTGCTTGGTGCACAGTTAAGTGTCCGTAAACGTTTTTTTTAGTCCCTTTGACTGTCCATATTTTGTCCTCACGTTGTCTTCCTTTTGTCTACGGTTGTTTTGATCCAAAGTCGAGTCGATTCAGGACATTCGCATCGTTTTACACATAGGCGACCTGGAGGTATCTAGATTGTCAAACCAGAGATAAGTCTTTTGAATAAGTGCTGCAGTCCCAATTATACAGGTTACATGCATTGTCACTATATATGGAAGAAAGCAAAATTTATGAACAAAGTGATTGATAAAAAGCAAGAAGCAGATCAATAGATCTCAATTGGAAATCATAACGTGGAATTAGGGATAACGGAAGCAAAGAAATGCTTTCGTACTAATTATAACTCAAACTTAAGAGAATGCTATGGAGTAAAATAACCAATACTAGTGATCACCCTATAAACACAGTGAATTGAAAAAAAAAGTAACACAACGTAATATCAGTATATGAAACCGACAGATAAAGATTCAGAAGTGACCAAGAACTCAACAGTTATCAGATTACATACACAAAATCACGGAACACTCGACTATGACCCGTCCGTGCCCTGTATAATAGCCACTCATATAGGGTTTATGCCTGATGATGAATTTAAGAGCTTTCTTAATCTTGGATTGGAATTCATGATTGAAAAGAAAAAAATACATGGAAAAATAGCATGGCTTCCAGACACTACACAAATGGCTGGCAATACAGCCGACGAATGGACGGTTAACGATTGGAATCCAAGAGCGCTGGCGAGCGGTATAGAATATGTAGCTTTTGTGCTATCGGATAATGTATTTGGACAAATGCAGGTACACAACTATGTTGATTTGATTGCTGAAGATCAATCAGATCAAAAAATGAAAACAAAAATATTCACTGACCTTAAATCTGCTAAAGACTGGCTCCATGAGTCTTTGAGCGATACAAGTATCCAATGATCCTATCATCCCATAGTTAGCAACAGTCATAGCTAGTCAGGACTGCGTCTTTTATAGAAAGAAGGCGTATCGAGTTGATAAGTATAAAGCGTATAGCAATTGACTTAAGCTATTGCAATTGGAAATAACTTAACGCAAATAAAACTATATGATCGATTTTTTTCGAGAGGGTGTAACATGCATTCATAACCCAAATGCTGCATGTTTACAGGTAATGTTTAGAGGATCTGTTACCTACGATGAGTTCGTTGAGGTAAGCGAGTATGAGTTTGAGATGATTCGTCATTATAAACTGAAGAAGTGCTTAGTGGGCCTGCGTGAAATGAGTGCATATCCTGTTGGAGGACAAGACTATGTCAAAAATATTTGGTTTTCGCGCGTGATAAAGGAAGGAATTCAAATGCTGGCCTTTGTTGTACCCGATGACATTTTTGTAAAAGTATCAATGGTAGAAGCGCACGATCCGCAGAGTACTCTGACTATCCAGTATTTCGATGAAGAGGACCGTGCCCTCGCCTGGCTTGCAGATAATAAATTTGACATATAGAAGAACACAATACCAATTACTTTTCTAAGTAAAAGTATAAATAGTCGGTATCCTCATTATACTAGCGCAGATCCATCGGCAATATTTCACTTAGACCGTTTTTTAGAGACGATAACCCAAGTATTGTTATAAACACAAGTTTGAAGCAGTCCATATATAGCAGGTGCAAGGAACTGGCGTCATCACTCTATGGTATACATTGCGATACAACTGGTCTTTGTCACTTACCCATTATGAAGATATTGATCGGTCTTTTATCCATGTGTAAGTGAAAACACGGTCATTAGTTTCTGTGACTATTAAGCATTTGGTTCCGTACTAAAGCTGACGTAGTGGTACAGGCTTCTTCACTTTTTTTTGCGTTCCAAATGTGAAATAATTATTCATCCGTAGTATGATAAAAAATTACAAGATTTCTACATCCATGTTATTTAACGTTTCGAGGCTTGCGTTAAAGAGATTGGTTCTGCTTTTCCCTTTAATAGTTTGCTCGTGTATAGCCTATGGTCAGATACAAGACACTACTGATCTATAT
>CBIHOZ010000261.1:0-6715 GCA_966211525.1 uncultured Chitinophaga sp. | reverse complement strand
AAAACATTGGAAGCACCTGGCGCAGATTCGTATACCCGGTATCATTGGGCTGACGTCAACGGTGATGGCATCGCTGACATTATTGAAATTGACCCCTACAGCATTGCCGTATTGCACCTTTCCAATGGCGCCACCTATACATCTGTTAATGTAGCTGATGAGAGTGTTCGCTTTATGGAAGGCCACTATGCATTCAGAGATTATGATGGTGACGGAGATATAGATATGCTTGCAACTCAAGAATACTCGCTTGTCATCGTCAACTACAATGACAATAACAATAGTTTCACGCTGGTGAATACAGGAATATCGTATACCGATGCTAACGATGGAAGTATTTACTGGGCCGATCTCGATGGTGACCTGGTGCTGGATATAGTTCAGGGAAGAAGAATCTTCCTTCAACATGAAGGCACCTATACCGAGTCACAGTTTGTTCTTCCCGAGATGCTTACCAATATGATGTTGGATGATTTCAACGGTGACGGACTCGCCGATATAATTGCCGGTGGCTATGAATCGTATAACGGTACGGAAATACGAATTTATCTGAATGAAGGCAGTGGTTATTTTGAAAGAACAGGTATAGCGTTACCCACGCCTAATCTCAAATCAATGACCGTTACACTGATTGATGCCGATCGTGATGCAGATATAGATATATTTGCTCAAGACCAATATGAGCGAGGATTTATATTCAAAAACAGCTTCGCCCAAACGGGTAATGTAACTTTCACAGCGACTCAGATATTCCCAAACATAAGCTTTGTCAAAGCTCTCACCGGAGATTTCAATGCCGATGGCTTACAGGATCTTGTGATGGCCGGGCGAACGTCATTGACATTACTTCGAAATACCAGCAATACTACAGCACTCTCTTTTGCGCAGGAGTCATACGAAGTACAACTTGATTTATTTCTTAGTCTGGATATTGTCGATATAGATGCAGACAAAGACCCTGATGTTCATCTTAAAGGCTATTCATATACTACAACCAGTGCGGTGAGTATCATCTTTGAGAAAATCGGAACCACGGCAGAGGCAGCACCATCTGCTCCTGTCAATCTTTCATCGGTAATTCAAAAGAACGTTTCACTTTCATGGAACGCCGTTGCCGGTCTTCTCTATAACATCGAAGTAAAACGAAACGGAGTAATTTATAAACCATCGGAGACGTCACCTGCGGGTACATTGCCGATGCTTTCCGGAAATACGCTCTTGCGCGCTGGGACACTTACCTTACGGGAATTACCGGTTGGTTCTTACGAATGGCGGGTACAAGCATTAAGTCCATCCGGCCGGTCATCGGCTTTTTCTTCAGCCAATACTTTTACTATCACCGAAGGTCCTTCAGCATTAACACTGAAGGCAAGCGAGCTTAGCAGGGTAAAATTGTGTTGGTCGTATAGCGGTGCAGGCAATCCGTCCTTTAGCATTTTCAGAGGTACATCATCCGTAGCTGCGGTAGAAATCGCACAGGTTAATGCCGGCATTACCTGCTATGAAGATACTGCAGTGCCGGAAAATCAAAGCGTGCAATATTACGTTGTTGCTGTTCAGAATGGAGCTTACTCTGCTCCAAGCAACATAGTAGTTCATCATTCAACGTTGTTTGTAAAAAGTGCTTTTGGTATAACAGATCCGAATATAATTGCTGCCAGATGCCTTCCCGCTGATTTCGATATGGACGGTGATTATGATCTTGAATTCGTTGGACGTGTCGGCAGCTTTGATAATAACGTATTGCTAAAGAACAATGGAAGCGGATCATTTACCAGCGCAGGTTCAATGCTAAAAGCATCCTCTTTAAAATTACCCTATACCGAGATGGCACAACCCCGTGATCTTGATAATGATGGTGATCCTGATATCGTCTTTATCACTGGTGAAGAATATTCATGGCAGAAAGTTACCGTGTTCATCAACAACAACGGCACGTTTGTTACTGCCTTCGAAACTCCTGCCTATCTCAACATTACTCAACTTGCTGTCGAAGATATGAATAATGATGGCCTCCCCGATTTATTCTTCTCAAATGTTGTAGGAAACAGTCCCGGAAATCCGCATCAGTATCAATTACTTTATCAAACCGGCAATGGTAGTTTTGAAGACAGTAAGATTACGTTCAGCAACACCTCAACTTCAACGTTGTCGTATTTTAAATGTGCTGACCTGAACAACGACAGCTTCACAGATATACTCTGGGCTTCAGCAGATAAGAACTTTACTGATATATGGATGAATGAGGGCGGATCGGGATTTACCCGAAGAACGTCCATTTTACCAGTAATAAGCCTGGCCGGAGTAGCTGACTATACCGGAGATGGAAACATTGATGTAATGGTGCTAGGCAACGAAGGGTTGAACCTATATTTCGGTTTAGGAGATTTCACATTCAAAGAACCTAAAGTTATACCTGTAGCATATCTTTCAAGCAGCCCCTCGTTTGTACATGCCGATATAGACCTGGACGGATTAACAGATTTAATACTCTCCGATGGGTATAACTCGCAAGTACTGCTTAACAAAGGCAATGGTTCATTTAAAAGTTCAGATATTACACTGGAGCGTAACTGGGGAACTTCTATAGCCGTTACTGATTTTGAAAATGATGGTGACATTGATATTGTAAAACTTGGAAACGATGGCCAGCATCAGGGATTGAATTACCTGTACAAAAATCAATCAGCCGGCATCAACCTTGTAAACTTACCTCCTGCTGCTCCCGGAGCCGTGTCTGCTATATATACTTCGGGTAAAGCTGTCTTCACATGGTCTCCGTCAACCGATGATCATACACCGGCGAAACTACTCACATACAACCTCCGAGTTGTTGATTCAAAAGGAAAGGTCTGGTTAAGTTCGGAGACAACTGAGTCCGGTAATTTTCGCAGGCGGCTTGCGCCAGGTAATGCCGGACAAAACACAATCAAGCAACTTAACAATTTACCTGTCGGATTTTACAAAGTATATGTGCAGGCCCTCGATGCTTCTTTTGCTTTATCGTCATGGTCGAAGGAAGCTCAATTCACAATTTATCAGGGACCATCGAATCTTACAGTCGAACGAATCCTCCTGAATAAAATAAAACTCGCATGGAGCGGTAGCCCGTTCGCTGAAACGGGTGTGGTTGTAGAGCGAAGAATCATAGGAAGCAACTGGCAACCGGTAGCTAAGCTCGCGGCTGGTACTACATCCTATACCGATGACAATCTCGAATATAATACACTATATGAATACAGGGTCTTCGAGTCATCCGATACAGAGACAACAGCGATGTCTAATACCGTTGAATGGAATACAAACATGTGGGTTTTAGAGGACACCGATATCGCTAACCTGTTTGGTTCGATGGATATAGCTGACTTTACAGGCGATGGCCGGATGGACATGATATTGAATGGCGGCATGATCTATAATGGTTACACGGAAGATATCACACGTGCTACATTTGAGAATACTTCGGGTGGCTGGGTGAAACGGGACATCACACCATCAGACCTTCCTCATACAGCACAAATTACTTTTGCCGATTTGAACGCTGATGCCAAGCCCGATATTTACCAGCATGGGTATATCTGGAGTTCAGGCTATAAAACGGAAACATTCCTGAATAACGGCAACAAAACATTTAGCACGTCAACCAATGTTTTTACCACCGGAACATATGCCATCCAATCATATTTCGATTATGATATGGACAACGATCTTGATATAGTAGCTACTCAGGCAGGCTCCTACCCTGCTATAAAGCAAGTGTTTCAGAATAATGGCAATGGCAACTATAGTTCCGTAGATGCGCTGTTGTGTCAACAGTGTCCAATCATAGCAAGTGTAGCAGACTTTGATAAGGATGGTGATGAAGACGTGATCCAGTTAGAAAGCAGCACATATCGCTTATACCTGAACACACCGGCAGGACTTGTCGCCACCGCTACAACGTTCTCGGCTTACGAGAACATGCTTGATGTTACCGACTATAACAATGATGGCTGGCCCGATGTGATATTGCTATCATCCAGCGCTTATCATAACGGAAAGATTTTCAGGAATGCAGGCGTACAGAACGGCTCGTTTCAATTTGTCGAATTGCCGTTGAACCTCTCAAGCGGAGACGCGTCATCGCTCGCTGCAGATTTTGATCATGATGGTCGCACCGACATTGCAGTGCTCTCCCCCAATATCAGCGTATTACTGAACAAAGGTAGCGATACATTTCAGCAGTACCAGGTGCCGGGGATGCGTCTCAGTTCGCACATAGCAGGCATAGTTGATTTCGATAATGATGGTGATCTGGATATATATATCAGTGGTTATCACGTTAAGGACTATTCATACTACGGTCGCAAGGCAAAAATTCTTCTGAACCAGACCATCGTGTCATCCAAAGGCATCACCAACGCACGACCCGCTGCTCCTCAGAATCTGAGCAGTATGCAAGACTCTCTGGGTGTACATTTATCGTGGAGTGAACCTTCCGATGATCACACATCACCAGAAGGTATCACATACGATGTTGTATTGTTCCGAAATGGAAAAGCTGTTACCAAAGGGAATCATGATCCTGCAACCGGGCAGCGCTTGCGTCTCACCGCAGGAAAGTCAACAGGTATAGCTACGGTTAATAATCTTTTAGTAGGATTGTATACATGGCGTGTGCAAGCCATCGATGGTTCGTTTGCTGCATCCGATTTTTCAGCAGAAGGTACCTTTACGTTCCTGCCTCCCCCTCCTTCGATGAATGATACATTGATATACCGGTGCGGGCGTACCGTTACACTTACAGCAGGTGGCACGGACATTAAATGGTACAAGGATAAAGGTCTCACGCAGTTAATTGCATCCGGTAGTTTCCACCCTCAGGAAACCCAAACGGTATATGTTGTTCAGACCGTTGACGGATATCGCGGAATTCCAAAACGCGTACGAATCACGATAATTGAAAAACCTCCGGTGCCTTCTTTGTACAACGCTAACCCCTATACCATTTGTGAAAACTCTCCCAGTATACATACACTTTGGGCAGCAGGACAAAACGTACGGTGGTATAAAGATGAAGCTCTTAAAGATGTTTTATCCAGCACAAGCGAAGCACAAATACCGGCCGAAGCTGCAAGTTATTACACAACTCAAACGGTTGACGGCTGCCAAAGCAATGCGCTGACCGTAAAAGTAGAGCAAACCACTATTGATTCAAGGCTATACTATAAAGCTGGCAAAATCTGGGCACGGGAAACAGGAGGAACATCATATGTATGGTATAAGAACAGATATTATCACAAGTATACAACAGAGCCATATATACCTTTTGATGGTGAAGAGGCTTCTTATGTTGTCTCGATCACAAAAGGGCAATGCCAGGAATACTCCGAACCATTTATGATCTCTGAAACGGTAACAGCCGTTGAGAACACGGACGAAAATATACTGGAGATGTTTCCGAATCCTGCGTCTTCGCGTGTAACGCTACGTTCATTAAAATTGAACACAACAATTAATATTTTCGATGGCATGGGTAAACTGGTGCATTCGACAGACTTTGACAATGAAAACGAGCAAACCATTGACACCAGTAAATGGGCAAGAGGAGTTTACGTAATCGTTATTGAAGACGGCACCAACGTATCGACAAAAAGACTGGTACTACTCTAAACAATTTACTTTAAAGTATATCCCCTGGTTACTCGCGTAATCAGGGGACATATAGCATCCGCCCGGTCTGACTTTTTCCTAGCCTTTTTCTATCAGTAAGCTCAAGCATTCCAATTCGAAAGCAACCCGATACTATGCCGCGCGTGATTGTGAAAGGTAAGCGGTCAGCAGCCCCGTGGAGCGGAGCCATCGGCTTAACTCGCTTGCCTCGTGGGAAGGGAGCGTACGTAAAGCTTTGTGATATTCCTTCCAGAACAGATTCGAATCAAAACTCACTTTTTCTAATATCATTTTATAGTAGTCAAGATACGTTGTCTTCATGAGCATTCCATTTTTAATAGTATACATGAATATGACATCGCAGGTCTTAACGTCCGCCTGAAACTATATACGTCTTTACCAACGACACTGCCAAATTTTCGCACCATCAACTTTTATGCCGATGTGCTTGACACTGTCAATCCTGTCAGCTTTGACATGAGCTGAATATGTACCCGCGTAACAGTCTCATATACTATATATATACCATTCTATATTTTTTTCAATCGAATGTTTTTGATTTTTGCAGCAAATTTTAAATTTGCCGGCTGTACAAAAGTCATTTAAAATTATGAACCAATTTTTCATGCCATTGCGTACAATACTGCTTGGCATATTATCCCTGGCGGGGACAATGCTCTCCAGTCACGTAGCCGGTAAAGGAACAGGCGTGACATTATATACTCCCTATACAAAAATATCTGTTCCACCGGGCCAATCGATCGACTATACGATCGACATCATCAACAACACCTCCCTTGTAAAAAATGTGTCAGTATCACTCAACGGTCTCCCCAAAGGATGGAGCTATGATTTGAAATCCGGAGGCTGGGCTATTGGTGAGCTATCGGTGTTGCCTGGTGAGAAAAAGAATCTCAACCTGCATATCGATGTACCTTATAAGGTAGATAAAGGTATATATCGGTTTACGGTATCAGCACCGGGTATAGCTTTGCTCCCATTAACGGTCATAGTATCGGAGCAGGGAACCTACCGCACCGAGTTCACTACGAAACAACCAAAC
>CBIHOZ010000260.1:0-7324 GCA_966211525.1 uncultured Chitinophaga sp. | reverse complement strand
CTCTTAACATTTTGAAGTACGAGCCTAAAGTAGGTGCTCCCAAACTAGAGAAATTGTTATTATCAGCAATCTCTGGCTGGACAGCAAAGCATACTGACCTGAAGCTTGAAGAAGCTGATCTGTATGTAAAAGATATCTTCGTTGACGGTGGTCGTATTCTGAAGAGATTGCGCCCTGCACCTCAGGGAAGAGCTCACCGCGTAAGAAAGCGCTCAAACCACGTAACATTGATCGTGGACAGCTTCAAGAAAAGCGGTGCTGAAGTGGTAACAACTGAAATAGAAACTAAGGAATAATGGGACAGAAAATTAATCCGGTAGCCCTGCGCTTAGGCATCGTTCGTGGTTGGGATTCCAACTGGTACGGTGGTAAAACATTCGCTGACAAACTGGTTGAAGATCAGAAAATCAGAGATTACGTAAAGGCTCGTATTCCTAAAGGCGGAATCGCTAAAATAGTTATAGAAAGAACACTGAAGCGTATCACGCTTACTATTCATACTGCCCGTCCGGGTGTTGTAATTGGTAAAGGTGGTACCGAAGTAGATAAGATCAAAGAAGAGTTAAAGAAGATCACCAGCAAAGATGTTCAAATCAACATCTTCGAGATTAAGCGTCCTGAGTTGGATGCGAAGTTGGTTGGTGAATCCATTGCTCAGCAGATCGAAGCCCGTATATCTTACAAGCGTGCCATGAAGCAGGCAATTGCTTCAGCAATGCGTGTAGGAGCAGAGGGTATCAAAGTAAAAACATCTGGCCGTTTGGCTGGTGCAGATATGGCTCGTACAGAGCAATACAAAGAAGGTAGAATTCCATTGCACACACTCCGTGCTGATATCGATTATGCACACTCTGAAGCTCAGACTGTATATGGTAAAATCGGTATCAAAGTATGGATCTTCAAAGGTGAGATCTACGGTAAACGTGATCTTTCTCCTAACGTAGGTCTTGCAAGTACTTCAGGCCAGCAAGGTGGTGGCGGTGAACATCGCGGAGGTAGAGGCGATCGCAACGAACGTGGTGGCGACAGAGGTGGCCGCAACAGAAGAGGTGGCGATAGACGTGAAGGTGGTGGCGGAGGAAGACGCGGTGGAGATAATCGCGGTGGAGGCCAAAAAAGAAACGGTTAATCAGAAGAACAAACGCATTAAAGCCAGGTAACAATGTTACAGCCTAAAAGAACGAAATTCAGAAAAATGCAAAAAGGCCGCGTGAAAGGCATTGCAACAAGAGGTCACTCTATTGCATTTGGTTCATTTGCATTGAAATCTTTGGAAGGTGGATGGATCACAGCTCGTCAATTAGAGGCGGCTCGTATCGCAGTAACCAGAGCGATGAAACGCGAAGGTCAGGTGTGGATCCGAATTTTCCCAGACAAGCCGATCACCCGCAAGCCAGCTGAAGTACGTATGGGTAAAGGTAAAGGTGCTCCTGAATATTGGGTAGCCGTTATCAAGCCAGGTACTATTCTGTTCGAAGCAGGTGGCGTAAATATGGCAACTGCGAAAGAAGCATTGAAATTGGCGGAAGGTAAATTGCCAATCAAAACAAAATTCACCGTTAGACCTGATTACGTAGAATAAGAAGCACCATGAAAACAACAGACATCAAAGGATTGACTGTAGCCGAGCTGAAGGAAAAGATCGGTGCTGAAAAGGAAGCGCTTCGTAAGTTGCAATTTGCGCATCAGATTTCATCGGTAGAGAACCCAATGAAATTGAAAGAAACACGTAAGCTGATAGCACGCCTCAGCACGGAGTTAACCGTAAAAGAACGTGCATCTAAATAGCCCAATAAGAAAATAGGTTATGGAAGAACGTAACGAACGCAAAGAAAGGATCGGTAAGGTTGTAAGCAATAAAATGCAGAAGACCATCACTGTAGCTGTTGACAGAAAAGTGAAGCACCCGATCTATGGTAAATTTGTGAACAGAACTACCAAGTTCAAAGCTCATGACGAGCAAAATACTGCTGGTATAGGAGATACTGTACGCATTGCAGAAACTCGTCCGATGAGTAAAGAGAAGCGCTGGAGATTGGTTGAGATCGTTGAAAAAGCGAAATAATCTAAGTGGCGCTCAGCTTAAAGGATAAACAGAACTGAAGATATAAAGATATGATACGCACCGAATCCAGACTTACCGTAGCAGATAACAGTGGAGCAAAGGAAGTACTTTGTATGCACGTGCTTGGCGGTACCGGAAGACGTTACGCTTCTGTAGGCGACAAGATCGTAGTTACAGTAAAGTCTGCACTGCCTAGCAGCCAGGTGAAAAAAGGAACTGTAACCAAAGCTGTCGTAGTAAGAACTACAAAAGAAGTTAGAAGAAAAGACGGTTCATACATCCGTTTTGAAGATAACGCTGCTGTTCTTTTGAACGCTCAAGACGAACCACGCGGAACCCGTATTTTCGGCCCGGTGGCACGTGAGCTTCGCGAAAAGCAGTTCATGAAGATTGTTTCATTGGCCCCAGAAGTTATTTAAGCCATGGAAAGAAAAAGCAACAAACAGCCTAAGCTAGGCATTCGCAGAGGTGATAAGGTAAGAGTTATCGCCGGAGATGATAAAGGTAAAGAAGGTACAGTACTGGAAGTATTGCTCGATAAAAATAGAGCAGTAGTAGAAGGTGTTAATATCGTAACAAAACATACGAAGCCATCAGCAGGGAAACCTGAAGGTGGTATCAAGAAGACTGAGGCATCTATCCATATCAGTAATTTACAACTGATTGATCCTGCCAGCGGGAAATTAACCCGTGTTGGTCGTAAGCTTGATGAAAAAGGTAAGCTGAAGAGATTTTCTAAGAAAACCGGAGAATTTATTAAGTAATGGCAACTCCAAGATTAAAGGACAAATACACAAGTGAAATTGTCCCTGCTTTAAAGCAGAAGTTTCAATATTCATCTGTTATGCAGGTTCCGAAGATCGAGAAGATCTGCATTAACAAAGGTATGGGCGTAGCTGTAACCGATAAGAAATTGATTGATGTTGCAATCGAAGAGATTACAAACATCACCGGTCAGAAAGCTGTCTCTACAAAATCCAAGAAAGCAATCTCTAACTTCAAACTTAGAGAGAACATGCCAATAGGTGTTCGTGTTACCCTTCGTGGTGATAAAATGTACGAATTCCTTGACAGACTGATGAGCATTGCGCTTCCTCGCGTACGTGACTTCAAAGGTGTTAGCAATAAAGGATTTGACGGTCGCGGAAACTATACACTGGGTGTGAAAGAACAGATCATTTTCCCAGAGATCTCTATAGATAAAGTGAACAAAATCAGTGGTATGGATATAACGTTCGTTACTACTGCAACTACAGACGAAGAAAGCTTTGAGCTTCTGAAAGCATTCGGAATGCCCTTCGCTAATAAAAACTAATATCGAGCATGGCTAAATTATCAGTAATAGCAAGACAGACAAAAAGAGAAAAGCTGGTTGCTACATATGCAGCAAAACGCAAGGCTCTTAAAGAAGCTGGTGACTATGAAGCGTTGGATAAACTTCCGCGCAATGCTTCTCCGGTTCGTTTGAAGAATCGTTGCAAGCTTACAGGTCGTCCAAAAGGATATATCGGTAAATTCGGAGTTTGCCGTAACGTATTCCGCGAGATGGCTTCAGCAGGTAAAATACCAGGTCTGACAAAAGCAAGCTGGTAATAATCCGGCTTCGACACACACAAATCTCACACACAATCCCGGTGCTTAAGGTACTGGAAATAATATCAAAACATACGGTGCTGAGTATCAAGGTCTCTCGAAGGCTTTCGAGGTGAAACCAGATAACAGTTTGGATAATATAAAATGTTATATATCTTTGCAGCCCGGTTTAAAAAACGCGGGCTTGCTTTTTAATATAAAAGGACGAATAAAATGACTGATCCGATAGCAGATTACTTAACCCGGTTGCGGAATGCCATCAAGGCTAACCACCGCGTAGTGGAAATCCCTGCATCCAACCTCAAGAAAGAAATCACAAAGGTTCTTTTTGATAAGGGTTATATCCTGAACTATAAGTTCGAGGATGTTGCTGACAGACAAGGTACTATCAAGATTGCGTTGAAATACAATCCTGAAACTAAACAATCAGCAATCACAAAGTTGGAGCGTATAAGCACACCAGGTCTTAGAACCTATGCTGACACTAGCTCATTACCTCGAGTATTGAATGGTTTAGGAGTAGCTATTTTGTCAACTTCGAAAGGAGTAATTACAGACAAAGAAGCACGCACGCTGAATGTAGGCGGTGAGGTATTATGTTACGTTTACTAATAAAGAGATAAGCAAATGTCACGTATAGGTAATAAACCAGTTTCGATCCCGTCAGGTGTTACGTTTAACTTTGCTAATCACAAAGTAAGTGTAAAAGGTCCTAAGGGCGAATTACACCAGTCAATCGATCCTGATTTTGCAATAAAGCAGGAAGACGGAACAATAACAGTTGAACGTCCTACCGAACAGAAGCGTCATAAATCAATGCATGGTTTATACCGCGCACTGATCGCTAACATGATCGAAGGTGTATCAAAAGGATATAAGCATCAACTTGAACTCGTTGGTGTAGGTTATAAGGCAACGGCACAATCAAACGTTTTGGAACTTAGCTTAGGCTATTCACACAACGTATTCCTGGCAGTACCTTCTGAAATTAAGGTACAGGCCATTCAGGAAAAAGGTCAGAATCCTACTATTATCCTGGAAGGAATTGACAAGCAATTGATCGGTCAGGTTGCTGCAAAAATTAAATCACTCCGTAAAGTTGAACCGTACAAAGGTAAAGGTATTCGCTTCACCGGTGAGTTCGTTCGCAGAAAAGCTGGTAAAGCTGCTGCTAAATAATTAAACTAATAAAGCATCATAGAGCAATAAAGCTATGGCAGGCAAGAATAGAGAAAGACGCGAGAGAATAAAGGCCGGTGTTCGTAAAAGAATCAACGGAACTTCGGAACGCCCAAGATTGTCGGTTTTCAGAAGCAATCGCGGACTTTATGTACAGGTTATTGATGATGTAAAAGGCGTTACAGTTGTATCTGCTTCAACATCTGAACTTGGTGAGAAGTCGAAATTAAACATCGAAAACTCAAAGAATGTAGGAAAGAAGATTGCTGAAAAGGCAATTGCTTCTGGAATTGAGTCGATTGTTTTTGACCGTAACGGGTATCTGTACCATGGAAATATTAAAGCTTTGGCAGAAGGAGCCAGAGAAGGTGGATTAAAATTCTAAGAACTGAAATATGTCAGTAAGCAATATTAGCACAGTAAAAGCCAGCGAAATCGATCTGAAAGAACGCGTAGTAGCCATTGAGCGTGTTGCAAAAGTGGTGAAGGGTGGTCGTAGATTCAGCTTCGCAGCGATCGTTGTAGTAGGTGATGGCAACGGAGTTGTAGGTTACGGACTTGGTAAAGCCAACGAGGTAACTGATGCTATCACAAAAGGCATCGATGATGCAAAGAAGCATCTGGTTAAAGTTCCGATCATCAAAGGAACAGTTCCTCATGAATCGCTCGGTAAATTCGGTGGTGGTTTTGTACTACTGAAGCCTGCTTCTCCTGGTACAGGAGTAATCGCAGGTGGTGCAATGCGTGCTGTTTTGGAAAGTGCTGGCGTACACAATGTGTTGGCTAAGTCAAAAGGCTCTTCAAACCCACACAACGTGGTGAAGGCTACTTTCAAAGCATTAACTAGCATGCGCGATGCATATACTGTTGCTAAGAACAGAGGAGTTTCATTGTCGAAAGTATTTAACGGTTAAGCATCATGGCGAAAGTACAGATTATTCAAACCAGAAGCATGATTAAGAGACCTGAGACTCAACAGCGTACTATGATTGCATTGGGCCTCGGCAAAATCAATAAAGCAGTAGAGGTAGAGTTAACTCCTCAGATTGCTGGAATGATTTCAAAAGTGAATCATTTGATCACCGTAAAAGAACTCTAAGATGAAGCTGCATACACTTAAACCTGCTGAAGGTTCTACAAAAACAAATAAGCGTCTTGGCCGTGGTCAGGGTTCTGGCGGAAGCACAGCAGGACGTGGTCACAAAGGTGCTCAGTCAAGATCTGGTTATTCTAAGAAGGCCGGTTTTGAAGGTGGACAGATGCCACTGCAACGCCGAGTGCCTAAGTTCGGATTCAAGAATAACAATAAAGAATACTTCAAGGCTGTTAATTTGGACATTCTTGAAGGTTTGGCTGAGAAGGCTAAAACCAATGCATTAACTTTGCAAGTGTTGGTAGAGAATGGTGTTATTGGTAAAAATGATAAAGTTAAAGTTTTAGGCAGAGGTGAACTTAAAGCCAAAGTGAGTGTAGAAGCACACGCTTTCTCTGCAACAGCAACACAAGCAATTGAAAAAGTAGGCGGAACTGCTACAACGGTTAAGTAATGAAGCGATTCTTTCAGACCATAAAGAACATCTTTTCAATTGAAGATCTGAGAGTCAGAATCCTGAATACAATTGGATTCCTGATCATATTCAGACTCGGATCTTTCATTGTATTGCCAGGTATAGATCCAAACTTATTGGATCCAACCAGAAATACCAGTGGTATTTTGGGATACCTGAATACATTTCTGGGGGGTGCATTTAACAACGCGTCAATATTTGCGTTGGGTATAATGCCCTATATCTCGGCTTCTATTATTGTACAGCTTTTAACATTTGCTGTACCCTATTTTCAGAAGCTCCAGAAGGAAGGTGAATCAGGTCGTAAGAGATTGAATCAGCTGACACGCGTATTGACGATCGTTATTACAGTATTCCAAGGATATAGTTATTTAAAAGGAACAATCGATCCGGCTGTTATTACAACACCGGGTACTATGTTCTATGTTACTTCGCTTGTTCTGATCATCGCAGGTACAATGTTCTGTATGTGGTTGGGTGAGCGTATAACAGACAAGGGTATAGGCAATGGTATCTCGATGCTGATCATGATTGGTATAGTTTCAAGACTTCCATTGGCGTTGGTATCTGAAGTATCAGACAAGTTTCCCGGAAAAGCAATATTCTTTATTATCGAGATTTTTGCTCTCTTCGGTATAGTAGTAGCGGTTATAGCATTAACGCAGGCTACTCGCAGGATACCTATCCAATATGCGAAACAGGTTATTGGTAATAAATTATATGGAGGCAAGCGCGACTTTATTCCTCTGAAATTGAACTCAGCAGGTGTAATGCCAATCATTTTCGCGCAGGCTCTTATGTTTATTCCTGCTTTGTTGGCGGGTATCTGGAATGATAGCGATGTAGGAGCTTATATAGGATCTACGTTTTCGGATCCCTATTCATGGCAGTATAGTGTGTTATTTGCTAGTATGATTTT
>CBIHOZ010000259.1:0-7422 GCA_966211525.1 uncultured Chitinophaga sp. | reverse complement strand
TGCGCCATCCGTCAACACCAAACTCTTCAACACTCCAGAGTGCATGCTGTATCAGGAAGTTTGAAACGTAAGGGTTATGCTGATTTACATCGGGCATAAAACGTGTAAACCATCCATCGCTCATACGTTGTTGATCTGTTTTTGCAGCATGGATGTCGAAGAGTGGCTGATCTTTATAGGTTGTGTTGGTATAGCTCGGCCATTCGTGCAGCCAGTCGTGGGTAGGTTTATCCTGCACAAAAAAATGATAAAGACCAACGTGATTATATACTGCATCCTGTATAAGCTTCATGTTTCGCTTGTGCAGTTCATCACTTAATTTTTTATAGAGAGCATCACCACCCTGGCGTGGATCAACTTTATAATGATTGGTAATGGCATAGCCGTGTTCGGTACGATCCGGCATATCATTTTCGAGCACAGGTGTTAGCCATACCGTTGTAACGCCAAGATCCTGCAGATAATCGAGGTGGTTGATCAATCCTTGCAAGTCTCCGCCATGACGATGAAATATAGAGTCGCGATTTAGTGATTGATCGCGCATACCTTTTACTTTATCGTTGGTTGGATCACCATTGCTGAAGCGATCGGGCATCGCCAGGTATATAAAGTCAGCAGAAGTTACACCTTGTGCATACACGCGATTCTTGTCGCGCGCCTTCAGCGGAAAATTTACTTTTTGAGTTTTCTTGCCGTTTTTAAAAAGTATAACAGCGTTACCGGCCGCAGCCTCCGGAGCTATAGCAATGTCGAGTGCAAGATACTTTCCGTTCTCGAGCCGGTTTACTTTCGTCAGCGTAACACCGTTGTACTGAATGGTTACGTCACTCTTGCCGAACTGTGCATCGGTTGACTTCACGAGGAGTTGAATGTTGTTGTGTTTCATGCCTGTCCACCAGTGCGGAGGGTAGATTTCAGGAGCTTGAGCCCGTAGCCCGAGCGTTGTCACACACAAGAGAATGGATAGAATGCGGTATTTAATTTTCATTTTGAATGGGTTTGGTTGCCTGGTTAAACAGCATCACTGCCGGTTGGCAAAAATTCAAAAAGCACATTAACACGCCTAGCGAAATTATAGATTTACTTTTTGGAAACGATTGCGAAACCGTTTCCAGTTAATTTTTATGATATTTATCGTGACATTATGGAAAATATCTTCCTATCTTAATAGTTGATTTCAAACGTGTGCATTGGAGCGAATGATTTGCGTGAGAGATCGAATAGTTTTTTAACCCAAACCAAAAATGTATGACAAAATTTTATCTGTATGTAAGCAGGTATCTTACGGTTCTACTTTTTCTGATTACCACCGTTGCGTGGTCTCAGAGTACTGTAACAGGAAAAGTTACTGCGGCTGACGATGGATCAGGATTGCCCGGAGTAAACATTATCGAAAAAGGAACAAGCAATGGTACAGTGACGGATGCGAATGGTAATTTTTCAATTACAGTTCCTGGTACAGCTACACTTGTTTTTTCATTTGTAGGCTATCAATCACAGGAAGTTGTCGTGAATGGCAGATCGACCGTTGATGTAGCGATGGGATCTGACGTGACAGCACTCTCAGAAGTAGTTGTTATAGGTTATGGTCAGATAGAAAAGAAAGATGCAACCGGTGCGTTGGTATCTTTGAAACCTGGCGACTTCAACGCAGGTGTTATCAATTCTCCTGAACAATTAATTCAAGGTCGCGCGGCAGGTGTGCAGATTACATCAGCCAGTGGTGAACCGGGTGCTGGTATCAACATCCGTATTCGTGGTACGTCATCTGTACGAGGCGGTAATAATCCGTTATTCGTGGTTGATGGTGTGCCGCTGAGTGGTGATGATGTAACAGCCGGTGGTTCTGGTGCTGGTTTAGGTAGCAGTTCAGCCCGTAACCCGTTGAATTTTCTTAACCCGAATGATATAGCGAGTATAGATATATTGAAAGATGCATCTGCTACGGCTATATATGGTTCAAGAGGTGCGAACGGTGTTGTAATCATTACAACAAAAACCGGTAAAGGCGCTACATCTGCTCTTGACTACTCCTATAATTTGAGCTTTGGTAAAATTACCAAGAAGTACGACTTGCTTGATCGCGAGGGCTTCTTGTCTGCCTATGAAAAATTCAACGGAGCAGCTGCTGTACCAACTGTTGATGGCGGTTCTGAAACGGATTGGCAAGACCAGATCTTAAGAACCGCTGTAACGCACAATCACAACCTTTCTTTTGGTGCTGGTGATAAAACAAGCAACTACAGATTGTCACTGGGCTATATGGATCAGGAAGGTATTGTGCGCATATCAGGTTTGAAAAGATATACAGCACGATTCAACGGATCAAAAAGCTTTATCAACGATCGTCTGAAAGTTGCTTCTCAATTAACATTGGCGAAGACACTTGATAATGGTGCACCGGTTACTGATAACTCTGGCTTCGAAGGCGATTTGATTGGTTCTGCGTTAAAGGCAAACCCAACTTTCCCTGTAAAGAATCCCGATGGAAGTTATTACCAGATCAGCAATAACGAACCGAACCCGGCTGCTATCCTGGCTTATTCCAAAGACTATACAAATACAATCAGAGGTCTTGGTAATATCTCTGCTGAACTTCAGATCGTAAAAGGTTTGTCGTTTAAAACTGTGGTTGGATTTGATAAATCTATATCATCCAGAAAGACAGCATTCTCAAAAGATTTGTTTGTAACAGGTATTAAAGATAAAGGAAGACTATATCTCAACGATATCGAAACAGACAATACGCTGTGGGAAAACTATTTTACGTACGACACTGATTTCGGTAAAACAAAACTGAATGCTATCGTAGGGTATTCATATCAGAGCTTCCAGAAATCTACACGTTCTGCACAGTATACAAACTTCAGAACAAACGATCTGGATCAAATGATTAACAACCTCGCGTCTGCTGATCAGACTGCAGGTAAAATTTCAGCAGCTGGTGGAAACTCATCAAATGTTACTGACGAACTTCAGTCATTCTTTGGTCGTGCTAACCTGACGTTTAGTGATAAATATATAGTTACTGCAACATTACGTGCTGACGGTTCAACAAAATTCGGTGGTGATAACAAGTATGGATACTTTCCTTCAGCAGCTTTCAAATGGAGAGTTATAGATGAAGGTTTTGTTCCGGAGTTGTTCTCGGATTTGAATCTGCGCGTTGGTTATGGTATAACCGGTAACCAGGAAATTCCGCACAACCTGTATCAGGAGCGTCAGCGTTACAATGACTGGAACATTACCAACGAAGGAAATATGGATGGTGGTGCGTTGAGTGGCGTTGCCTTTCAAAACCCTTCGCTGAAATGGGAGTCCACATCGCAGATAAATGCAGGTATCGATTATGGATTTTTGGAAAACCGTATACGGGGATCGATCGATTACTACTATAAAACTACGAACGATCTGTTGATCCAGGTTACCAGTGCGCAACCTGCTGTGCAGCCATTCGTTTGGAAAAATCTTGATGCAGAAGTTATCAACAAAGGTCTTGAACTTTCATTGGAGTTTGATGCCGTGTCTCAAACCGATTTCAGCTGGACTGTTAATGGTAACGTAGCGTTCAACAAGAACGAAGTGCGAAATTTCACAGGTCTTATTAACACCGGTAGAATTAATGGTCAGGGTTTGTCAGAAGCGTATGCACAGCGTATTGCCGGAGGACAGCCATTGTATGCATTCTATCTCCGTCCGTTTATAGGATTTGATGAGAACGGTTTACAAGAATACAGAGACGATTCAGACGTGCAGGAGTTTACGGGTGATAGCCCGCTTCCTAAAACGATCGCCGGTTTAACAAACAACTTAAAGTATAAATCGTTAGATCTGAGTTTCTTCTTCTCCGGTCAGTTCGGACATAAAATATATAACAACACAGCAAACGCATTCTTCACAGCAGGTGCATTGGCCAGCGGAAGAAATACGACAACAGATGTAGTGAACAGTGGGGAGACCCGCGTAAGTTCTCCGGATGTTTCTACACGCTTCCTGGAAAACGGATCGTTTGTAAGACTGCAAAATGTAACGTTGGGATATAATGTAAATACACAGAATACATTTATATCATCACTTCGATTCTTTGTTACCGGACAGAACCTGTTTGTTATTACAGATTACTCCGGACAGGATCCAGAAGTTAACACAAACAAATCTATTGATGGTGTCCCTTCTGCAGGTATAGATTATACATCGTATCCGCGGGCGAGGGTATTTACATTTGGTGTTAATGTGTCTTTTAAATAAAAATTTATGACTTACAATAAATTTTCAAAACACTTTTTATTGGGTAGCCTTAGCGTGCTGCTTACTTTTTCGGCATGTACTAATCTTGAGACAGACGAAGTAGATTCTATTGTGATAGATGGTTCAGGAGGAACAACAGCCGGAAACCCCACAGAGATTCTTGCCGGTACATATAGTGATTTGAGCGCCTTTACTGATCAGGCCGGAGTATATGCTCTCTACGAGCACACTACGGATGAAATGATACCACCAACGCGTGGAACAGACTGGGGCGACAATGGTGTATGGAGGCAATTATACCAGCACACCTGGGATCCAACGCACACCTATGTTGTAAATGCATGGAACCAATTGAACCAGCGCGCTTACAAATGTAATCAGGTACTTGCTTCCAGTCCTTCAGCACAGGAAGCCGCAGAAGCTAAATTCCTGCGTGCCTTTTTCATGTGGCACGTAATGGATTTATATGGTAAAGTTCCATTCAGGGAAGTAGGAGAAGGAGTAGATGTAAACCCGAGAGTTTTAACCCGCGCTGAAGCGTTTGCTTTCATCGTGAAAGACCTCGAAGAAGCGCTTCCAAACCTGCCAAGTCCTGCGCCTTCATCTGAAAATTCAAAAGCATCGAAGGCAGCGGCTTATACCATGCTGGCAAGACTATATTTGAATAAAGCGGTATACCTGGCTTCTGCACCAGAAGGTCCGTATACATTTGATAATGCAGATATGGACAAAGTTATTGAGTATGCCAACCAGGTAGCTGCATTAGGCTATGGATTGGAAGATCAGTACTTCGTTAACTTTACTACATCTGCTCAGAAAGAGATAATCTTTACGAGTCCTACCGGTACACCTGAAAACCGGTATAGAATGACTTTGCACTACAATAACAATCCGGACGGATGGAATGGTTTTGCAACGCTCGCAGATTTCTATGCTACGTTTGAAGACGATGATGTCAGAAAAGGTATCGCAGCAAATCCGAACGGAACATTATACTCCGGATTAGGACGCGGATTCCTTATCGGACAACAGTATAAAGATGATGGTTCAATCATCATCAATGCAAGAAATAGTCAGCCGCTTGCGTTTACGCCAGAAGTACCACTGTCCGGTGCGTCTACCGAGGCAGGTATCCGTGTAATCAAGTATCACCCGCTGGATAAAGGCAAGTATATATTTCTGCGTTATGCAGATGTATACCTGATGAAAGTCGAAGCTCTCTTCCGGAAAGGCGACAATGCTACTGCACTCACACAGATAAATGCTCTTCGTACGCTTCGCGGAGCTTCAGCACTCGGTTCCATTACAGAGGCTGATATATTAGCTGAGCGTGGCCGAGAGTTATACTGGGAAGGATTAAGAAGGAATGACCAGATCCGATTCGGTACATTCAATAATACATGGCAGGATAAAAACAACACCGAATCATTTCGTGTACTATATCCTATTCCTCAACAGGCGTTGGATTCCAATCCAAACCTGAAACAGAACAAGGGATATCCCGGATATGTAGGCGAATAATTTCATTTAACTTTCTACTTTATGAGCAGACTTATAGAAAAAATAAATATCAGATATTTTTTAGCGCTTAGTGCGGTTGTCGCAGTATGGTTGCTACAAGCTTGCGATGAGGAAGATGCTACTGTTGGTGATCCGATGGTTACTGCATTCTCACCAACCGCAGGTGGTCCTGTCGGAACATTTGTTACGATCTCGGGCAGATACTTCAGCACGACAAAACCTACAACGGTAAAGTTCAACGGTGTTGAAGCAGAGACGTTGGAGATATCTTCTACCTCCATCCAGGCACTGGTACCAGCGGGTGCAACGAGCGGACAGATCTCTGTTGAAGTGGATGGTCATACCGGAACTTCAGCATCTTCTTTTGCCGTAACTGCAGGTACACCGGCTCCCGTTATTTTGAGTTTTACTCCGAATACCGGCAATGGTGCTGATGGTGCTACGGTTACAATCAAAGGAGTAAATTTCAGTACAACGCCTTCACAAAACATTGTGAAGTTTAATGGTATAACAGCGGAGACTCCAACCAGTGCAGCAGCCAGATCATTAACGGTAAAAGTACCGGAAGGTGTAACGACTGGAAAAATTACTGTTGAAGTACAAGGCGTTTCAAGTGTTGCAACCTCACCGGCAGATTTTACTGCGCTGAGTCCGGCGGTAACCAGCTTTACACCTAAGAACAGCATTGTAGGCGCGACTGTAGTTATTACAGGAACAAATTTCAGTCCTACGGCAGCGAACAATGTGGTGAAGTTCAACGGCGTTACAGCAACGATCTCCGAAGCATCAGCAACATCATTAACAGTTATTGTTCCTGAAGGTGCAACGACTGGAAAAGTATCTGTAACAGTAGATGAGAAAACGGGTACATCATCCGATAATTTTACTGTTAATTAGGAAAGATCAATAGATGTATTTCTAATTTTTAAAGAGGGCAAGTGCATATTACTTGCCTTCTTTTTTTATTTTTCAGCCGTGTTATATAATCTCAGCATGCATCGATTTTTTCTGGTAGCTCTCGTGTTGGTTGTTGTGGCATGCAGCAAAGACAGCGAAGAATCCGCCCCTGTAAAAAATACACTTTTTCAACGTCTGCCTTCTGCAGAAACAGGAATTACATTTGAAAATAATCTTATACTCAAGGAAGACTTTGATGTTTTCCGGTATCGTAATTACTACAACGGTGGTGGCGTTGGTATAGGTGATTTTAATAATGATGGTCTTGCCGATGTATATATCACCTCCAACATGGGCGATAACAAGCTATACCTGAACAAAGGCAACTGGAAGTTTGAAGACATCACAGAAAAGGCCGGAGTGAAAGGAAACAAGATATGGTCTACCGGAGTGAGCATTGCCGATGTTAATGCCGATGGTTTGCTGGATATATATGTTTGCAACGCAGGCGATGTAAGTGGAGGTAAACGTGAGAACGAGCTCTTCATCAACAATGGTAACTTAACCTTTACCGATCGCGCAGAAGAATACGGACTGGCCGATCGTGGCTTCTCAACACACGCTGCTTTTTTTGATTATGATAAAGATGGTGATCTCGATTGCTATGTGTTGAATAATTCGTATCGCCCCGTTTCATCGTTGGGGTATCGAAACCTGCGACACATTCGTGATGAATTTGGCGGACATAAACTCTAT
>CBIHOZ010000258.1:0-7453 GCA_966211525.1 uncultured Chitinophaga sp. | reverse complement strand
TTTACTTCCTTCTCTTCGTTGCTGAAGTTGTGCACGACCAATAGTTCGCGACCATGCCAGGTATAGCGAATAGCAAGAACGTTGTCCGAACCAGTGTCGGGTATTTCCCAGGTGCCATAGGCGATCTCGGGGCAGTCTTTACGAAGCTTTGTCATGCGCATCGTCCAGTGCAGTAATGATTGCTCGTCTTTTAATTCGTCCGCTACATTTACGTCTTTATAGCCAAACGGACCGCTGTTGATAACCGGGCGTACAGCCTTATCGTTGTTTGTGAAACCTGCATTTTTAGTTTCGTTCCATTGCATCGGTGTTCGCACCGACAGTCGTTCCTGCAAGCGCAGGTCATCGCCCATGCCGATCTCATCGCCATACCGTAACACAGGAGTACTGGGTAATGCAAATAATATACTATAGGCGAGCTCAAGTTGCTTTCGGTTATTATTCATCATCGGGGCGAGTCTTCTGCGAATACCACGATCGTATAGCTGCATGTTTTTTTCCGGACCAAACTTAGCGTATACTTCCTCGCGTTCGCGGTTGCTTAATCTGCCAAGATCAACTTCGTCATGATTCCTCAGAAACTGTCCCCACGCTGCATCGCGCGGTATAGTCTTTGTTCGTTCCAGCGCATTTTTTAACGGCCCTACATCTCCGGCTGCCAGTGCATAGAACAAATGCTGGTTCACAAAGAAATTAAACATCATATGCATACCGTCACCTTTCTCGCCAAAGAAATCCTTGTTTTCATTCGGAAGTACATTGGCTTCACCGAGTATAATGGCATCTTCATCAAGTGAGTTAACATACTGTCGCATTTCTTTGAGCATTTCATATTGATGCTCGAACTTCTCGCCTTTCTTCTGCGGTACCTCTATGAAGAACGGCACACCGTCCAGTCTGAAACCATTAATGCCGCGATCCATCCAGAACTTGATCACCTTCTTCACTTCATTTTGCACGGCAGGATTTTGCGTATTAAGATCAGGCTGAAATGAGTAGAAGCGGTGATAGTAAAATTCACCGGCCGTTGTATCGTACGTCCAGATTGTTTTTTGAACACCCGGAAACACCATCCCTACATTATAATTCTCCGGTAATTCTTTACTCCATATATACCATTGATAGTAGGGAGAATTTTTATTCTTCCGAGCTTCCTGAAACCACGGATGTTTATTCGAAGTGTGGTTTACAACCAGGTCCATGAGTACTTTCATGTTCATGGCTTTGGCGCGTTGCATGAACGCATTAAAGTCTTCCCAAGATCCATACCGTTTATCAATGGTATAGTAATCACTTACATCGTATCCATCATCGAGGTTGGGTGTTGGTTGAAAGGGAGCAAGCCATATAGCATCTGCTCCGAGCGAGTCGATATAGCCCAGCCGCGAAGTCAGCCCTTTAAAGTCACCGCAGCCATCGTTATCACTGTCCTTAAATACTTCTACGTCCAGTGTATAGATGATGCTGTTCTTATACCACAAATGTTTTATTGAGTCGGCTGATACAACCTGTTCATGGCTTATCTTTTCCTGTTTGAAATTTCGATACTGGAGCCAAACGAAAACTCCAAAAACAACCAGCGTGATCACGATAATGACAGAGAGATTCTTTTTTGCCATGAATGTTGCGTTTAAGATATAGCGGTACTATAAAAATGTTGTACCGAAGTGCTATACTTTGCAATCTGTCAGTATGCTTTTTTCCGGCAGATAATTCGGATGAGTGGTTGGCATTGTTTTTAACTATATAGTTATTTCCCCGTTTTGTAAGGCGATATCTTTTACGGGGTAAATGTGCTACAAGTAATAAAAAAAGAATCCGGCAGACTTACCGGATTCTATAATTGCCTCGCAGCCATAGTATGGTGGCAGAAATATTATGCGTGAACGTTGTTGTTTTGAATACCACTTACGAGCTCCAATGTAAAATTGTCTTTTGGTTGTACATAGGCAACTTTCGGAATAATGGTAGCACCAACTTTTCTTTTCTCGAAGGCAGCCGTCATGCCGAAATCAATTTTCTGGAAGCCGAGTTGTTGTGCACGTCTGATCGTTTGATATAGTAACTGACGGTATACCTGGTACTGTTGAATGTATTCGTAGTCCATGCCAATGAAGGAAGGCACATACGTTGTGTTCAGATTCTTATAACAGAACATAACACCTACCGGTATACGCTCTTCGCGCGGATCGTATTCTTTTTTCAAATAGGCGACAATAAATTCCCAGTTGGGGTCTTGAGACATGTTAGCAAAGAGTTTCCGCGGGAATGAGAAGGTGTTGAGATCAAAGTTACGCGAACGTACATTTTCATAGAGGGTATAAAATACATCGATATCGTATTCACTTGCCGTTTGTTTATGCTCAATATCAAAATACTTCTCGAAGGGTTGTATATCACTTCGGAAATGCTTGCGCGATCGCGCTGATAATGTAGCAAGATATTCTTCCGGTGTTTTCCAATCTATACTCTCAACGATACACGATTCAGGCATATCTACTTTAATGAATCCCTGGTTGTGGAAAAACTCATTCAGCGTTTCATCCGGTTTGAAATCGCGAAGCACCAGCATCGATGTATTCAGTTTTTCATCTACCACTTCCAAATGATGAAGCAGTAATCGCAGCGCATCATTCCACGCAGTATGCTCACGATTTATATAGCATTGCTCGCCTTCGGTAAAGAGCGATCCCATGGCCAGCACCGATGAGGTGAGATGGTAGGGATTCTGTTTTCGCTTCTCTTCAATCTGCCGCGAGACAGCCGCGGGTGCAAGCATATCATCTTTCCATAATGCCTGACAGAAAAATGTAGCGAGTACAACCTGTTGCTGTTTGTCACGGATAATGATATAGTGAAACGACCAGTTGTGTTCATCGCGTTCATTATTATGAAACGTGTCCTCGAGAAAACGCAGTCCGTCCCAATCAAATACGCTATTGGCACCCATCCATGTGTTCCACTCTGTTCTATCCAGCGCCTGCACCGTTGTTTCGTGTTGTACAGTAAGGTCTTCTTTTACCGGTACTATATCTTCCTGGTCTTTTACAGGTTCTATCGGCAGGTGGAAAGCCTTTCTTACTTTGTTGCGCGTAGTGGCTGTATCTTCTAGTGATTTCGGGTAATGATATACCATGGCTTCTACCAGTGCTTTCATTTCTTCACGCTGGTTGTGTCGCGATATCGTGAGGCGTACACCCGTATTTTTTACCGGTACACCAGGATATATACCCAGGTTTACAAAGAAGCCTTCCTTCATCAATCGGTTTACAAAATTATAGCCGGTAACCGGCATACCGGTGCCTATATAAAATACAGGACAGTTATTTTTTTCGATCAACGGGAGGTCTGTACGACTCAGCAGAGCGTTGAAGTAATGAATGTTATCGGCCAGTTGATTCTGCATAACGTATATCTCATCGGATAAATGTATATCTGCCGATGCGCACGCTGCTGCTACTGAGGCAGGCTCAAGCTGTGCCGAAAAAGTGAGCGGCCCTCCGAATGTTTTTATTCTCCGGTGCATATCAGGATCCGAGCATACAAGTACAGCTCCGCTCGCACCAAATGATTTACTTAATGTACCAAAGAGCAAGACACGTTCGGGCAGTGTTTTCAACTGATCCATAACATAGCCTGTACCATGTTTACCTACCCAGCTCATACCGTGTACATCATCAAAGTATAAATGGAGCTGCGGGTATTTATTGTAGAGATACATCAGCTCCGGTATGGGAGCGCAATCACCATACATGGAATATATACCATCGGCCAGATACCAGATTTTACTGCAGCGTGTGCTGAGCTCTTTGATTTTGTCTTCGAGCATCTCCAGGTTACTATGGCGAATTAATTCTACAGGTATACCGCGTGGTTTTAATAACTGACAGGCGTTGTGCATGCTCCAGTGCGCCTGGTGATCGATGATGACAGCGTCTTCATCACGCACAACGCACGGAATTACACCAATGTGACCCAGGGTGCTGTTTTTAGTAACAACGATAGGGTTACTGTACATTTGAAAGAGTCGTTCTTCGAGCGCACGGTAAAGAACGAATGAGACATACGATTTGGACAATGGAAATTGCGTTCCGTATTTCTCGATCGCTTCAATGGCTGCGCGCTTAAGCCGCGGGTCTTGTTCGAGCCCCAGGTACCCCGTTGTACCAAAGTGGAAAAGATCGCGATCGCCTATGCGAATGCGTCTGCCGGTAAACTGTTCGTCTTCAGAGTATAAATGAAGAACTCCGCTTTTCATGGCATCGGTGAATACTTCGTCAACGGTGTCCAGAAAATTATTGTGCTTGAATTTAGCCATAGATAGGTATGATGGTGGTGTCTGAACTATATTAAAGATAGTGCCATATAGCTTATCTTTTTAGTAAATCAACAGGACGAATTGATCTTTTATCGAACGGAGTATAATTCTATAAAGCACCGCAACGAATGGAAAATTGACTAAATGTTTTATATTTATAAACATTAACGAATACTATGGATAAACCACGGTTTGAAAATGAATATGCCAGTTTCTGGATTGAAGCAGGCATTGTATATTTCGTTTATAAACCTAACTCAGTTGTAAGCCTCGAAGCGGCCCGGAAAATTGTAGAGGATCGCGTCCGGTTTCAAAAGCAACAAGACTTCCCGATATATTGTGACATACGCGGTATGAAGAGTGCCGATAAAGAAGCCCGTAATTACCTTGCTAAAGAAGGTTCTTCCTATGCGCGTGCCGTAGCCGTTGTAGTCGATAGTCCTATGTCAAAGATCATCGGTAATATTTACCTTGGTCTGAACAAGCCCATAACGCCCAGCCGTTTGTTTACAGACCAGAAGGACGCCATAGAGTATTTAAAACAATTTGTAACACAACCTATATAGCTTTACCATTGCGAAGCTGCCGGATTTTTATCGGGTAACGAAAAATAGAAACAAGCTCCTTTATTTACTTCGCCTTCTGCCCATACGTTGCCACCGTGTTTGGATATGATACGTTTGATGATGGCGAGTCCTATACCGGTACCTTCGAATTCGCGTACGCTGTGCAGTCGTTGAAAGACACCAAAGAGTTTGTCAACGTATCGCATGTCAAATCCAACACCATTGTCTTTTACAAAATATATAGTTTCATGATCGTTTCTTGTAGAGCCGATCTCGATTTCCGGAGTTTCGGTTTTACCGGAATACTTGATTGCGTTGGAGATAAGGTTTATCCATACCTGCGTGAGTAACGCATGATCGCCATAGCTCGGATGCAAGGCGCCCAGCCGTATCGTTGCCTGATGGGTAGTGTTGTGATTAATATCTGCAATAACGCGCTCTACCAGTTGCACCATGTTCACAGCGAGTTTCGGAACTTCCTTCCGGCCCAGTCTCGAAAAGTCCAGCAAGTCGTCAATCAACTGTCCCATTTTCTTCACATTCTTCTGAATGGTATTGAAAATAGTTTTCGCTTCATCATCCAGGTTCTGAATATAGCTTTCCTCCAGTATATTGGTATAGCCGCTCACTGCGCGTAACGGAGCACGAAGATCGTGTGATACGGAATATGAGAATGATTCCAGTTCCTGGTTGGCAGCTTCGAGCTGTACTATATTATTCTGAAGTCGTATGGTAAGTTGGCGTATCTGCTCACCGGTAAGTTTTTCATTGGTAATGTCGCGTTCCGTTATAGCAATGGAAACTTCACCACTGGTAGTATCGACAATAGGAGAGGACGAAAGAAGAACATCCAGTATAGATTTTGATTTGGTGATGCGTTTAGTCTCGCGCGATTCTATTTTTTCTCCGCTCAATACATAGCGCATCAGTTCTTGTGCTTCCGGCTGCAGATCAGCCGGCACCAGTTCCCAAATTTTCAGAGTGAGAGCTTCTTCCTCCGAGTAACCATACATCTGCTGCGCACCTTCATTCCACGAAAGTATATCTCCGTTGCTGTTGTGTATATAGGTGGCATCACGCGATTGCTTCACGATCGTTGCCAGGTGGTTTCGTATTTTCTCCGATTCCTTTATAGCGGTAATGTTGCGTGCATTGAAAAACCATTTACCTTTTTTGTTTACAACATTCCATTGCAGCCACACAGGCTTTTGTGTTTTGCTATAGGACTTTGTCTCGAACAGAATACGTTCATCGTGTTGCGTCTGCAGTTGTTGTAACCTGCGCTGGTCTTCTTCCGACACGAGGGTAAGCAGTGATCTGCCGTGCAGTTCGTCCGGAGTATATTCCAGCAGGTTGGTAAAGGCGTGATTTACTTCTTCAATGTTAAACGTAGTAGCATCCATTATACCGATGATGTCTACACAGTTGTTGATAAGCAGTGCAGACTTTTCGAGGATGTTGTTCTTTTCAATGAGTTCTTTCTTTTGCAGATATAGCGTTAGCAGCACATCTACTTTGGCGCGGGTAACAGCGCGGTCCAATGGTTTATACAGGTAATCGACAGCACCTTCTTCAAGACCTTTGATCATAAAGTTGTTGCCTTTCTTTTCTGCCGAAGCAAAGATAATCGGTATATCACGCGTCTGCTTTTTAGACTTCAGAATGTTGGCTACTTCAAAACCATCCATGCCGGGCATCTGTACATCGAGTATAATAAGATCGATTTCGTGTTGCAAAGCTATCTTCAGTGCTTCATTACCGGTATTGGCTTTAAAGAATACCCTTCCTTCTTTCGTCAGCAACTCCTCCATTACCAGTATATTTTCCGGACGGTCGTCTACCAGAAGAATTGCAGCTGTTCGATTTGTAAGCGCCTCCATAGGGAACCAGTTTTTATATTGCACGTTATGCATGGCCATTGCTGGCACACTCTTCTTTCATGTATAAATTTTCTTTCTCGTCTATCTCCTTAAAGTATTCCTTTTTGTCGGTAAATAAAAGAGTTTCTCTACTACCTAACCCCAGGAACCCTGCGTTGCTCAACGATTGATAGAACAGGTCGATTACACGATTCTGCAAGTGCTGATTGAAATAGATAAGCACGTTGCGGCAAAGTATAAATTGAAATTCACCAAAGGTCTGATCAACGGCCAGGTTGTGCGGTGCGAATACAATATTGTGCCGCAGCGATTTATCAAACATGCTGAAATTATACTTTGTTGTATAGTACTCTGAAAAGCAACGCTCGCCACCGGATGTTATATAGTTAGCGGTATATAGTTTCATATTTGCTACCGGGTAAATGGCCTCGCGGGCTATCTTGAGCGATTGCTGGTTGATATCAGTAGCGTAGATGATGGTGCGGTCCAGTAAATTATTTTCTTTCAGCAGAATGGCAACGGAGTATGCTTCTTCTCCGGTGGCACATCCGGCAATCCAGATTTTGATGGTTGAATACACCGTAAGCGCATCCATGATTTTAGTACGAAGCGAAAAGTAGAACGATGGGTCGCGGAACATTTCCGTAACCGTAATGGAAAGATGCTGTATAAATTTTTCAAATATATAT
>CBIHOZ010000257.1:0-7595 GCA_966211525.1 uncultured Chitinophaga sp. | reverse complement strand
AGAAGACTTACCCCTATTGCCGGGCGATGGATTTTATTTTAATCCACTTCTTCTACTATAAAAATATCTTCTGTCTCTTTCTTCATTAAATACTTTTCACGGGCGAACTTCTCAACGGATTCCTTATCACCAAAAAGTTCATCGCGATCCTTCTCTACTTCCTTGATCTTCTCTTCGTAGTATTCCTTTTCATTTTCCAGTGAACGAAGTTTAGAACGCAACTGGAACCTGGCGATCAGATTGTTTGGATCCAACAACAACATCCATACAAAGAATATGATGGTTGTCAGCACAAAAAAATTACGGAACGGCTTTGGTAGTTTGTTCAGCATAAAGTTTAAAAAGTGATACGAAGATAGAGAAAAAAGTTAATCATTATTCGTTTAAGCTGTATCCGTGTGGTAATGCCTGTGTGTGCAGACATAAGTAAACGAAAAAAGCCAGAGCGTGTTGCTCTGGCTTTCTGTATTTGATCGCTATAGTATTAGAATTTACGGCCAGGGAAGTAAGCAACTTCGCCTAACTCTTCTTCAATACGGATCAGTTGGTTGTACTTCGCCATCCGGTCTGAACGTGAAGCTGAACCTGTTTTGATCTGGCCCGTGTTCAGTGCCACAGCAAGATCAGCAATTGTGCTATCTTCTGTTTCACCTGAGCGGTGCGACATAACGCTCTTGTATGCGTTGCGTTTTGCCAAATTAACCGCAGCTATAGTTTCAGTTAATGAACCGATCTGGTTTACTTTAACAAGGATCGAGTTAGCAACACCTTTATCGATACCATCCTGCAGGCGTGTTACGTTTGTTACAAACAAATCGTCACCAACCAACTGAACTTTCTTACCGATCTTATCAGTCAGGCCTTTCCAACCTGTCCAATCGTCTTCAGCCATACCATCTTCGATAGAGATGATCGGATATTTAGCAGCCCATGCAGCCCAGTAATCAACCATCTCAGCAGAGCTTAACTTCTTGCCATCTGATTTCTTGAAAGTATAGGTATTGGTTTTCGCATCGTAGAATTCAGAGCTTGCTGCATCCATCGCGATGAATATATCTTCACCTGGTTTGAAGCCGGCTTTCTCAATTGCTTTCAATACAACTTCGATTGCTTCTTCGTTTGACTTGATGTTAGGAGCGAAACCACCTTCGTCACCTACGTTTGTAGAGAGACCTTGATCGTGTAATACTTTTTTCAAAGTATGGAACACTTCAGTACCCATGCGCAGCGCTTCAGAGAATGTATCAGCCTTTACAGGCATAACCATAAATTCCTGGAAGTCGATTGAGTTATCAGCGTGGCTACCACCGTTGAGGATGTTCATCATTGGCACAGGCAGTGTGTTTGCACTAACACCACCGATGTAACGATATAGCGGTATACCAGCTTCAGCTGCTGCAGCTTTCGCTATAGCAAGTGAAGTTCCTAATATAGCGTTAGCGCCTAAGTTACCCTTGTTAGGAGTACCATCGAGCTCAAGCATGATTTTGTCGAGCAGGTTCTGATCGAATACATCAAACCCTACAATTTCAGAAGCGATTTTAGTATTTACGTTTTCAACAGCTTTCAATACACCTTTACCAACATATACTTTTTTATCGCCATCGCGAAGCTCAACGGCTTCGTGCGTTCCGGTTGAAGCACCGGATGGAACTGCTGCACGTCCGAAAGCGCCAGATTCAGTTACAACATCAACTTCAACAGTAGGATTACCGCGGCTATCAAGAATCTGCCGGGCATGAATGCTTTCAATTAAGCTCATAGTTGTTATAGATTTATGGATTGTAGATTTACCGCTATATATAGCAGTGATTATTTTACGTCTGATTTAATCATGGTCACGAAGTCATCGAAAAGATAGCGCGAGTCGTGTGGCCCTGGAGAAGCCTCCGGGTGATACTGCACCGAAAAAGCTTTCTTATCTTTTCTGCGTATACCCATGATCGTGTTGTCGTTCAGGTGTACATGCGTTACTTCCACATTCGGATTCTTCTCTACATCTTTTTCAGATACAGCAAAGCCGTGGTTCTGCGAAGTCATCTCACCTTTACCCGTTACCAGGTTCTTCACCGGGTGGTTTAGTCCTCGGTGACCGTGGTGCATTTTATAGGTTGATACTCCTGATGCCAATGCAAGCAACTGGTGTCCTAAACATATACCGAATACCGGTTTATCCGATTCTAAAGTTTGTTTTACTGTCTTCACAGCATAGTCCATAGCAGAAGGATCGCCAGGACCGTTCGAGATAAAGTATCCATCTGGCTTCCATGCAGCCATTTCATCGAACGATGTTTTAGCCGGGAACACTTTGCAATAGCAACCTCTCCCAGCGAGGTTTTCTACTATACTTTTCTTGATACCAAGATCAAGTACTGCAATTTTTATAGGAGCATTTGCATCACCAACGAAGTAAGGTTCTTTGGTAGTAACTATAGATGAAAGCTCAAGTCCATCCATTGAAGGAACCTTCTTCAATTCCGTCATCAGTTTATCCGGTGATAACTCAGACGAGATGATTGCATTCATAGCACCTTTGCTACGCAGGTAACGTACCAGCATGCGCGTATCTACATCTGCAATTCCTACTATACCTTTCTTCTCCAGGTAATTTTGTAAACTCTCACTCGCTGACTTCCTGCTGTACTCTTTCGCGAAATCATTCACAACAAGTCCTGCGATTTGAGCGCTGGCGGATTCTTGTTCTTCATCCATCGCACCGTAGTTACCTATATGCGATGTTGTGTTTACAATGATTTGTCCGTAGTACGATGGGTCGGTGTAAATTTCCTGATATCCGGTCATTCCGGTATTGAAGCAAATCTCTCCACCAGAAGTCCCAATTTTTCCGATGGCGGTGCCTTCCACCAGAAGGCCATCCTCAAGAAGTAAATAAGCTTTTTTCTGCATTGCGGTGACAAAAATACGTTAGAATTTGATGTTTAAAACAGAAAATAGTGCGGGCGCGTGTGTTTGTTAAAAATTCCTTCTGCCCGCAAACGAACCCGCGGCATTGCAGGGCAAAAAAAAAGGATTGAACTTTCATTCAATCCTTTCTTTGTATATGAGATTCTCAAACACTATTCTTTAGCTTTTTTAGCTGCAGTTTTTCTAGGTTTCTTCTCTGCTTTAGCTTCTGCTACCGGAGCTTCAGTAGCTTCGGTTGAAGCAGCTGCTTCAGCGCCTTCCTTCTTACCACCTCTGCGGCTTCTGCGAGTTTTAGCTTTCTTCGCAGCACCTTCTTTAGTGTAAAGTGTGTTGAAGTCTACTAATTCGATGAGGCACATTTCTGCGTTATCACCTACACGCGTATCTGCTAATTTGATGATACGTGTATAACCACCCGGACGCTCCGCTACTTTACCAGCAACTTCTCCGAACAAAGTCTTTACAGACTCTTTGTTCTGAAGGTAAGAGAACACCGTTCTTCTTGAGTGAGTCGTATCGTCCTTAGCTTTTGTAATCAAAGGCTCAACATATTTTCTAAGCGCTTTAGCCTTCGCTACAGTCGTTGTAATCCGTTTGTTAAGGATCAACGATGAAGCCATGTTTGAAAGCAATGCTTCGCGGTGCGCTGTTTTCCTTCCTAAATGGTTAACTTTCTTACCGTGTCTCATGATTTCTTAATCCTCATCTAATTTATACTTGCTAAGATCCATACCGAAAGTAAGGTTCTTCTCAGCAACAAGTTGTTCAAGTTCAGCGAGTGACTTCTTACCGAAGTTTCTGAATTTCATCATATCAGAAATTTCAAGCTCAACGAGGTCACCTAATGTTTTTACATCTGCTGCTTTCAAGCAGTTGTAAGCACGTACGGACAGATCAAGGTCATGAAGAGGAGTCTTCAACAGCTTGCGCATGTGCAGCATTTCTTCGTCAACTTGCTCAACCTCAGCATCTTTTCCGGTTTCGAGCTCCATTGATTTGTCGGAGAATAATGCAAAATGCTTGATCAATATATAGGCAGCACCTTCCAACGCTTTTTCAGGATGGATTGAACCATCTGTCTCGATATCAATTACGAGTTTTTCGTAGTCGGTCTTCTGCTCAACGCGGGTGTTTTCAACGCTATACTTTACGTTCTTGATTGGCGTAAAGATCGCATCGATCGGAATAAATCCGAATACCTGCTCCGTTGGTTTATTTTCTTCTGCAGGGAGATATCCTCTGCCTTTTTCAATTGTCAGTTCGATTTCGAAGTGAGCAGATTCATCCAGATTGCAGATTACATGCTCAGGGTTAAGAATTTCAAATGCAGATGTAAATTTGGCTACGTCACCAGCTTTGAACTGCTTTTGCTTCTTGATGTTAACCGTTATCTTATTATCGAAATTGTCAGCTACTTTTCTAAAGCGAACCATTTTCAGGTTCAGAATAATCTCCGCTACATCTTCTACTACACCTTCTATAGTGGAAAACTCATGCAATACACCTGGTATTTTTATTCCCGTAATCGCATAACCTTCCAGGGAGGATAACAGAATTCTTCTCAGCGCATTGCCAATGGTAACTCCATATCCTTTTTCCAGAGGCTTGAATGTAAAGAGTCCGTGAAAATCATCAGACTTTTCCATTACAACCTTCTCTGGCATTTGAAATGCTAATATTGACATAGTCTTGGTTTGATTAACTGTTACAATTACTTCGAGTACAATTCAACGATCAGCTGCTCGTTGATGTTTTCCGGGATATCCTCACGTGGAGGTAAGTTAATGATCTTTCCGACCATTTCAGTATTATCCCACTCTAACCAGTTATATTTTTTAGCACTTTGAGTAGAAAGACTGTTCGTTACTACCTCAAGTGATTTAGAACGTTCACGTACGCCAACCAAGTCACCAGGCTTCAAAGAGAATGAGGGTACATTCACAACTTCTCCATTTACCTGAACGTGCTTGTGCAATACCAACTGGCGGGCAGCTCTTCTGGTAGGAGCGATACCTAAACGATATACAGTATTATCCAAACGAGACTCGAGCAACTGAAGCAATACTTCACCAGTAACACCTTTTTTACGGGTTGCTGTATCAAACAATTTAGCGAATTGTCTTTCCAGTAATCCGTAGATATATTTTGCTTTCTGCTTTTCAGCAAGCTGCGTAGCATATTCTGATTGCTTGCGCTTTTTGCCGCGACCATGCTGACCAGGAGCATAGTTTTTCTTTTGCAGAGCCTTATTTTCACCTAAGATTGGCTCATTGAAACGTCTTGATATTCTAACTTTCGGGCCTGTATATCGTGCCATTCTATTCTAGTTTTTAAATTTTAGATCTTGACTACAGTTTTACTCGTAATCGTGAATCTTCAATTGTCTATATTAAACTCTTCTTTTCTTTGGAGGACGGCAACCGTTGTGAGGAAGCGGAGTTACATCGCGGATTGCAGTGATCTCGATACCAGAATTCTGGATTGTGCGGATAGCAGACTCACGACCAGCACCAGGACCTTTCACGAAAACTTCAACCTTACGCAAACCAAGCTCAAAAGCCTTACCAGCGCAATCCTGTGCTGCAGTTTGAGCAGCATATGGAGTGTTCTTTTTAGAACCTTTGAAACCCATCTTACCAGCTGATGCCCAGGAAATAACCTGACCAGTTGAGTTGGTAACGGAGATTATGATGTTGTTGAAAGTAGCGCGGATATGTACCTGGCCAACAGCCTCAACATTCACTACTCTCTTTTTTGCTTTATCTTTTCTCTTTTCAGCAGTCGCCATTATTGAAAAGTTTATCTATTAACCTTTAGTTGCTTTCTTCTTATTCGCTACAGTCTTACGCTTACCCTTACGAGTACGTGCGTTGTTCTTAGTAGTCTGACCACGTACAGGAAGTCCTTTACGGTGACGAAGACCACGGTAGCATCCGATATCCATCAGACGTTTAATGCTCAGTTGAATCTCAGATTTAAGAACACCCTCGATTCTGAACTTTTCAGCGATGATTGCGCGAATCGCATTTGATTCTTCATCATTCCAATCCTTAACCTTCTTATCCCAGTCTACACTGGCTTCAGTAAGGATATTTTGGGCTGACCTGCGGCCAATACCAAAAATATAAGTAAGGCTGATTTCGCCTCGCTTGTTATCAGGAATATCTACACCTGCTATACGTGCCATAGTCTATTACCCTTGTCTTTGTTTATACCTAGGATTCTTTTTGTTAATCACATACAGTTTGCCCTTGCGTCTGATGATCTTACAGTCAGCGCTACGCTTCTTTATGGATGCTTTAACTTTCATGTCTTTAATCTATCTACTTGTATCTGAATACAATTCTTCCTTTTGTTAAATCATATGGCGACATTTCCAAACGTACTTTGTCTCCAGGTAAAATCCGGATGTAGTGCATACGCATTTTTCCGGAAATATGAGCTAATACTTCATGCCCATTTTCTAGTTGTACCCGAAACATTGCATTCGACAATGCTTCGCTTATAGTACCATCTTGTTCAATTGACTTTTGTTTCGCCACTTATACGTATAATTTTCTTCTATATACTTGTGCGTTGTCAATATCTCCGTCCTATCTTCATGCACAGCCACCGTATGTTCAAAATGTGCTGAAGGTTTTTTATCTGAAGTCCGGATTGTCCATCCGTCCCTCTCCTGCACCACATTCTTTGTTCCCTGATTAATCATGGGTTCTATTGCGAACACCATTCCAGGTACTATCTTAATTCCTTTACCGCGCTTGCCGTAGTTTGGAACTTCCGGATCTTCATGAAGTTTCTTTCCAACCCCATGTCCAACCAGCTCCCTTACTACGCCATATCCGAAGCTTTCAACATAACTTTGGATAGCATAGGCTACATCTCCAATACGGTTTCCTGCCTTTGCCTGACCTATTCCTCTATACAAGGAATCATATGTTCGTTCAAGCAGTAGCAGTGTTTCCGCTCCTACAGCTTCGAGTGGATATGTATAGGCTGAATCACTGTGATAACCTTTATAATATACTCCGCAATCAACGGAGATTATATCAGTTGCCCTTAATTCATAATTCCCAGGGAATCCGTGTACCACTACCTCATTAACAGATATACAAAGTGAGGCAGGGAATCCGTTATAATTCTTAAATGATGGTATTCCACCATTATCCCTGATAAACTCTTCGGCAGCTTTATCCAACGTTGAGGTTTTGACACCCGGCTTAATCAGCTTGGCAACTTCCCCATGTGCTCTCCCTAATATTTGGGCGCCTTCACGGATCAATATCAACTCCTCTTCCGTCTTTAAATGGACCATTCAGTTTTAGGCCGCAGCAAATTGAGAACGCCCTTTCACTCTACCTGACTTCATCATACCTTCATAATGTCTCATCAGCAGGTAACTTTCGATTTGTTGAAGTGTATCTAGTACTACACCCACCAAGATCAATAATGAAGTACCACCGTAAAACTGAGCGAAGTTTTGACCAACTCCAGCCTTTACTGCAAATGCCGGAAGCACTGCAATAGCTGCCAGGAATATAGCACCCGGTAATGTGATCCGTGATAACACGGTATCTATAAACTCGGCAGTTTGTTTACCAGGTTTAACTCCCGGAACAAAACCACCATTTCTTTTCAAATTATCAGCGATGTCATTCGAATTGATTGTG
>CBIHOZ010000256.1:0-7717 GCA_966211525.1 uncultured Chitinophaga sp. | reverse complement strand
ACCCTAAGCGTTTTGCTCGGCATCATCAATGCTTTTGATGTACCGGCCCGCCAGGCGCTGGTATATGACATGGTGAATAATAAGGAACACTTACCGAATGCTATCGCGCTGAATTCATCGATGGTACACACGGCACGACTTATTGGTCCTGCTATAGCGGGGCTGGTGTTGCAACAATATGGTGCCGCTACATGTTTCCTGATCAATGGAGTGAGTTTTATAGCGGTGCTTACCTCGTTGCTCTTTATGAAACTTCCACCCTATAAACCTCGCGAACATACCAGCAACGTCATCACCGATCTGAAGGAAGGTTTCGGCTACCTGAAGAATACACCTTCCATTAGTATGGTAATGGTCATGCTCGCGTGTATGAGTCTGGTGGCACTGCCCTATATTACGCTGCTGCCTATATATGCGAAAGATATTTTCAATGGAGAAGCTTCTGAATTCGGATACCTGAATAGTTTTATAGGACTCGGTGCTGTAAGCGGAGCATTTTACCTCGCATCGCTGAAGGCAGGTTCGAACCTGAAAAAAGTATTGTTCTTCAATACACTCATCTTTGGTATGGGGTTGATCGTATTTTCACATCTTACCAGTTTGCCGATTGCATTAGTGGTTATAGCTATAACAGGTTTTGGTATGATGTCGCAGACTACCATTAGCAATACATTGATCCAGACTACCGTAACACCTGCCATGCGCGGACGTGTGCTCAGCTATTATGCCATGGCTTTTTTTGGCATGCAGCCGATTGGCGGTTTACTGATCGGAACGCTTTCGCATTATGTAGGTGCACCTAATACGCTATTGATTGAAGGATTAGCGACACTCCTGATTGCGTTGATATTCTTTCCTTTCCTTCGCAGGGATTTGCTGAAGCGTAAACACCGAATGAAACTGGAACAGCTTGAAGAAAGATCGATTGAGACAACCTAGCTGCTATATATAGTGATCCGATACTATATATGAAAGTATCATAATAGATTTACTTCCAAAGGATAGTCAGTCCTTTTCCCTTTCCATAGATAGGATCGAGTGAAGGCATTGGTACCGCTGCTATATTTTGAATTACCTGCGGACGATCACCCGCATCACCGCGCTTTATATCGTAGTCACGTCCGTCCGGGTAAGCACCCACCACACCGAAGTTATCTTTGTCGCCCAGGTTCTTGTGCCCTACACCGGCCGGTATAATGAGGATATCACCTGCCTGTACATTTACCTTTTGTCCTTTTTCGCCACCGAGGTGCAGCAATGCAGAGCCGCTATATATACCCAGTACTTCATGTGTAATGCTGTGATAGTGATGATATGAAAAAACTCCGTTGCGCCAGGAGTTAGTCCAGTTGTTGGAGGCGAAAGTTTCTTCGAGCCAACGTGCTCCGTTTTTATCGCGTTCCGAAAATGCATTACGATATACAATCAACGGATACCGGCTGTTGGGTATAGAACCGTCATCCGTAAAATGTAACAATTCAGGTTGTACGATGTGCGCTGCCATACCAATGTGATTTAATCCCAGAAGAGATATAGCAGTCAGTGATAAAAATTCGTTCCTGTTCATAGCATGTATAGTCTTTAACGCCACGATGCGCTGCAGGAAAATCACCTTTCAACGTAATATCCTGCTGATTACGACTCTACCGTTTTGCTGCGACCCACAACCAAATACAAGATCGACCCGACAAAAGGAATAAAAATGATGACAAGCGCCCAGACAATTTTAGTAGCATTGTCGCTGAAGTTTCTTTTTACAAGATCAATAATTGCCCACAACCAAAGTATGCCCGGCAACACCATAAATATAGACAACGGCAACAGTTCCTGGACGCCAATACCTGACAAATACAGCAAAACATTCTCTTTCATAGGTTTTAGGTTATGCTATAAATGTACCGCTTTGCAGAAGTCTCTTAAAATTAAACACCGGCTTATTCTACCAATTAACCTATATTATGTCGCAGAAGGCTTCACATCGATCACCGAACGCTTCGGTTCTACGGCTGCATTGGCGTATACACATTTCCAGCGTGAGCCCTGCTCGATGCCTTCCACGGTATTACCGTCTTCTATAACAGAGCCATAGTCATATATATACTGTGCATAAGAATATAGCAGTCCCGCTACCTGTCCGGGATCTTTCTCCGTGAATTGTATTTGGAAATCAGGCAATCCCAGGGCGTACATACCGATGCTGTCCATCAGCATACCACTTCCTGTTACATTATATAGTCTTACGTTAAGGAGTGCATATAGATTTTCAAAACCATGCTCGTCCATTTGCTTCAGATACTCTGCGGGATCAATGAGTTTGTTGCTGGACGTGAAATATAGGGCCTCCGGTTTCAGTGCTTTAACAACCGCGGTAAGAAACTTCTGGAAATACGTAACACGATCGCGATACGGTAGCGGAAGCGCCATCAAATCCATTACCATCAGTTCATGAGTACATTTACCGGCTACTTCCTCTGCGGTATGCCAGTGCCATGCCTGGCGATAGGCCTGGGTGAGTGTATCCTGACTAAAAGGCTTCTCCGGCCTAAATATAGTGCCTTGTGCAGGGAGCTCACCTTCGGTATACTGCACCATATAGTTTCGGAAAAAATATTGCCTTGACCGATCACCATCTTTACCCGAAATGTCAGTAGACGAAAATAATGGAAATTTTCTCACAAGCTCCTGCTCAAGTATAGCATCTTGCCATACCGGTTCTTTATCAAACAAAAGCTTTACCATAAGCATCTGCATCTCGTTGGCAATCATTGCCTTCTCTTCTGCTATATTCTTTTTTTTACCCCAGTTGAACAGTGGCATGCTATATTGATTTAATGGAACCTTGTAGTAATTCTTACATAGCCCCTTGATAATGGTCGAAAAGTTACCAAAGTATAATCAGTTATTACCTAACTTTCAAAATCATTTAATACTGACTAAATATTAGCAGAAGCATGAGTAAATCCAGAAAAACAGTTGCCGAGAATCATGGTCAGAAAGTAACATCGAAAGAGCTGGCAACTATCAAGAGACTGATTAAGGAGCACACCCCTACTGCCGACATTGCTAAAGCTGTAGGACGTTCATTGGCTGCTTTACGAAAAATTACTTTCCGTGCAGGATTGTCGTTGCGCAACCGGGTGGCGACCGTAAAGAAAGCAGTAAAACCATCTGCCGCCAGAAAAGCTACCAAGAAGTCAGCGCGTAAATCAAAGCGTGGCCCTATATTAATTCATTAAGCCTTAACGCTTACCATAATTAGTATACGCGGCACCGGCCAACTCGTTGGGTGAGATGATATTTGTATAGAGGGATCTATAGCCTATAATCCCGCTAGATATTCTTTACCACGTGCTATCAGAATTGCTTCATTGTTTCGGTCAATCTTGTTCCGGATGCAATTCTGTGTTGGTCTTGAACTACATAATTTAAAGGTATATTTTTTTGTTCATGCAGACAGAGCACGTCTAATTTCATTTCACCGACCGGTATGCTGGGTGTCGCTCGTAGTGCTCTCAGCGAACGCTGCGAAGACCCGTTCCGCACGTACGCGTTTTCTTCGCAAAAGACTTCTTCAGGTTGCAACATCGATGTCCGGCTATATATACCTTATTTTTCACATCCTGATTTTTCCGGTGGTCGGGTATTGCGCTATCTGCAATTCATAAAAAATATGCAAATGAAAATATCGTCACCATCAGAAGTTTAACGTTTGCCCGCTTGCATTGATCCTAAACTGTCTCCCCGATTAGCAAACATTTTGTACATTTTCCGCGAAGTTGAAAAGTGATAGAAAAAGAGAATTAAGAAAGGATGCAGGCCATGAAAAATTTATTCCTGGAAGAGACACAGGATACGCCCCGCGTGACGTTGAATAAGACTGAACAGGTTTTCGAAATATCCGGCAGATCACTACCCGAAGATGCAGTTGAATTTTATACTCCTGTGATCGACTGGATTCACGAATATTCGCAGGAGCCCAACGCGGAAACCGACTTTGCCTTTAAGCTCGAGTATTTTAACACAGCATCGTCTAAACTCATACTCGACATGATGATGGCTCTGAAGGGTGTAAAGGGTGTAAAGATCCTCTGGTACTTTTATGAAGACGATGAAAGCATCGATGATGCCGGTAAAGAATATGCCGAGCAGGTAAATATTCCATTCGAATTCAAGACTATACATTAACCGTTATGCAGGAAAGAATCAACCACAAACACGAAGCAATTTACTTTGTGTGATGCCAGTCTTTGTTCCAGATATCAGCGTACTGATCCGGGTGCCGCTCAAACTCTGCGTGTACATACGGACATAGTGCAATTACTTTCAGCTGATGCTCGCGTGCATACTGCACCATGTTCTTTAACAGTTGCCCGGCAATACCCTGCCCGCGTAGTTTGTCCGACACTTCGGTATGAAATACAGTGAGGTTCCCTTTATGTATGCTGATCACCATTTCAGCAAGCTGTTCGTCACCTTCTCTGATAAAAAATGAACCACGTCCCTGGTCGTTTAACTGCAATTGTATTGTATGCATACGTTTAGATTTATCTTCTGATTTTTTAAGTACGTTTCTGGCCTGCCCGGTATAGCCTTACCGTTGCGTGCTGAACCGTCCGTTGCCGGACTTAACTGTTCAGGTATGGATTGGAAGACACAGCGATCAGTTCATTTCAAACTGAAAATTCCGTATTTTTCCTATGGCATTCTTCTTGTCTCGTACACGCCAAACCCACAGAACCAAAACCACTGCGTAATGTTACAAAACTATCTGCTTATTGCTATACGCAATCTTCAACGCCAACTCTCCTACTCCCTGATTAATATCATTGGCTTTGCTATAGGCATTGCATGCAGCCTGGTTATCTTCATGTATATCTATGGCGAATGGAGTTACGACCGGCACTATCGCCATGCCGATCGCATTTACAAAGTTGGTGTATCGTTCTTCAACATGGGTGGCTTTGCCGTAGGACCGGAAGCCCTCGGAGAATTTCTGCCGAAGGAATACGAAGGAATTGAAGCCTTTACCCGCGTGGCGCGCAGTAACGATGAACTGATTTCCCGAAACGATCAGTCATTCTACGACCTGGTATACTATACCGACTCCGCTTTCTTTACTGTTTTCTCCTATGAGTTTATCCGGGGCGACCGGCACAACGCACTTCGGCATCCGGCCAGTGTAGTTATCACTGAAAGTGTTGCAAAAAAATATTTCCAGGACAGCGACCCGATGGGTAAATCAATCGCGCTGGGCAAGGACAAGAAAACATTTACCGTTACTGGTCTTGTAAAGGATGATAAACGAAGCTCTCAATTAAAGGCATCGATTTGGGCCTCGAACGAAGATATGCTCACGCACCAGTATAACTGGCCCTCGGCTTCCATGTATAACTATATATTGCTGAAGGAAAATCAGCGCCAGCAGGATCTTGAACAGGCACTTGAGCGGTTACTGGAGAAGCAGGTATATCCGCAAGCAATGGGTGTGCCGGAGAATATATCTTTCGAAGCATATAAAGAACATCCCAATGCTGTAAAGTTCTACGTGCATGCACTTACCGATGTACACCTGCAATCCAAACTCAATTTTGAAATCTCGCCGGGTGGTAATGAGGCGAACCTGTATATATTTGGTGCCATCTCCGTTTTCATTCTTGTTCTCGCTTCTGTAAATTTTGTAAATCTTACCACAGCACGCGCAGCGAGACGCGCCAAAGAAGTTGGTATACGAAAAGTCGTTGGATCTACACGCCATAAACTGATGTCTCAATTTCTGCTGGAGTCTGTTGTCATGACAACCGTAGCCACCCTTTTATCGCTGGCACTGGCGCAGATATCATTGGATGTATTCCGGTTTATCACCGGCGAAACGTTGCTCAATACACTGCTGTTCAATTACTGGAATATACTGTTGTTGTTTGCCTTTGCTTTATTGATTGGTATACTGTCGGGTATATATCCTGCGCTATACCTTACTTCGTTCAAACCGGTAAAGGTGTTGAAAGGAAATGTTTCGGGCAGCAGCGGTGGTTTCCGAAATATACTTGTGATTGTACAGTTCTCGGTTTCCATGGGACTGATGATCTGTGCGGCTGTAGTAATGAGACAAATGGATTTTATGCAGACGAAAGATCTCGGCTTCGATCAGCAACGTGTTATTACCATTGACAGGATTCCGAAACTTGGCTCAAGCGCAGAGGCTTTTAAAAATATACTTTCACAGCAAGCCGAAGTTACAACGGTAAGTCTGCACAGCGGAGAGCCCGGCACCAAAGCGGTTATATCCTACGCTACCTATCAGACTGCGAAGATGCCGGATGCCGTAACGCTGAACACCTATTATGCGGATGAACATTATCTCGACCTGATGCATTTTCAGTTAATACAAGGCCGCGATTTCAATCGCGAGAATGCATCTGACTCTGCTGCTATCATCCTGAACGAAGCTGCTGTTGCAGAACTTGGACTTGAAAATCCAATTGGTGCTGTTATCAATAAAGAATTAACGGTTATCGGTGTGGTGCGCGATTTCCATTGGGAATCGTTACGTGCTTCCATTGCGCCAACCATAATACGACCGGGTAAAGATTATCTTCAGATGGGCTTTCGCCTGAAAGGTAATGCGAGCGGATTCCTGAAGAAAGCTGAGGCTGCGTGGAAACAGTTTGTGCCCGGTGAGGTAATGCAATACCATTTCCTCGATGAAAACTTTGGACAGATCCTGCAGCGTGAGAAAATACTCGGTAAAGCTATAGGATTCTTTACCGCGCTGGCCATCTTCATCTCGTGCCTGGGACTATATGGACTGTCGGCCTATACGGCAGAACAACGCACCAAAGAAATCGGTATACGCAAAGTCCTTGGCGCTTCCACAACACATGTGGTTTCTATGCTAAACAAAAAATTTGCACGGCTTATTCTTACATCTGTATTGATCGCGATTCCCTCTTCGTGGTATATCATGAGTAATTGGATGGATGGATTTGCCTATAAAGCACAAGTACCGCTGTGGTTATACTTGGCTCCCGTAGCGCTGGCATTTGGTATTGCATTGATCACGGTGAGTTTCCACTCTATAAAAGCGGCACTTATTAATCCGGTTGATACCCTCAAATATGAATAGCATGTTGGACGTAATCGGGTAGTGGCAGAACTACTATACAGGCATGATTGTTTTAGTGGTACGCGTAAAACCTATACCGGTATGCAGGAAATCAGAAAGACACTTCACTTGCCCCTGGGAAAGAGCCGGGTATATACCTTGTTTGTTGATCGCTTCAATGAATGGTGGCCTAAAGAATATACCTGGTCGCAAGACAAACTGCACGAGATCAAACTCGATGCACGCGTGAATGGACTGTGTTCAGAGATTGGCCCCAATGATTTTCGCTGTGACTGGGGAACGATTGTAGAATTTGAACGGGATAACATGCTGTTGTTGAAATGGCAGATCAGCCCACAACGGGTACCGGTGCCTGATCCCGACAAGGCGAGCGATGTGCTGATCCAATTCAAAGAAGATATTCACGGCTCTACTACATTTATACTACAGCATAGCAATTTTGAAAAGCATGGACACGGAGCAGAGGAATACGTGCGCGCTATGGATGCAGATCACGGTTGGGACTATATACTAAGCCGCTTCTCTGATTTTGTTACGATGAATCGTTGATCACGTAACATTCTCTTACCCTTGAAACCTTCTGTTTCGGATTTC
>CBIHOZ010000255.1:0-7748 GCA_966211525.1 uncultured Chitinophaga sp. | reverse complement strand
CCCACGGTTGAAAGCCTTTGTGCTTCGAGGCTTTGAGTGTGTCACCTTCTTCGGCTCTGCGCGCAACGGCAGCCATACTGTCGGATTTCTGATAACCCTTTACTTCTTCTACCGTAAGCGGTACCGGACGAATAGAAGCCCAATAGCTTGAGTCTTTTTTATAGGCACCGCTATCGATCTTAAATGTATTGTCTGAAATTACTTCCGGTTCTTTCTGTCGCTTCAACTCCTGCTTCTCATACTCCTTCATCATTTTGTTGAGCTCCTTTCGGGTAATCTCTTTTCCGGATTCGAGTCGCTCCTGCAGCTGCTTCAGGTTGTCTGTATCTTTGTTTTTCTTCGCGGGTGTTGTTGGCTTGTTCGCGGCAATTTTTTTCGCTTCTTCCTTCTGCACTTTTTCATCGATCACTTCCATCTTGTCATTATCAACATACAGTGCAGGGTTCAGTTTGATTTTATAGTCGCTAACCGTAGCCAGGTATTTAAATTCCGCTTCGAAGCCAAACGCTCTTCCTTCCACCTTAAATTGATGCGACACGGGCATCCATGCCTTATCTTCTATCGGGGCATATATAGCTTTGATATATACCTGTATACCCATTTTGGAAGTGTTGATGTCGAGACTGTGAATGCTCCACCAGCCTTCTACAATGTTGATCACACCTTCCACTACATTGTCGCCTTTTAAACGGGGCGTTACTTTGATCTTGCTTACTTCATAGTTACGATCCTGGAACGTGCCGAGGTATTCAAATTTATAGTACGAGAATGCTTTAGGTGCCAGTGGCGAAATGGTGCCTTGTATTTCCGGCTCATAAAAACTTCCGAATATATACTGGTTGGGCGAAGTGTTGTTGTCTTTACCATCGCTTCGGATAGAAATAACTTTCTCTTCGAACTTGTTGGGACGGGTATATTTTACATCGCTCACCGATTCGGATATATATACCCGGTTCTTTTGAATGCCTTCTTTCTCTAAAGCTCGTTTTGCCAGCCAGGGATAGTCTTTCAGTTTACCAGCGCCCTTGATATATACCCGTGCCGTATAGCTGTCCAATTGCTGGGTATGATATTTAGCCTTCGCGATAGCCTTGCGCATAATGGTATAGGCGGGGTCTTCGTTGCCATCCTGCACCACTACGGTAGGTAATACCGTTGCCTGCGGTTTGAGTGTTACATTAACCGAAACAAAGTCATTGTCTACATCGATAATGCGTACCTGTGTTTCGTAGCCGAGATATTGGTATATAAGTTCATAGTGGCCGGAGTCGAGTGCTATTTCATACGTGCCGTTTTCGTTGGCAGTGGTACCGGAACCGTTTTGCTTAACGAAGATAGAGGCGAAGCCAAGAGGCTTACCCGTTTCATCTACTATAGAGCCACGAATGCCCTGGGAAAAAACTACAGCAGGTGCAAGCGCTATCAATCCAATTAAAAAAGTAATACGCACTGCGTGCGCTGCAGTAAATGCCAACCGGGTATAGAATTGCATGTATAGTAAAAAAGGTTAATCCTGGTAAAAGCCCTTTGCACGAATCATCTCCTCTACCACATCGGGAACAAGATAACGCACGGATTGTTTATTTCTGATGCAGTTCCGGATAAAAGTAGCTGAAATATCTAGCAAGGGTGCTTCTACAAACGTAACGTTAGGATGCGAATGGAGCTCTGAAAGTTGCACGTTGGGTCTGCGATAAACGTAAAGTCCGTAGTCTTGCAATATGCGCTCGTAATTTTTCCACCGGGTAAACGAAGCCAGGTTGTCTTCGCCCATTATAATCCTGAATTCCTTGTCAGGAAACTTCTCATGCAAATGTACCAGCGTGTGAATGGTATAGCTGGGTTTGGGAAGATGAAACTCTATATCGGATACCTCGAGGTTGTAATTGTTGAAGATGGCAGCGCGCACCATATCGTAGCGGTCGAACTCGTGCAATAATCCCTTGCTGGGCTTCAGTGGATTTTGAGGTGACACTACGAACCACACTTTTTTAAGATCAGTGGTTTCTGCCATGAGGTTGGCAATAATAAGGTGCCCCATGTGAATGGGATTGAACGAACCGAAGAAGAGTCCTATTTTCATGGGGTTACAAATAAAAAAACTCTACAGTAAAGATGTAGAGTTTTATATATATCCTGAAACTTCTGAATCCGAATATAGGGTGCGTGCTATTTATTTTTAAAGTCGTTGTAGAGACTTTGTGCTTCGGCGAGCGACTTGTCGAGGTTCTCGTTCACCAATACTATATCAAAGTGATCCTGGAACGACATTTCAAAATTAGCTTTGAAGAGTCTGCGTGAAAGACTTTCTGGACTTTCTGTACCGCGATCATTCAGCCTTTCTTTCAATACTTCGATGGACGGTACCTTTACAAATATAGCCAGTGCCTTATCGCCAAAATATTTTTTGAGATTCAGTCCGCCTTTAACATCTACATCGAAGATCACATTCTTTCCTTCGCTCCAGATGCGCTCAATCTCGGACTTGAGTGTACCATAAAAATTACCGGCATATACTTCTTCCCACTCAATGAAATCATCATTATCGATGTGATGTTTGAATTCTTCCGGTGTGAGAAAGTAGTAATCTTTACCATGCTGTTCCGTGCGTCCGCGTTTATCACGTGTGGATGCAGAGATTGAAAATCCGAGGTCAGGATTTGCTGTGAGCAGGTGTTTAACGATCGTTGTTTTTCCGGAGCCTGATGGCGCTGAAAAAATAATTGCTTTACCAGCCATCAACGCGCCAGATTATTAATCACTTTGGTTTTAATGTCATCCACTAATTCTTGTGGAGCATCCTGGCAACATTTCGTTTTCAGGAGTTGCCGTATGGCTACTTCCAAATGATAATTCTTGTAGCAGGGCATGCATTCCTCCAAATGATTTTTCAGGAAATGATCTTTTTGTTCGGAAGTTGCTTCACCATCTAAAATGAGTTGAAGCATTTTGAGGCATTCGTTCTTCTCTGGACAATCTTGCTTCATCTTGCTCGGATCGGGGTTGCTCATGATCTATGCGGTTTTATAACCCATTTGTTTAGCGTACTCACTAAGTTTTTCTTTCAGCAGGTTGCGTGCCCGGTGAAGCCGGCTACGAACTGTTCCGATAGGTATATCCAGAATCTTCGCCATCTCTTCATATTTAAAACCTTCCAGGTCACATAAAATTATCACTGTTCTGAAATCAACATCAAGAGCGTTGAGGGCATTTGATATCTCATCACCGATCATATCTTTAAGCGCCTCCACACGCAGATCGGGTGTTATTTGCCTGTCAACCTCCTCCGAATTGTAATAGCTCTCTACTTCCTGATAATCTACTTTCGAAGGCTCTTTGCTCTTCTTTCGATAATCATTAATGAAGCTGTTTTTTAAAATTCGAAACAGCCATGCTTTAGCATTAGTTCCTTTCTGAAAAGATTCAATGAAGCGATAGGCTTTCAGATAAGTATCCTGCAATAAATCTTTGGCGTCATCGGCATCCAGCGTAAGCCGGTAAGCAAAGTTATACATGGAGTTAATGTGGGGCATAAACTCTCCATGAAAGATAGTTTGCTTTTCAGCTTCTGTATAGTTTTGTTTTGGACTGTTCTCTTCTAATTCCATGCGGTCTTAAAAATAAGCAAAATTCACATTCCTTTATACGGCAAAGTTAAATGTGGAATTATCTCCCTAAAGAAAAGAATGAACAATATCTTTTCTGCCACCAACATAAAAGGTAAATAAAAAAAGGTGCCCCGGAAAGAAGACACCTTTTTCAGAAAGAAATATTTTTTCAATCAACGACTCGCCACCATACCAAATGATTTTACCATGTTGATGAACTCGATGCGATAACCTTCCTTATCTGTACCGCGTGCACCTTGCGCAAGTTCTACTATATTGTCGTACGTATAATTCTTGCAGTACTTCGATTCTCTCAGCAACATACCGAAGGCGGCTACAGATGCTGACCAGCGAAAGTTGTCGGATGTTTTGCCAAGTGCAATGTTGTTATCCTGTAGAGGATGTACAATGAGTTTGCTCACATCTTCGTTCGGTTTTTTATAGCGCAGTTTGATCGTCATCAATTCATCTGATTTTTTTGCAGTCGGATCGATCTTCGTTGTCTGGTATTTCAGTTCATCTATTTTGAAGAACTCACTTTCAACACCTACCGGTATAATTTCATACAACGCAGTCACGGTATGTCCGGAGCCAAGTTCGCCTGCATCTTTTTTATCGTTGTTGAAGTCTTCACTCTTCAGCATTCTGTTTTCGTACCCGATAAGACGATACGCCTTTACATGTGCCGGGTTAAACTCGATCTGCAGTTTTACATCTTTCGCTATGGTAAAGAGTGTTCCTCCAAATTCATTCACCAATACTTTACGTGCCTCGGTAATGTTGTCGATATAGGCATAGTTGCCATTGCCTTTATCGGCCAGTGTTTCCATTTTGGAATCTTTATAGTTACCCATACCATAACCTAATACGGTTAAAAAAATTCCTTCCTGGCGTTTTGCTTCGATCAACCGTTCCATCGAAGCGTTGCTTGATTCACCTATATTGAAGTCACCATCCGTAGCCAGTATAACGCGGTTGTTGCCTTCTTTCTTGAAATACTCGCGTGCTGTTGCATACGCTAAATTTATACCGGCACCCCCGGCAGTTGATCCTCCGGCTTCAAGACGATCGAGCGCTTCAATGATTTTCTTTTTCTCTGATCCTGACGTAGGTTCCAGTACAAGTCCCGCTGCACCTGCATATACTACTATAGCAACATGATCCTGCGGACGAAGTTCTTCTACCAGCATTTTGAAAGAAGACTTCAACAAGGGAAGTTTATTCGGTTCATCCATGGAGCCTGACACATCAATGAGGAATACGAGGTTGGATGCCGGTAATTTTTCAGTAGGTATCTTCTTTCCCTGCAAGCCTATATGTACCAGTTTATGTTTTGCATTCCACGGAGCAGACGATATCTCCGTTACTACTGCAAACGGATCATCGCTCTTCGGTTGCTCATAATCGTAATCAAAGTAATTTACCATCTCTTCAATGCGCACCGCATCTTTAGGAGGGCGATTACCATTGTTGATGAATCTGCGGACGTTGCTATAGGATGCGGCATCAACATCAATAGAAAAAGTTGAGAGCGGATTGCGTATAGCATCGTGAAATATATTCTCATTTATAGCATCGTACTCTTCGGTGTTCCAGGGCTCTCTCGGTACAGCGTCATAATAAACGAAGTTGTCTGCTACAATAGGTGCTGGTGCATAAGATAATTTATGATCGCGTGAGCGTTCACCGTTACCGACCACAACAACTTCTTTCAACGACTTTGTATCGTCCTCCAACACAACGTTGAGGGTACCGGCCGTTCCGATTTTTATGTCTTTAGACTTCAATCCTATAAATGAAAATACCAGTGTGCCGCCTTTAGCCGGTACGGTAATTTTATATACACCGGCATGATCAGTTACGGTTGCTGTAGAGGTTCCTTTCAGTATAACCGTTACTCCCGGTAACGGACTTCCGTCATTAGCATATGTTACCTTGCCGGTAATGACGCGCGACTCCGGCGATACAAAGCCTGTACTGAATATCATCAATACAGCAACTATCCAGATATATTTTTTCATAACCCGTATATTTTGTTTTGCATGTGAGATGCGGCCTGTAAAAAGATTCCATAAGCCAGTTGGAATTTTTTTTCTATTTTTCAAACGAACATGTCTTCTTCCAAAGTCCATAAGTCATTAACCGATGCCGACCTCCTGCTGGAATACAGGCGTCATGGTGAGCTTGTTGTGCTGGGAGAACTATATGACCGCTATATGTCGCTGGTATACGGTGTGTGTCTGAAGTACCTGAAAGACAGAGAAGAAAGTCGCGATGCCGTGATGCAGATATTCGAAAAACTCGTGGTTACACTAAAGGAACACGAGGTCGCCCATTTCAAAAGCTGGCTTTACGTTACGGCCCGAAATTACTGCCTGATGCAGCTGCGGGCAGGTAAAGGAAAAAGATTCGAAGAAATTTCGCCTTCCGTTATGGAAAACGATACGGTTTTACATCTGGATGATGAGCCTGAAATGGAGGCAAATCTTAGTAAATTGGAGAATTGTATGGATACGCTCGTGGTTGAACAGAAACAGTGTGTTCAGTTGTTTTACCTCCAGCAGAAGTGCTACAAAGAGATTGTACAGCTTACGGGCTATGACGATAACAAAGTGAAGAGCTATATACAGAATGGTAAACGGAATTTGAAGATCTGCATGGATCAACATGGCTGATTTGCAAAACGATATTGAGCGATACCTGAAAGGTGAACTGACACCAGCCGAGATGCACGCGCTGGAACGGAAAGCATTGAGCGACCCGTTTCTGGCCGAGGCACTGGAGGGTGCTGCAAGTATACCGACCGATGAGCTGGAGGATGACTTTCAAGCACTTCAGGCATCGCTGAAGGAACGTATTCAATCGCCTCGTGAGAAGGTTGTACCGATGTGGGCATGGCCAATGCGTATTGCTGCCGGGCTTGCTTTACTCGCTGTATCGGGATTTGTAATATATAGTTTGTTGCAAAGTAATAACTCATCGCACGACCTGGCGGTAAACAAGGAAATCGTTGTTCCCTCTGAAAAGAAAACGGAAGAACGTAAACCTGAGCAACCTTCAGATACAGATATACCGGCAGAGCAGCCGAAATCGCTTGACCAATCGGAAGCAAGTGAAAGTGAGGAAAATATACCAGAGAAAGTTACTCCTGGTATAAAGGACAACACTGCGGAATCTCCCGTGGTAAAACCGCAGCCACTGGAAGAAGCTGTTACAACGGAACAAGTAGACCAAGTTGCATCTGCTGCACCTGAGCAACAAGTATCAGACGAAGTAAAGGCTGATAAATACGATGGTAACGAAGTGAGCAAAGCGTTGAAAGAAAGTGAGCCCGTGGCAGCTACACCGATGCGGTCACGTAAAGCAAATGCAGAACTGAAAAAAGAAGAAGCAACGTTCGCGTATAGGTCTGCTATAGCGGATACAGTTGTACAAGGTAATGCAATAAAGTTAGAGCCCGCTATGGATGACTTTATATCCGGTACACGTGTTATTCGCGGGCAGGTGCGATCTGCTGAAGAAGGGGTTGGATTACCCGGTGTAAACGTAATGATAAAAGACAGTAACGTAGGTACTGTAACCGACATGCAGGGTAACTATGAATTAACCACGGAGAGTACCAAAGATACCGAGCTTGTTTTTTCCTTCATTGGTATGCAAAGTAAAGAAGTTGATGCGAACGCTGATAAAGTGGATGTAGAACTGGAGCAGGATGTATCGCAGCTTAGTGAAGTTGTGGTGGTAGGCTACGGTGCGGAAAACCTCACCGAGAAAGAACCGCCTACAATAGAATTTGCAACACCGGAAGGCGGACGTGTAGCCTATAAACAGTATCTCGAGAAGAATATAAAATATCCGGAGCTCGCGCTTCAGAATGAAATAGAAGGTAAAGTAACTATACAGTTTACAGTGGAACCTTCCGGTAAACTTACTGACTTTAAAGTGCTGAAAGGTATAGGGTATGGTTGTGATGAAGAAGTGATACGTCTTATTAAGGCTGGTCCGAAGTGGACAGCTACCAAGCGTGATGATGAAGTGGTAAAGGACAAGGTGAAGGTGAGGCTGAAGTTCAGGTTGCCGAAGAAAAAGAAGTAAGAAGTAAGAAGTAAGAAGTAAGAAGTAAGAAGTAAGAAGTAAGAA
>CBIHOZ010000254.1:0-7795 GCA_966211525.1 uncultured Chitinophaga sp. | reverse complement strand
TGTACTATTATTGTCGAACTGCGGATCTGACGGACCATAATTATAGTGACCTTCCCAACTGCGGCCTGATTCGCCGGCACCGTGCAACATGATGATCAGCGGATATTTTTTTGATGCGTCATTTTTGTTGTAGCCATTCGGAAAGAGTACACGGAAATTGAGAAACTCATCGACAGCAGAGCCAGTGCTTTTCCAATATGTATACTCGCGGAATAATGCCTCGTTGCTGAAGTTGGTCATCTTGTAATAATGACCCAGCTGATTGTTTCGGAGCGTGTAGCCGCTATCATAGTGAATAACGGTTTGTGTGAACGCATTAAACGTGGTGACGAAAAGAAGTATAGCCGCCAGCACATACTTCGGGAAAATCTGTAATGACATATTCAATAGTAAACTGTTTACATGGTGAAAAAATAGTAAGCGTCATGCTCCTGAGTAAAGAGCAATCTCTTAATAGGATATATCTATCTTTATCTTATATCACTAAACCCAATAGCTTCCGATGTAAACAGAGGTTCAGATGTAACCCCGAACTTCTTTCTATTCAATATATAGTTGAAGTATATATAACCTGCGGTGAGAATCCTCTTCTTCTTTTTTGTCTCATCACATGATTCCCATCACTCAAGGCCTTTTCGGTACTATAAAAAATTGTACCTGCTGCGACTGTACATGCTGCAATACGAACCTTTGTGTAGATAAGACACAAGAATATTCCGTGAATATCTGCGACTCGCTGTTCAGGTGACCTAGTCAGGATGGGAGGAAGGTAGCAGATCATCCAAGTATGCCCATGTTGCTACCCATACTTGCGCTGGCTGTGAAAAAAAAGAAGCCGTCCCGGGCATGGACGGCTTCTTGTGATATAGAATATATACGTTGAAGACTTGCTATCCGAACAGGAATTCGATATCGTCACGCGACAGGTTTTTCACAAAGCCTGCATCTTCGTGGATCAATTCATCGGCCAGCATTTTCTTTCTTTCCTGCATCTGCAGAATTTTTTCTTCAACAGTATCTTTACAGATCATTTTATAGGCGAACACCTTGCGCTTTTGTCCAATGCGGTGTGCACGGTCAATGGCCTGTTGCTCGGCTGCCGGATTCCACCACGGGTCAACAAGGTATACATAATCGGCAACGGTAAGGTTAAGTCCTACACCACCGGCCTTCAGTGAAATCAAAAATGCTTTAACACTTTCATCTTCCGTGAAGCGTGTCACTTCTTCCTTGCGTTTGTTCAGTGATGTAGCGCCATCGAGGTAACAGTGACTGATGCCTTGTTCTTCAAATTGTTCTTTGATAAGCTGCAGCATGCCCGTGAATTGTGAGAAGACCAGCAGCTTGTGGTTACCGGCATTTTCCTGCACTTCGCGTATCAGCTCTTCTATCTTGACGGAACTTTTGACAGGTTCTTCGCCGGGTATATGATCCAGCATTGCGGGGTGATCGCAGATCTGGCGCAGACGCAATAAACCTTCCAGTACATATATACCTGACTTCTCAAGACCTTCCTCATCAATTTTCTTGAGCAGGAGATTTCTATAGTTGTCCCGATACTGATTATATAGCCTGCGTTGATCAGCATCCATGGTACACCATAACACCGTTACCGTTTTATCCGGAAGGTCTTTTGCTACCTGCTCTTTGGTTCTGCGCAAGGTAAACGGATGGATGAGTCGCTTCAGGTATTTTGTTTTCTCTTTGTTGCCTTGCTTATCGATTGGCTGAGCAAATTCACGATTGAAAAATTCGCGTGTACCAAGTAAGCCTGGGTTCAGGAAGTTAAACTGTGCGAACAGATCCGATGTATTGTTCTGTACGGGTGTACCACTTAATATCAATCGGTTTACCGATCGCAGGTGTTGCATGGCGCGGGTCACGCGTGCATCCGGATTTTTGATCGCCTGGCTTTCATCGAGAATGATATACTGCCAGAGGAAGTTCGCGAGGTTTTCAAGATCATTACGAACAACGCCATAGGTCGTGAGCACAACATCGTACTCTGAAAAATGCGTTTCTGTAAATTCGCGCTGCAGTCCGTAATAGGTATAGAACTTTATGCTCGGACAGAATTTTTGAAGTTCGTTCTCCCAGTTAAAGATCAGCGATGTAGGGCATACAACCAGTTGAGTACTGCCGGGATATTTCTCCTTCAGGTATTGCAGGAAAGATATAGTCTGCAACGTTTTACCAAGTCCCATGTCATCTGCCAGACAGCCGCCCCATCGTAATTCATCAAGCGCCTGCATCCAGTGAAAGCCGGATAACTGATAGGGGCGAAGCGTTGCTTTTATCTCCGATGACAACGGTGTCTTTTGTATGGCATCGTAATCGAGGAGTTTTCGTTTGCGTGCTTCTATATCTTGTTGAACCGTATTGCTGTCGATCTTGTCGAGTATATCTTCGAGCAATGTATAGTGCAGCTTGCTTACGCGAAGTGTGCCGTTTTCTTCTGTACCGGTGCGTAGCAGCAGACTATATTGACTGATCCACTCTTCGGGTATATGTCCCAGTGTACCGTCTTCCAGCATGATGGTGTCCTGCTTGTTCAGTATCGCTCTGCGAATTTCTTTCAATGAGACAATGAAATCGCCCCATTGAATTGTTACTTTCAGATCGAACCAGTCTATACTGCTGGTGGCGCTGATGATGAAGCGCGGTACATGCGTGGTATATCTGAATTTTTTGAGTTCATGCAGGCCGTGTACCGCGTAGCCTTCCTGTGCTACATTACGCATCATGGTAATAAACCAGCCATGCTTCATTACATCGGCGAACGGAAGGTAATAGTATAGATTGTTCCGTTGGTTCGCGAAGGAGGGATGTAACGTGCGCAGGTATTCGTATAGCCGCTTCTCTTCGGTTTTGTTTCGCTGAATGATCTTTACGGTTTCACCAGCTTCCGCCACATGGTTACGTTCATCGCTATAATCAATCACCACGTCTTCATAGGAGAATTGTGGTTTGATCATGAGATTACTTTCGTTCAGTTCACTCAGCATTACGCGAGGTTCCTGTTCCGGTGTAACCGTTTCAATATTTAGTTTATCACTGATAACCACTTCGTATTTCTCCTGCCATACTGTTATATAGCGTCTCACCACATCGGCCTTTTCGCTCAGTGGAAATGTGAGAGGACCATTGCGAAAGAGATCAATCAACGCGAGCGATGCTGCATCGGGCGGCAGATATAGCGTGCCTTCATGTTCGAGGAGAAAACCACCGAGTAAACGGAGGTTTGCTTTCTTGCCATCAAGCCAGAGCACAAGGTTCAGCACGATAGAGTCTCCGTTGCGATCGGCAGTGAAACTGAATCGCGCAGGCTCTTTACCAAGCCTGATCGTTAACTGACTATAATTCAGAAAGCGGCCGGCCTTGAGTATAAATATATGCGGCCACGTGCTGAGTGTTGGCCATAGTTTATGAAGAAGATCTATATAGTGCTTGCGCAGATTGACAAGTTCCTTCGCTGAAACATGCGCCCATGAACCGGAGTGATTGCGTATATAGCGATTGCCGGTGCGCGTCATCCAGTCAAGAACCTGGTTGTCGGAGAACTCCATCAGGTCTTTATATACTTCTTCCGAAAGCGGTTGTAAATACGCGAGACCTCTTTCAGCCTGGAGCGAAATTCGTTTATACTCGGTTACATTGTTCTTTGAAAAAATCAGGACAGGTTCCAGGTCAAAACGTGTTGATTTTCCTGAAACGAAATTGAACAGGAATCCAATCTCATAATTGATTTCTGTACCGGCTGGTAATTTAGGACGTACAGCAATCTTCTTCTCAATTTTCTCTTCGTCAAAAAGCATGGATGATTTTTTCGTAGCGCGTACTGGCGGTGGGAGTTTTTTGATGTGAAGCAGGACGGATCGCATGCACTGCAACAACGCTCCGGTGGCAAACACATCTCAGCTTCATCTCCTTCATTTCGGGGCCAAATATAATAGAGTGATTGGTCTGGTTGAACAGCGTTTCAGGATATCTTCCATGGGGTTGATTGTGTGATAGTTGTGAATGAAAAAGAGCTGTATTTTCAGGATGTGACCGGGAAAGAAATGCGCTTCTTTTTCCGTTCACATAATTAGCGGTCTGCGAGAAAACATTTCGATTGATTTATCGTCTGCAAAACTTGTCTTTTGCTCTCCATTTTGCATCGTATGAAATATTGGGTAATCCTGCTTGTCTTGTTGTCTCACGCGGCATTGGCCCAACAACGTGTTGTTACAGGTGTGGTAGCGGATAGCACGGATCATACCACGCTGATCGGAGTAACAGTACTGCTGCAGCAAGCATCCGATTCAACGTGGAAGCGAGGTACAGTAACGGACGTGGACGGTAAATTTGTATTTAACGATGTCCCATCCGGCAGGTATCGATTTCATCTTTCATATATAGGCTATACAACGCAGACGCTTCGCGTTCGTGTCAATAATGAGCCGGTTGATTTAGGACAGATCAAGTTACATCAGTCAGCAACAACATTAAAAACCGTTGAGATAAAAGGAGCGTCCATTCAGGTTGAACAGAAAGGCGATACGCTGCAATACAATGCGAATGCATTTAAGACAACGCGCGATGCAACGGCTGAAGATCTGATTACGAAGATGCCCGGTATAACTTCTGATAACACCGGAGTGAAGGCACAGGGTGATGCCGTACAGCAGATACTGGTAGATGGAAAGCAATTCTTTGGTGACGATGCCACACTGGCTTTAAAGAATTTACCTGCAGAGGTAATAGATAAGATTGAAGTGTTTGATCGCCTTAGTGAGCAATCGCAGTTCACGGGTTTTGATGACGGGCAAACGCGCAAGACTATAAATATAGTTACCAAGAAGGGAAAGAATAACGGGCAGTTTGGAAGAGTATATGCGGGTGCGGGGGAGGATGGACTCTATACCGCCGGTGGTAATGTAAATTCATTTAAAGGCGATCGCAAATTGTCGCTGGTGGGATTGAGTAACAATGTGAATCAACAGAATTTCAGCAATGAAGATTTACTCGGGGTAACGTCATCGTCCGCGGGGCAGGGTGGTGGTAATCGCGGTGGTGGTCGTGGACAACGGGGCGGCAGCGGTAATTTTAATGTTGGTCAGCAAAGTGGAATTTCCACTACCCACTCCGTTGGTTTAAACTATAGCGATGTGTGGGGAAAGAAAACGGAAATTACCGGGAGCTACTTTTTTAATCAATCGGATAATGATCGCATTACCAATCTTAATCGTGAATACATTACGCAACAAGACAGTGGCCTGGTATATGGAGAATATAGCCGGTCCAACAACAGGAACTATAATCATCGATTAAACTTCCGGTTGGAGTATACAATTGATACCGCTAATTCCATTGTTATTACACCACGCCTCAGCTATCAGAAGAACGATGCTCGAGCAACCTTACAGGGAGATTATACGACCGAAAGCAATTCGCTCCAAAGCAACATCTTTAATACCAATAACGCAGACAATGCAGGCTATATTTTTTCGAACAGCATACTGTATCGCCATCGCTTCAAAAAAAGAGGAAGGTCATTATCCGTGAGCGTGAACACAGATGTTAATAATCGGGATGGAGATTCGTATCTATACTCACTGAACGAGTACGAGTCTTCCGCTGAGACTACCGTAATCGATCAGCAATCCGATCAATATACCGACAGCTATACGTTGTCTTCGAATATAGCCTATACCGAACCCATTGGTAAGCGCAGCCAGTTGCAGTTCAACTTTACGCCTTCAGTTACCAATAGTAAAACGGATAAGCGCACCTATAATTTGAGTGAAGATGGCTATACCGATCTGGATACGTTACTGACCAACGCTTTCGAGAATCGCTATATATCTAACCGCGGGGGCATCAGCTACCGGTTCAACAACCGGAAACTAAACTTTAACACCAGCGTTAACTATCAACATGCAAAGCTTACAAGTGATCAGGATTTTCCATATGCGTTTGCTGTAGATCGCTCGTTTCAAAATATACTCCCGCAGGCAACGTTCAATTACAGGTTTGAGCAAGGTCGAAACATTCGGCTGATGTATCGCACTTCCACGGATGCGCCTTCTATATCGCAACTGCAGAATGTGATAGACAACCGGAATCCGCTGTTTTTGAAAACCGGAAATCCGGAATTGTCTCAGGCGTATAGCCACAACGTTACCGTTCGTTACGGACGCACCAACAATCAGGCTTCTACCAGTTTGTTATTCCTGGTAAGCGGCAGTTTTACAAAAGACTATATTACGAACGCGTCCTATATCGCTACGCGAGACACGGTATTAAATGGCATTACACTGAACCGCGGTGTTCAGTTATCGTATCCGATCAACGTAAGTGGTTATGGCTCCGTTCGAACATTAATGACGTATGGCCTTCCCGTTGCGTTGCTGAAATCGAACATGAATCTAAACACGGGCTTTACGTATAACCGAACTCCGGCTGTCATTAATGATAGCAAGAACCTGGCGAACAACTATGGTTTCAGTCAGGGTGTAGTGCTGAGTAGTAACATCAGTGAAAATCTTGACTTCACACTGTCCTATACGGCAAATTATACCATTGTTAAAAATACGTTGCAGAAACAATCGGATAATAATTACTTTAACCAGACAGCATCCTTTCGCCTGAACTGGATTTTCTGGAAGGGATTCGTTTTCTCCAGTAACCTGAACAACACGATGTACCGCGGATTATCGGCCGCGTACGACCAGAGTATATGGTTCTGGAATGCCGGGCTTGGCTATAAATTCCTGAAAGATCAGAAGCTCGAAGTTAAACTGAATGCTTTTGACATCTTGAATCAGAACAACAGCATCAGTCGTGATGTGACCGAAACCTATATTGAAGACAGACGGACGAATGTACTTACCCGTTACTTCATGCTGACGGTTACGTATAACATTCGTAATTTCAAGCAGTAACTATATACGGATATCCTGTAACGAAATTCTACTGACATGACAAATGAAATATTGCCGGCAGTTTCTGCAGCTATTTTTGATGATCGCGGGCGCGTGTTGTTACACAAGCGAAGAGATGTTAATCAGTGGTGTATTATTTCAGGACATGTAGAATTCGGCGAATCGGTTGAGCAAGCTATACTTCGCGAGATTCGTGAGGAAGCGAATGCGGATGCTTCCATTGTGAGACTCATCGGTGTATATTCTTCTCCGCCTTCACAGTTGTATCAGTATGAAGATAAAAGCATTCATTACGTTACAACATATTTTGAAGTAATGCTGCATACGAAGATAATGGAGAATTTCAGCAATGATGAGACAGCCGCGATCCGGTTCTTTAATGTAGACGAGATACCGGAGAATTTTGCCAAGATAAATCCTTACTGGCTTGAAGATGCGCTCAATCGGAAAGGCCCCGCAGTATTCAGGTGAGCCATATACTATATATAGTGCAGATGGAATCGCACGAAGCACGGTTGAATCAGAAAAATAATAAAAGGTTTAACGCTTTTTAACCGTGCTCTTTCCTTTGTTGCGTTCTTTTTTACTGATGTTGTATTCAAACAGATACATCATTGAAAAACGCACTCCGCGATTTCGGAAGCGCAGTTCATCATCATAATCGTGGGGAATCAAGTAATCTGCTTTTTGCTTTCCGAATAAGGTCTGGTCAAATGTATAGCGAAGATCAAGCATTACTTTGTGTTTGGTGGCTGGCTCCAATAATAAACCGGTACCCAGGTTGATACCAAACTGCAGCCTGTTAATATTAGTATAGTATACTTCGTCTGTATGCGCGTAATCTTTTCGAGGTTCAAACTTTATTTTAT
>CBIHOZ010000253.1:0-7822 GCA_966211525.1 uncultured Chitinophaga sp. | reverse complement strand
CTGTCAGTATTTTAAAATTTAATCACCCTAATTTTATTTCTAAAAATGACACCCTTAAATAATGATGCGCAGATAGCGCTCGGAGAAATATTTGATAACCTTGGTTCAGAACTAGATATTACTGAAAAGCAGCATAACGATATTGTAACTAGCTATAATACAGTCGGCAGCTGGCTTGCTGACTCCGGTTCAGTGTTAGCACCGTTTGAGCCTCAAATTCGTCCGCAGGGCTCTTTTATGCTTGGCACAATGGTATCACCGTGTAATGAAGAGGATCAACTTGACATCGATCTAGTTTGCAGGCTAATGGGTAAATTGCCTGATTGGACGCAACACCACTTAAAACAAATTGTCGGGACGAGATTAAAGACCCACAATACCTATAGCAAGATGCTTGACGAGGAAGGAAGACGCTGTTGGACACTTAACTACTCCGAATCTGCACGGTATCACATGGACATTTTACCAGCGATAGTAAACAGTGACTTCGATAGCAACTTCCAAAAAGCAATAATGAGCCATGATTTATCCAATGTCCAAGACCTTGCTATTCGGATAACAGACAACCACGAACGAAATTACTTCTCCTCTACTAACGTAGGCGATTGGCCGAAAAGCAATCCATTTGGGTATGGTGCCTGGTTTCAAGAACAGGCAAGGTTAAACTTTATTAAAGCATACTCCCTTAGAGATGCTGTTCAACCTGTACCTGTATATCAAAAAAATAAGTCTCCCCTCCAACGAGTTGTTCAAATTCTAAAGAGGCACAGGGATCAGCGATTTAATGGTGATTCCGAGAAACCGATTTCCATAATAATAACAACATTAGCAGCAAAGGCATATCAAAAAGAAGCTAATGTATATGATGCTCTAACTTCAGTATCAGCAAGACTAGTATCGATGGTCGAAGAACGTTACGATGCAAAACATAAACGTGTAATTAAATGGATAGCGAATCCAGTAAACGACCAAGAGAACTTTGCAGATAAATGGCCTGACAATCCTCAACTTGAAATCAATTTTTATAAATGGGTTCAATGGTTACAATCTGATCTTCTTGACATTTTAAAACAGATTGGTAACGGTTATCATAAAATTCAGGAAGCGATGGAGAAGCCGTTTGGGAAGAAAGCTGTGAACGCAACTTTCAGTACCATAGGTAATAATGCTAGGACTGCTCGGGAGAATGGAAAAATATACATGGCATCGGCAACTGGAATAGTGGGCACCGTTGGGAGGACAGTTATACCCAACCATAACAACTTCGGATCAAGCAATGGATAGATATATTTCATTAGTAATACAAGAAGGTGCCCTGCGATCATATTTTCCTGACAGTATCATCAGGAGAAATGGAGAATCGGAAATTACTTGGATATATACTCTTACACCTACTCCTTTAAGCCCGTTGTACGAAATCAAATTAAACTATAAAAGAGGTGCAGGTGTCCGCGTATATGTTTTAAACCCGCAACCATTGGAATTAGCGCCAGGAAAGAACAGCTTGCCCCATGTGTACTCAACACGGGAGCAACGTCTTTGCCTTTACTATCCTGAATGGAGAGAATGGCATCCCGGAAAACTATATGTACATACCCTGATCCCTTGGGCCAGTGAATGGTTATACCACTATGAGCTATGGGTAGGAACTGGCGATTGGCACGGAGGCGGAATTGATCATGAAAATATAGCTGAACATGGGGCAAACATTTAGAATATTGTCAATCGATGGTGGAGGCATTCGAGGAATATTCCCTGCAAAAGTACTCACAGATATTGAAGCCGATTTAGAGGCTAGAAGCATTGAGAAAAAGCGAATCCATGAGCACTTTGATTTGATTTGCGGCACATCCACCGGCGGTATAATCGCTATCGCACTAGCGCTTGGTATCCCAGCCAAAGATATACTGAATTTATACCTAGAAAATGCAGAGGTTATCTTCGGCAATAAGAAGAATTTCCTAAAACGTATTTTTACTTCAGCTCATGACAGACAGCCACTAGAGGCATTGATAAGAAAGGCTTTTATCGGTAATCTCAAGGAAGATCCTCGCTTGGCGGATTGCAAAACAAACATTTGCGTTCCGATCTACGATTTGGTTCAAGGAAAACCATCGGTACTTAAAACTAAACATCATGATCTCTATGTTAGGGATTTTCATATTCCTGCTTACCAAGCAGCGTTAGCCACATCAGCCGCGCCAACCTATTTTGAACCATTCAGTTCCAGTTATACTGATCGCTTTGGCCAAGAGCAAAAATTCTCTAATAAGGTAGATGGTGGTGTTGTGATGAATAATCCTACTCTTGTCGGAATAATCGAGGCGCAGAAAGCATTAGGCGTAAAACTGGAGGATTTAAGAGTACTGTCTATTGGAACAGGAACAAAAAAATATTGTGACGCGGGCCAAAGAAAACATTGGGGTATATATTACTGGATGCTTCAAAATGACAGAAAGCGGTTAATTGATTTATTTATGCAAGGACAATCTCAGCAGGTTGAGAATCTTATAAGTATACTTCACAAAGGCATTGGAAAAACGGAGTCTGATAATTTTATATATCATCGGATAGATACTTCTTTGGATGAGACATGTGATATTGAGTTAGATGAAGTAAGAAGAAACCGTTTAGATATACTCGTAGAAAAAGCACATTCAGAATTTCAAAATCATGTATCAAGTATTAGGAGCAGCTTTATTGATATGGATAGCTAATAAACTGTTTGGTGAATCAACAGAGGTTCTACCTAAAATATCGAAGCGGTCAAACTGTTCTGATGAGTTTATTAGGTTTAGTAAAAATCTTGACTTAACATCTAACAAAAAAAGGCTTTTAAGGGACGCGAAGAATACAATTATAGGCAAAGTCACATCATATTTTGAAGAATTAGAGTGGCGAGTGGGAAAGAACGTGTGGACCGCTAAACCCACTTTTTTTATACAAGGTTCTTTTAAGCATGGAACAGCAATCAGGACTCAAGATGACTCCTGTGATATAGACCTCGGTGTATATATTGATGGGAAGCCACCAATACTACCTCGGGCTTTTAAACAGCATCTATACAAAGCACTTGAAGGCCACACTAATATTCCGGTCTCTATTAGGAACAAATGTGTTCGCATTCAATACTCAAATCTATTTCATATCGACTTACCACTTTACTATCATGACTCGGTTGCAAAGAAGACATACTTAGCTTCGGGAGAGGATTGGGTTGAGTCCGATCCAAAAGGTTTTTCCAAATGGTTCTTGGACAGGACTCGGAGTAACGAGCAAACTATTCGCGTTATTAAATACTTCAAAGCATGGGCAAATAATATCAAGACCAAACGGAGCCAAAGGATGCCAAGTGGTATCGCACTAACTATCTGGGTACTTACTTTCTTCGAGAAGCATAACAGGGATGATATAGCGTTCATAAAAACAGCCTGTAAAATATTGGAGCATCTGGGAGGAATGCGTGTTTCCGAATGGGAGTGTTCAATGCCAGTAAGACCGAACGATAACCTCATAGCCAAGCTTTCAGGTGACCAACGAAATAACTTTATAGAAAACTTAAGGCAACTTATTACTGAATCATGTAACGTTCTGGATAAGGAAGATAAACAAATTGCATCAGCACATTGGAAAAGAATATTTGGAAAATGGTTCACTATGTAAAAAACTTAGTGGTACGGCAACCGATTCGGATTTAGTATATTTTCGAACAAATGCCAGAGTAGTTCATAACCTTGGATATATACGTGATGTATTTTCACACTTTAGTAACTCAGACTATCTTTCATATTACCTATATATTTATATTTATTTATTAAAGGCTTTATTTTGAAAAAAGTTTTGAAAGAAATTGGCAAAAACGTAGCCTCAATTGGAGGGGCCATTGGCATAATTGCAGTCTTTTTTACTGCTGGATATAGCTTGGGGGATTATAGGACTTCAACAGCTTGTGACTTGGACAAAATTCGGCTTGAAAGGGAGTTCCAAGAAAAGTGGCAAACAATTTATAAAGAATGTCAGGAATCAAAAAGAGATGAATACTCATTATCCGTGAAGGAATTAGATCAAGTGATTGCTGAATTAAAAAAAAGAGGCTATGGAAAGTGAAGGTAAAAGCCTGAGCCGCAACCAACGTTTGGCAAGAATCATTCTTGTAATCCTTAGTGTAGCTGTGACTATATTCTTCATGATTTCTATGATTAATTATTCGAGAGCTTTGGAAGGCGAAGTTGCTGCACGAGACAGCCTAATTAATTTAATGCAAAAGGAAGACTCAACAACGTTGTCATCAACTAAAAAGTATTCGCAGATAATAACGAAATATATAGAAGACTGTAATATTCTTATTGACGGGAAAAAGGTGTCGACACCTGACTTGGTGAAGTTATTGAACAAGCAAATGGAAGAGAACCAACTTCTTAGCGACTCTTTGTCATATTACAAAAATCTTATGCAAGCAGAGAGAGTAAGAAAACACCATTATTACTCCTCTATGAATTCGATAGATGATTCTCTGTTTATATCAAAAAAAATCATCCAACTCGTAAAACAAGATTATGGTATTTCCTACGAAGTCACTCGGGCAGGGAATAAATTTAGCATTGTAAGAAATCCTTCAACAGCAGATTCTGCTGTTATTCTTTTTCCTTACTACAAGCACAAGTTAAAAAAGGACACTATAGCAGGACAGTGGCTTATCATTACTGAATCCAAGATAGCGGTACCAGAGACCTCTAAGAGAAAGAGAAATAGGAAACAGTAAGCTATAGTCGTGTAACTGTCGATCATGCGAAAATGAATATCGTTCATTGAAGGATTTTAGGAATTTGCCCTATATTTGTGCTTGTCTTCTTTGAGGTATTGGCAGTGTTACAATAGGATTTCAAATCACTTTGAAACCCCATCAAAGCACACAGCAGTTAGAACCGTTTAGGTCTGATTCCATCGAGCTAGGGGAAGTATGTTACTTCAGTGTTACCCACCCTTTGTAAAAACCCCGAAATCAGCCTAAATTTCCAGCTTTTACCCTATATCACGATTTCCAGTTAATTATTAACGGATAACGAACAGCGGATAACGACCAAGATACAATGAATCTAGAACAGGAAATATCGAAACGAAGAACCTTCGGAATTATAAGTCACCCCGATGCAGGAAAAACAACGCTCACTGAAAAGCTTCTGCTCTTCGGAGGTGCTATTCAAAAAGCGGGTGCTGTAAAGTCGAGTAAAATAAAAGATCACGCGCGTTCCGACTGGATGGAGATCGAGAAGCAAAGAGGTATCTCGGTTGCCACTTCGGTAATGGGATTCAACTATAAAGATGTAAAGATAAACCTACTCGATACGCCAGGTCACCAGGACTTTGCTGAAGATACCTATCGTACGCTTACCGCTGTAGATAGTGTCATTATGGTGATCGATTGTGTAAAAGGTGTCGAGATACAAACTGAGAAGCTGATGGAAGTTTGCCGGATGCGTAACACCCCGGTGATCTGTTTCATCAACAAACTCGACCGTGAAGGACGCGACCCGTTTGAATTGCTGGATGAGGTTGAAGAAAAGTTGAACATCAAAGTTCGTCCGTTGAGTTGGCCTATCAGCATGGGTAAAACTTTTAAAGGTGTATATAGTTTGTACGAGAAGAGTCTTCATCTCTTTACACCCAGTAAAACAACTGTAGAGGAAGGTATCGAAATAAAAGATATCAATGATACTGTTGTAGATGATTACGTTGGCGAGAACAATGCAAAACAACTGCGCGCTGATGTAGAGTTAATCGAGGGAGTGTATCCTGAGTTTAATGTAGATGATTACCTCGCAGGTAAAGTTGCTCCGGTATTCTTTGGAAGTGCCGTGAATAACTTTGGTGTGCAGGAGTTGTTGGATACGTTTATCCGTATAGCACCCGATCCGGCTCCGCGCGAAACAACAGCAAGACTGGTTGAACCTGTCGAAAATAAATTTTCAGGTTTCATTTTCAAGATCCATGCTAACATGGACCCGAAGCACCGGAACCGCATAGCGTTCTTACGTATATGCTCGGGTAAATTTGAACGCGGCAGTAATTACTATCACGTTCGTCAGGAGAAAGGTATACGTTTCTCGAATGCTACAGCCTTTATGGCGCAGGATCGTGAGACCGTTGATGAAGCATGGCCAGGAGATATAGTAGGTCTGTATGATACCGGTAACCTGAAGATAGGCGATACGCTTACAGAAGGAGAGAAGATGATGTATACCGGTATACCAAGTTTCTCGCCTGAAATTTTTAAAGAGGTGATCAACATGGATGCTATGAAGACGAAGCAGCTTGAGAAAGGTTTGCTTCAGTTGATGGAAGAGGGTGTGGCGCAGTTGTTCACCTACGAGATCGGTAAGAAAAAAGCAGTAGGTGTTGTAGGCGCGCTGCAGTTTGAAGTAATTCAGTTCCGTCTCAAGAACGAATATGGCGCATCGTGTCAGTTCGTGCCGCAGAATATATACAAGGCATGCTGGATAAGCAGTAAAGATCCTCAGAAGCTTGCTGAGTTCATCGATTCAAAACAACGCCATATAGCCCGCGATAAAGATGATAAACTTGTGTTTATGGCAGAGTCGCGAGCATGGTTGAAGATGGTGCAGGATAACTTCCCGGATATAGAGTTTCATTTTACTTCTGAGTTTTAATCAGAAGATAAAAATTTCTTTCAGATCAAATTTCAGATTGACAAGAACGGAGGAGGAAACTTCTCCTTCTTTTACAAGGTATAAATGTGGCACATCGGCATCGGGCTGATCGTGTTTATATACTTCGAGTGTATGATTGGCAGGGTCAACGATCCAGTATTCACGCACACCAATCTGCTGATATACTTTCTTCTTAAGGTTACGATCGGTGAAAACGTTGGATGGAGAAATGATCTCAACGATTACATCCGGAACTCCTTCAATACCGCGGTTAGTAATGATGTTTCTTTTTTCTGCGGAGATAAATACCAGGTCTGGCTGAAATACATTTTTGTGATCGATGTAAAGATCAATAGGCGCGAAGAATACTTTACTGTTTGATTTCGCTGACTCTTTTTCAAGGATCATGAAAAGCTTACCAGTTACATTCTGGTGAAAAGGCGTAGGCGCTGGCGACATAACGAGTTCTCCATTAATTAGCTCACAAGGGGTATTCGATTCTTCCAACTTCAGAAAGTCGTCAATAGTCCATTCCTTGCTGCGATCAATCATTAATGTTTTCATATCTGTTGAAAATCTTTTATAAATATACCAACTTTTCCAGATGTTTGGATTTTGATTCTTGTCCATGATTAAGGCGCAACCTTTCACCGTACTCTATGAAGATAACCATTTGCTGGTGGTCAATAAATCCAGTGGCGTGCTGGTGCAGGGCGATGCTACCGGAGATATACCGTTGGTGGAATTGTGTAAAGAGTATATTAAAGCAAAGTATGATAAACCCGGTGCTGTATTTCTGGGTGTAGTACACAGACTTGACCGACCGGTGAGTGGTGTTGTAGTACTGGCACGTACCTCTAAATCGCTGGAGCGGATGAATGCTTTGTTCCGCGAAAAAGAAACAACCAAAACATACTGGGCTATTGTAGGGAGCAAGCCTCCGAAGAGTGAAGACACACTCGTGCATTGGCTTTTAAAAGACGAGAAGAAGAACAAGACTACTGCATACAGGAAAGAAACAACGGGTGCCCTACGCTCTGAGCTGAGTTATAGAGTATTGGCTGCCGCTGAAGTCTGCTGGTTGTTACAAGTTAATCCCGAAACAGGTCGTACGCACCAGATACGCGTGCAGATCGCCAGTATTGGATGTGTGA
>CBIHOZ010000252.1:0-7831 GCA_966211525.1 uncultured Chitinophaga sp. | reverse complement strand
AGAAGTAAGAAGTAAGAAGTAAGAAGTAAGAAGTAAGAAGTAAGAAGTAAGAATAAAAAAAGGATGCTATACTTTATAGCATCCTTTTTTTATTCTTTGTGTAGAAAGACTACAGATGTTTACGGATTTTCTCCGCTACTTCTGCGAGGGCTTCTTTGGAAGGCGATAGTTTCGCGCGGGTAAAGTTTACATCGTCTGCCGAGTTCATAGGTACGATGTGAACGTGTGTATGTGGTACTTCCAGGCCTATAACCGAAACACCAATTCGCTTGCAGGGTACGGCTTTCTCTACGGCTTTGGCTACCTTCTTGGCAAAAACCATGAGGCCTGCCAGTGAATCATCTTCCAGGTTAAAGATATAGTCTACTTCCTGCTTGGGTATTACCAAGGTGTGTCCTAATACCAGCGGACTTATATCGAGAAAAGCAATATACCGATCGTCTTCTGCTATAATATAGCCTGGTATCTCTCGGTTAATAATGCGGGTGAAGATAGATGCCATGATGTATATCGATTTGTTGAAACAGTTAGGTAAACTTTACCTGAAGCGATCAGGCGGTAATATTTACAACTTCAAATTCAATTTCACCGGCGGGTGTTGTGATCTTGGCAACCTCTCCTTTTTTCTTACCCAACAAACCTTTTCCGATTGGCGACATCGTGGAAATTTTACCGGCTTTGAGATCAGCCTCTTCTTCCGATACTAATGTATAGGTAACGGATGCACCGTTCTTCTTATTCTTGATCGTAACTTTAGAAAGTATAGATACTTTGGATGTATCGATATTATTTTCATCGAGCAGACGAGCGTTGCTTACCAGGTCTTCAAGCTGAGCAATTTTTGCTTCGAGCAAACCCTGAGCATCTTTTGCAGCATCGTATTCTGCATTTTCACTGAGATCACCTTTATCACGTGCTTCAGCTATCTGGCGTGCTATATCTGCGCGGCCTTTAGATTTCAGTTCGCTCAACTCGTTTCTTTTTTTTTATAAACCTTCTTTTTTTTATTTTGAAAGTTTTTTGCTAATAGCTTAAGGTGTTTGTTTACTTTGTTTATTTTTTTCTGGCAATCAAAAAAAATAAACAACGGCCCCGTCTCCGGGACCGTTGCTGCTGTAAAGGTAACAATTTTGTTCTTATCTCACAAAATCAGGAGCCAACTAGCTCGGGCAGGTTGGTTTTGATCTGCTCCAGTATCTCTTCATCAAAGCGGGCCAGGTATAATGTTTTTACCTTTGATAACTGCTCAACCGAAAGTCCTTTTGCTCCGCGCAGATCTGCTTTATAAAGACTCGCATTTTCAAAATCAGCGCCCATCAGGTAACAGTTCTGCAAGTTGGCTTCCATTAGAAATGCATTATTAAAATTAGCCTTGATCAAAAATGCATTTTCGAATTGTGACTTGATCAGAAAGGCATCTTTAAAGTTAGCACCACTCGCATACGCACCTTTCAGATTTGCCTGGTTCAGATTTGAATTTTCAAAGTTAGTCTGGTTAAGACGCGCATTCTCCAGGTTCGATTCAATCAGTGTTGACTGCGATATGTTGGCTGAGTTCATATTGGAAGAAGCCAGATTAACATAGTTCAGATTGGTGCGCGGCAGATAACAGTTTACCAGGTTTATCTCATGAATCTTATGACGATTTAAACGCTTGATATTACCCACCGTACGAAATGCAGCTTCTTCAGACTCCCACAAACGGAAGTCATCAATCTCATCTTTATAGGTACGTATACGCTGACGTATCTCCCCATTCTGATTCAACCAGAAAATCAGAATACCAATCACAGCAATATCGAAAATCATTCCATGTGCCTCCGCTAAAATCTGCGGCACGAACGTATCAAACTCATGCAGATAATATTTAGTACTAAGCCCCAGTACGATGATCGTTACAAGTATCAATACCAGCGAAGATGTCAGTAAAGGTTTCTCTATAATCGAGTTAAAGAACTCATTTACATCCTTCATCCGCTTTTCTAAAAAACGCATGGCTTAGCTCTGATTGGTTTATTTAATATTAAGGATAAAAAAATTAATGCGCTAATCCGAGCGCTTCGATTTTCTGTATCAAAGCTACATTAATTTTTACGTGCGACTCAAACGTCCAGCCTGCAATATGCGGGGTGAATATTACATTGGTTTTTTCGGCCAGTGTATCGAATGCCAACTTCTGCTCCGGAGAAAAGGTGTTGAGCTTTTCATTTTCCAGAACATCGAGTACAGCACCACGCACCTGGTTGCTTTGCATGGCCTGTGCCAGGTCGGTGAGCGATACAATCTCTCCACGTGCGGTATTAACAAGTATAATTTTCTTCTTGAAACGGTGGAGGTATGAAAGATCAACCATCTTTCTGGTCTCTGGTGTTAAAGGTATATGCAAGCTCAGAATATCAGCTTCGGCAAACAATGTATCCATCGAAGCTTCTTTTGCATAGGCATCACCATAACCTGTTTTATACTTATCGTATGCTAAAACATTACATCCGAAGCCTGAAATTCGTTTGGCAAAAGATTGTCCCATGTTGCCATAGCCGATGATTCCAACCGTCTTTCCCATCAGTTCTTCACCACGATTTCCTTCGCGCTCCCATATACGATTACGCACTTCGCTGTTGGCACGTGGTATATTTCGCATCAGGCTTAACAACGCACCTGTGGTATATTCGCCTACCGCATCACGATTACCTTCCGATGCATGCAATACGGCTATACCTTTTTCTGTCAGGTAATCCAGATCCAAATTATCAAGACCGGCACCTGCACGTCCTATAAATTTTACGGTGGGATTTTCACCCAGCAAATCACGATCGATAATCGTTTTACTGCGCACGATCAATCCATCAAAACCATGATGCTTTGTTTTTATTTCATCACGTGTAATAGCAGGCATGGATACTGCTTCCCAGCCGATCTCCGACAACATCGGAAAAATACTTTCGTGCATGGGATCAATAATTAAACATTTCGGAAGAGCCATCAGAGAAAAAGGTGAACTGTAAAGAAATATAGTGTAAGCCCGAGCAGATCGTTTGTTGTTGTAATGAACGGACCTGCTGCCAGTGCGGGGTTAAAACCAAATCGATTTAATATAAGCGGTGTTATAGTTCCTATAAACGAAGCAAACACAATAACACTAAACAAAGCTATAGATACCACAAGCGACAATGTATACTCCTGGAACAACAATATATTTGCACCCCATACAAGTGTTGATAAAACAAGTCCGTTGAGGATTGCTACAAAAAATACTTTAATGAGACGTTTCCATAAACCTTCGTCAACAAAATCGGGATTCGCGAGACTTTGCACGATGAGCGATGATGATTGTATACCTACATTTCCACCGGTGGCTTGTATCAATGGTGTAAAGAATGCTATAGCGGTAACACGAACAAGTTCAGCTTCGAACAAGCCCATGAACTTCGCATTCATCAAACCGCCAAATATACCAATGAGCAACCACGGCAAGCGGGCACGCGTGTTGCGCCAGATACTATCATCTTCTTCAACGTTCTCGCTGATACCTGCCATCATCTGACGTTCTTCCTCTGCCTGCTCGGTGATTACATCCACGATATCATCGATCGTGATACGCCCTACCAGGTAGCCCTGCACATTTACCACGGGTACGGAAACGAGTTCATACTTCTTCATGATCTCGGCCACTTCCCAATCTTCCATATAGGTTTCGACCGAGACTATATCTTTCTCATATATATCGGCAACAATTTTGCGGGCATCGGAAATGATAAGGTCCTGCAGTGATAATCGTCCTAATAATTTATCGTGATCATCCACTACATATACCTGGTAGAACTTTGATACATTCTCGGCCTGCTTGCGTATCTCGTCTACACATTGTACCACTGTCCAATTGATACGTGCGCGTATCAGTTCTTTCGCCATCAAACCACCGGCTACATTTTCTTCGTATCGCAGCAGTTCGGTTACTTGCGAACGCAGTACAGGCTCGAGTCCTACGAGTACTTCTTCGCGCACTTTTACCGGAAGTTCATGAAGTATATCTGCCGTATCATCCGAGAGCAGCTGATTCAACAATATAGCTATAGCCTGCGGATCGAATAGTTTCAGATATTTTTTACGCGTCTCTGAGTCGAGATCACGAATGATTTCGGATTGTAGTTCAACCGAGAGTAACTCCATGAAGTACTTTGCTTCTTCCGGAGTAAATTCATATACCAGGGCTGTTATATCAGCAGCCTTTACCTCGTGCAGTGAATTACGAATGAAGGCATCGTCACGTTCATCCAGAGCTTGCTGAAAGCGATCGCGAAATTCTTTGGTTAATTCAAACTCCAGTGCTTGTTGTTCCACGGCTCGATTCAATTAATTGTGTGAGGTGAACAAACTCCTCCACGGAAAGCTGCTCAGCCCGCTTGTCAAGCAGTTTAAGGGACGAAATTTCGGCAGGCAAAATTAGAGGTTTTAGTGCATTGCGCAAGGTCTTCCGCCGGTTGTTAAAACCTTGCTTTACTACTTTCACAAAGAGTTGCTCATCACAATCAAGCTTCACGGTTTCATTACGTTCCAGTCGTATCACAGCCGACATTACTTTCGGTGGTGGCGTAAATGCTCCGGGTGGGACTTTAAATAAATATTGCACCGTATAGTATGCCTGCAGCAACACACTTAATATACCATAGGTTTTACTGCCCGGCTTCTCGGCTATACGGTCGGCAACTTCTTTCTGAAGCATACATACCACCTGATCGACCTGGTCGCGATGCTCGAGCACTTTAAAAAAAATCTGCGATGAAATGTTATAGGGGAAGTTACCGATGATCGCGAACGCACTACCAAACACGTTCTTCAATTCCATCTGCAAAAAATCACCTTCAATTATATTCTGTCCCATAGACGCATAGTGCTTATGCAGATACTTCACCGAATCGCGATCGATCTCGATCAGTTTCAGATTCAGTTTATCATTCGTAACAAGGTATTGCGTAAGTACGCCCATGCCCGGTCCGATTTCCAATACCGGGTTAGCACCATCCTTAATTTTCAGTGACTCAACAATTTTACGTGCAGTATTCTGGTCGTGCAAAAAATGTTGCCCCAGCGACTTCTTCGGTCGTACCTTATCAAATGATTTTTCCATGCAGGGTTAAAAGTACGAATAGTTGGGGAATGGAGGACGGAAAGTAAAGAAGACCGAAAGTCGGGAAGACGGGAAGTCCGAAAGACGGACATAGAAGTAAGAAGCTAGAAGTAAGAAGCCAGAAGTAAGGAGTAAGAAATACGGAGTAAGAAGTAAAAAAGATTTAGATATCGAAAATTTTATAGGCTGGTATAAATGAATATGAACTTATCGATTCGTATGTAGTGCCTTCCAGTATCCACAGATATACTTTTACAGCCAGGCAAGCGCTATCAAGATATACTATCCTGTCATTCATTCTTACTTCTTACTTCTTGCTCCTTACTTCTAAACTTCCTGTCTTTCGGACTTCCCGACTCCCCGTCTTCCCGACTTTCGGACTTCCCCGTCCTCCCGACTTCCCCGTCTTCTCGGACTTTCCACCAATATTTACTAAATCGCAAAGAATTCATTTTGTTTTTACATGACTCAAGCACAGAAACCCCGCATTGGTATTACACTTGGTGACCTGAATGGTGTTGGTCCTGAAGTAGTGATCAAGGCTCTTGCCGACAATCGCCTGCTCAACATGATCACTCCCGTTATCTACGGATCAGCCCGTGTACTTTCATTCTATAAGAAACAGTTGAACATCGAAGAGTTTAACTATACACAGGTGCGTAACAAAGGACAGTTCGCGCCCAAGACTATTAATGTGATAAACAGTTGGGAAGATTCTATCGAGATCAATCCCGGCAAGGCTTCTAAAGAAACGGGTAAGGCGGCTTTCTCGGCTCTCAGGCAGGCATGTGAAGAACTGAAGGAAGGATTGATTGATGCGCTGGTTACAGCACCTATCGATAAGCTCACAATCCATAGCGATGAGTTTCCGTTCAAGGGACACACCGAGTATCTCACTGAATACTTTGGTGCTACCGAGAGCCTGATGTTTATGGTGAGCGATTCACTGCGTATAGGTCTTGTTACAGAACACACCGCCGTAAAAGATGTAGTAACTTCTATTACAAAGGAAAAAATTGAAAGCAAGCTTCGCCTCATGGAGCATTCGCTTCGTAAAGACTTCGGTATAGCCAAACCAAAAATTGCTGTGCTGGGTTTGAACCCGCATGCCGGTGATGGCGGACTGATTGGTCAGGAAGAAGAGCAGATCATCAAGCCGATCATAGCCGACCAGAAAAATAAAGGCAAGCTGGTATATGGTCCCTTTCCAGCAGATGGCTTCTTCGCTGCCGGCACGTATAGTAAATACGATGCTGTACTGGCGATGTACCACGATCAAGGTTTGATACCATTCAAGTCTATAGCCTTTGATGATGGTATAAATTTCACAGCAGGTCTACCGATAGTTCGCACATCTCCCGACCACGGAACTGCCTATACTATAGCCGGAAAAAATCTGGCAAACGAAAGCTCGCTGCGGGAAGCTATTTATAGAGCGCATGATATTTTCAAATACCGATCTGAACCATCCACAGAAAAATAACCTTACTTAGGTAGGCCATTTTTACCACTTGACCGGACTAATAAGGTTAGATTCTATTAATGGTTATATTTGATATTCAAGTATTAGTTGAAATGGATATAGTCACTAAAAAGCAGCTGAACATACTTATTCAACTGGCCGAAGCCGATAAGCACTTTGCCAAGATCGAGCGGGAACTGATTTTCAAGATTGCCCGTGAGCGTAGATTTCCTGAAGAGGAAGTACTTGAACTGATTCGGAATCCGGAGCCTATAGACTCGCTGGGCGCACTTTCGCTTGATCAGAAATTTGAATACCTGATGTCGAGCATCGAGCTGGTATATATTGATCAGAACGTGTTTGAAAGCGAGATCATCTTCACCAAAAACATTGCCATAAAACTCGGCTTCAAGAAAGGAGTTATCGACTTCATCATTGAAAATTATGGCAAGAAGTCACGCGAGGAATTCAAAGACATCGCCATCCACGAGTACATTTAGTCTCTGAAGCACTCGTATTTTGGTGCTTCCAATCTTCTAAAAAGCGGCCTCACGCCCTCAGAATTGACGTTTTGTGCAATTTCTGTACACGTTGGTGTAGAAATTCATTAATTCTCCTAAATTTGCCGACTAATTTTAAAAAACCTTAAAGGGTTCGATTCGTGGGGGCTTATAGTGTAAATATTATCGGCCTGAGTAGCAACAAGGTTCACCACTTCGATTACGATTTAGGTGAAACGTTCTTCAGGGAGTTCGGAACAGACCTCGTTTCGCAGGGAAAGTTCCATGCAGATGTTACCCTGAATAAGCATGAAACGTTCATTGAGGCAGATTTTAAAATTAAAGGAAATGCTGTTCTGGTTTGTGACAGAAGCTTGGAGCCATTCGATTTTCCGATTGACAGCGTGCACAGCATCGTTTTCAAATTCGGAGATGTGAATGAAGAGATGAGCGATGAAATCGTTATGATACACCGTGATACCGCTACCCTTGAACTTGGCCAGTATATGTATGAATTCATCGCACTGGCTATACCGATGAAAAAGCTCCATCCGAAGTTTCAGGAAACTGAAGACGATGAAGATGAAGAAAACCCGGAAGGTAAAATTGTCTATACCTCTTCAGATAAGAGTGGTGACGACAAAGATGATGACAACAATGGAATCGACCCTCGCTGGGATATATTAAAGAAATTAAAATAAACTGTTTTTAGACTATGCCGAATCCGAAACGAAAAACCTC
>CBIHOZ010000251.1:0-7900 GCA_966211525.1 uncultured Chitinophaga sp. | reverse complement strand
CAAGCAGATACGTGCGTTGCAGGCTTTCCTTAAAGGTGCTGTTATCCCTCGCCTCGTCAAACATTTTATTGTAGATATCAACGAAATGTTTTTTTTGTTCGTTTGTCAGCGAGTAAATATGCTGCGTACCTGGTTTATAAACCGGGAACTCCAACAACCGATGACCACTATTGGCTTTGGTAACAAACTCCTCCTTGAACATGCAAATGATACCAGCATACCCTCCAGTAGCATGTATCCCGAAAGGAATTTTAGTGGTGGTAAAAATTAGTGTGCTACCCGAAACATCAATGTTCCTGTCCTCGAATTCGAGTTGATATTCTCCTTGCAATAAAGTTACCGTGTAGAATAATTTCCGGTCATATTCAAATGATATGCCCGCGTTATGAGTTTCTTCACTCAGGTCAACTACATGAAAAGTGGCTGCGTCATTTCTAACGCTATCAGCGGACCTAAAGGGCACAACAGAAGATTTCATATACTAAGATAGATAAAGATTTTTTTCCCTGATAGCATGGCCTATTTAAAATGTCCAGGATAGGATACCATTTTGAAGGCGAATATCCAGCTACAATACATACCTCCCTTAGACAATTAACTATATATATAGTATAATGACGTTTATCTATGTTATAGATAGCGCGCAATACCGTCTTTCTCCATACGTCTTTCAGATGTATATTACGAGGAATGTATATTCAATCAGCGCGAGCTAAGATATAGTACAAATACTTATTTGCAAGTAAATATTCGTCTACCCTATACCCGAATCGATTTATAGTTATAGAGGTTCGAACAGGCTTGATTAGTCAAATTAAGAAACATTGAAATTGTGATAATTCTCAAAGGTATGGTGAACCGAACAGGATCTCTTCGAACCAAAAAAAGCCTGAAATCTTTACGATTTCAGGCTTTTAATTCCATGTAGACTGGAGGGTCGGTATTTCGAACCTTTTCTTGCAGGATTTGCTAAAAATCAAGCATTCCAGAACATAAAGCCCGGAAAATCTAAGGGCTACTCTTTAAAAAACACTACATCTATTTACAAATCCAACGAACTTGTTTCTTGTCTCAAGGTGCGAAGTGGTTCCCATCGACTTGACATGTCAATAAAATTTCGTGATTTGATGTGCTTTCGTCTTTTTGTGTTAGAGGCTCCTCCTTTCGTGCTATAATCAGGGTCTTCAACCCCTGTAGTTTTGTGTCATCAAATACTAATTTTAATTATTAGAATCATGGAATTGAAAGGAAAGACTGTGTTAGTCACCGGTGGCACAGCAGGCATCGGCCTAGAGGCAACAAAACAGTTTCTGGCCAATGGAGCCAAAGTAATTATCACTGGAAGAAATCCAGCCAAATTAGACGCTGTCAAAAAAATGTATCCAACGATAATCGCGATACAAAGTGACGTTGCAGATGCAAATGATGCAAAGTCACTTTTCAATCAAGTTAGCGCCTTGGGAGGGATCGACATTTTATACAACAATGCCGGTGTGATGAGCGCACCGCTGAACCTGGGCGTTGCTAATGATAAACATTTTGAAGTGGCAAAGTATGAAATGGACATCAATTACCTCGGTGTCATTCGACTGAACAATCTTTTTATAGAGATGCTCAAATCAAGAAAAGAGGCAGCGATCATCAATACGTCATCGCTACTAAGCTATGTTCCATTAAATCTTGCGCCAACCTATTCCGCAAGCAAAGCAGCGATGCGTTTTTATACGGCAACGCTAAGAGATCATTTAGAGATTCTGAATAGTAAAGTAAAAGTATTTGAACTCTCACCACCCGTAGTTGCTACAACTTTGACAGAGAACCTTGAGAACAAAGCAATCACTCCGGAAAAATTAGTGAACGCGCTTATTTCCGGGCTTAAAAAAGATCAGTTTACAATTCGGGTCGGAATTTCAAAGTTGGTGTATCTGATGAGCCGCCTTGCTCCTAAAATCGCATACGGCTTGGTCAACCCTGCAAATAATACAAAGGAACTAAGATGACCAAAGGCGTCTAAAACATTCACCTTGAAATGAAAGCAGTATGAATAATACGACTACAGATTCCGACAGACTCAGCAAAATTCTCAACATTCAACGTGCAGCCTTTATACGTGACGGAGCTCCTACTCTTGCACAACGGAGAACAGCCCTCAGAAAACTGAAATCCGCATTGATCACAAAGAGAAAAGAAATTGAAGACGCGGTGAATATTGATTTTGGCCATCGCTCACGACACGAGACATCAATGGTTGAAATGGTCGGTGTGATTGAAGGCTTGAAATACCTGGATAAAAACTTGCGCAAATTTATGCGTCCAACACATCGACATGTAGCTATGTATATGCGATTCGGAAAAGCACGTGTCGAGTACCAGCCGCTTGGCGTGGTAGGTATCATATCTCCATGGAACTATCCTATCAATCTTTCATTGATGCCAGTTGTTACGGCAATCGCGGCCGGCAACCGTGTGATGCTCAAACCATCGAAGTTTACACCTGCAACAAATGCAGTGATTGCAACGATGATCAAAGAGATTTTTCCGGAAGAGCAGATGGCGATAGTGAATAGCGATGGTGCAGCATTCTCAAAGTTACCCTTTGATCACCTAGTATTCACCGGCAGTACATCGGTCGGGCGATCTGTTATGAAAGCTGCAAGCGAAAATCTAGTGCCTGTTACACTTGAGCTTGGTGGAAAATCTCCGGTCATTATTGAAAAAAATTATCCGCTTGACAGAGCAGCTTCTCGAATCGTATTCGGAAAATTACTAAGCGCAGGACAGACATGTATTGCGCCCGATTATGCACTTGTACATGAGGACGAGGTTGATGCTTTCATCAATGCGTATGACAATGGCGTGAAGATATCGTATCCGGAAGGTCCGACTAGCAGCGATTATACCTCCATTGTGAACGAGCAACAATACACAATCCTAAAAGATCTGTTGGATGATGCACGTGCACATGGCGCAAAAGTTATTGAAGTTGGCAATCGTCCCGGGGATGCGAGAAGCCGTCCTCACACACTGCCTCCAACAATTGTACTTGGAGTAACTGACGAAATGCGGATTGCCAGGGAAGAAATCTTCGGTCCGATTTTACCGATACTTTCCTACCGGTCTCTAGACGATGCCATCGACTATGTGAATGCACGACCGAGACCGCTGGCACTCTATTATTTCGGCAATAATAGTTCGGATAAACGAAAGGTACTTAATCGAACCACCTCCGGGAATGTAACGATTAATGCAACCTTCAGCCACATCGCGCAGGACGATCTTCCTTTTGGAGGTGTAGGAGAAAGCGGCATGGGACAATACCATGGCATCGAAGGATTCCGAACACTCAGTCATGCTAAAGGTATATTTGAGCAGGGCCGTTGGAATAGCCTGGATTTATTTCGAGCACCCTTCGGCAAAGTAGCAGATTCTGTAATCAAATTTTTCCTTCGGTAATAATCTGAATAAAGCGTTTGGTAAATTAAAACTGACTAAATTAAGATGTTATGCCACATTTTAATTCCCTCAGCGAATTGGCGCGCGCGCAATCCGTGCCACCACCTGAAAATCCTTTGCTGGCGCTTGTGCGAGTCAACAAGCTGCCGCGAATGAATTACCCTCCGTTTACCTGCGACTGTTACCTGATAGGATTAAAAAAAGTAAAGGCTGGTTATATGTTGTATGGCAGAACCAAGTTCGACCACGAGACAGGTTCCATGATCTTTATTAAGCCACGCCAACTAGTGGAGCTGCAAAATTTGGAGTTTGAGGAAGATGGGTATATCATGTTTGTTCATGAAAACTATTTGAACGGGCATGACCTGTATAAAGATATTCAACAATATTCCTTTTTTGATTACGAAACGAATGAAGCCCTTCACCTATCGCCAAAAGAAGAGAAAATCATTCTGAATATTTTTCAAACCATAGAGCAGGAATACGACAATAGTGAAGATGAATTCAGTCGTGAGATAATTCTGGCGGGAATTAATTCCATGTTGAAATATGCAAAGCGATTTTACAAAAGACAATTCATCAATCGGAAACAACATTCTGGAAAAATTACAACTGAGTTTAACAAAGTTTTACAGCAATATATACACGATGGCTTGCTCGTCACAAACGGTTTACCTTCCGTGGGCTATTTAGCCGACATGCTACATGTATCGTCTCGCTACCTCACAGACCTGTTGAAAATAGAAACGGGGAAGACCGCGCAGGAACTCATCCACATAACACTCGTTAATGAAGCCAAGTATAAACTGAGAACCGGAGATATAGCCGTGTCAGAAGTGGCTTACGCCTTGGGGTTTGAGAATATGTCATATTTCTCAAGGCTTTTTAAAAAGCAAACGGGCGTCTTGCCATCGGTTTATAAAAAGAATCTATTAAATTAAAAGATCACTGTAAAAGTTAAGCATGAAGTCGTTTAATCTTAGAGGTTAGCTATATATATACCAATTACCAATGATCTAAGTTTATGAAACCTTAATTATTCACATTATGAACAAACAATTTGCTATTGCCATTTGCCTTTTTATCTCGTTCAGTCAGTCCTCATTTTCGCAAAAGCGTAATGTCGCTGAAGAGAATGCAAACAAGAAAACTGTAACTGAATTCTATCAGAAATTGTTTGGCGATAAGGATCTGTCGGTGATCGATACATATATAGAGAAAGACTATATCCAGCATAATCCACATGCTGCAGACGGTCGACAAGCGCTAAAAGAATTTGCTACAAAATTGCTGGCAAATGGTCCTAAAACTAAAATAGATTTTCGACATGTAGCTGCCGATGGTGATCTGGTCTTTCTACATATTAAAGCCAAAAATTTTGATGGTAAGGACATGGCACTTGTTGATATTTTTCGTTTGAAAAACGGTAAGATCGTAGAACATTGGGATGTTATGCAGGATGTACCCGCAACCGCAGCAAATGCCCATCCTATGTTTTAAGTTTAACAGATAGTTATGAATTACCTCCAACGGTCATCAACCACGGTGACTCTGATCATATTTATATACCACAGGAGTTATGGGAGCCTTATATACCAATGCGGTATACATTAGCAAGGATTGATTCTCGCAAGAATATCGTTCATCTTTATGAAGAAGTTTTCTCGGGAGGCAACATGCACTGTTTTAAAACATCATAAATTGGATAGGAAATCCCCAATCATTTTTTCGCATATCAAGAAAACCGGCAAAAAATTGATATATATAGTATATCAAAAATATATACGTCTGACTTATAAGTCGATCTACGGCAATACTCTCTTGGGTTTCGAACAACCTCGTTTAGTCAAATTAAGAAACCTTGAAGTGTAAGAATTTCGAGGGCATGGTGAACTGAACAGGATCACTTCGAACCAAAAAAAGCCTGAAATCTTAAAGATTTCAGGCTTTTTAATGTTGTGTAGCGCGGGGGGGAGTTGAACCCCCGACCTTTGGGTTATGAATCCAACGCTCTAACCACCTGAGCTACCGCGCCATCTTTTCTAAATGGGAGCGCAAACTTACAACGTTGAAGTTAATTTTCAAGAACTCCGCGAAATAATTTAATCACAGCTTTCGGGTTTGATACGCTGAAAAATCTGGTTTCACACGCTCGTAATCGTATAACAAGGTTGGTGTGGAGAATAAAAGATCGGCTGTTGAGCGGTTGCAGGCAATGGGAATATTCCACACGGTGGCTATACGCAGTAACGCTTTAATGTCCTGATCGTGTGGCAGTGGCTCCATCGGATCCCAGAAAAAAACAAGGGCTTCGATCTGACCTTCTGATATAAGAGCACCGATCTGCTGATCACCGCCTAACGGTCCGCTGTGCAGCATGTGTATGGGTAATTGTAATTCTTGTTCAAGCAATCTTCCCGTTGTACCGGTCGCATAAATCTCAAATTTTTCCATACTGTCACGATGTTGCTTCGACCATTCAATGAGCTCCCTCTTCTTATTATCGTGAGCCACAAGGGCTATCTTTTTCTTCGCCATATCGAAAGTTAAATACGGATAAAAATACAGTATTGCAGGTTACATTCCTTCTTCTATTTTTGCCGACCTGTTTAAAATTTATGGAACAAGAGAATCTCGCACGGTGGGTTGAACAGATTGCAAAAGAATTCTCACAACCCCTCAAGAATGTCAAAGCTGTTGGTGACCTGCTGGCTGAAGGTGCCACCATTCCTTTCATCTCGCGCTACCGGAAAGAAATGACCGGCAGTATGGATGAAGTAATGATTACCAACGTCCGCGACCGTATCGAGCAGTTGCGTGAACTGGATAAACGCAGAGAAGCTATTATCAGCTCAATCGAAAAGCAAGGTAAGCTTACGCCTGAGTTGATGTCTTCGATCGTGGTAGCCGAAACCCTCGCAGAACTGGAAGATATTTACCTTCCATATAAACCGAAACGCAAAACCCGCGCGAGCGTGGCAAAAGAGAAAGGCCTTGAACCGCTTGCTCAACGCTTGTTCGACCAGGAGAAATTTGACCTGGATGAATTTGCCAAGTCATTTATAGATTCTGAAAAAGGTGTGGCGAGTCTCGAAGAAGCATTGGATGGTGCACGCGATATCATTGCAGAATGGGTAAGTGAAAATCCGGATACACGTAAAAATGTACGTGAGATTTTCTGGAGTGAAGGTGCCGTTGAGTCGCGCGTACTGAAAGGTAAAGAAGCTGAAGGACAGAAATTCAAAGATTACTTTGAGTGGACTGAGCCTATATCTAAAACACCATCGCACCGCTTGCTGGCTATGCGCAGAGGTGAGAAAGAAGGCATACTCGCGCTCGATATATACCCGCCTGAAGAACAGGCTATCAGCTCGATGGAGCGTCAGTATATAAAGACAGAGAACGCTGCGGCCGAACAGGTACGACTTGCTATTAAAGACAGCTATAAACGACTGCTCCGTCCGTCACTGGAAACAGAAGTACGCATGGAGTCGAAGATGAAAGCAGATGAAGAAGCGATCAAAGTATTTGCTTCCAACCTGAAAGAACTTTTGCTTGCTGCACCTCTCGGACAAAAAAATGTACTGGCACTCGACCCTGGTTTCAGAACCGGCTGTAAAGTTGTTTGCCTCGATCGTCAGGGTAAATTATTGCATCACGATGTAATATACCCGCACGAGCCTCAGCGCGAAACTGCGAAGTCGGCAGCACTTATTAAATCACTTTGTGAGAAGTATGAGATCGAAGCGATTGCTATAGGCAACGGTACGGCTGGACGCGAAACAGAAGCGTTCGCCAAATCGATTGGCCTCAGCAACAAAATCATCATCGTGATGGTGAATGAAAGTGGAGCATCGGTATATTCAGCATCCGAAGTTGCCCGCGATGAATTCCCGGATAAAGATGTTACGGTACGCGGTGCTGTGTCTATTGGACGAAGACTTACTGACCCGCTCGCAGAATTAGTAAAGATTGATCCAAAGTCCATTGGTGTCGGCCAGTATCAACACGATGTAGATCAAACCAAACTCAAGCAAGGCCTTGATGATGTGGTGATGAGTTGCGTGAACTCCGTGGGTGTTGAAGTAAATACAGCGAGTAAAGAGCTCCTCTCCTACGTGTCGGGGTTAAGTCCATCGCTTGCTAAAAATATAGTGGAACACCGTAATCAGAACGGACCGTTCCGGAATCGTGAATCGCTGATGAAAGTATCACGCCTTGGCGAAAAAGTATTCGAGCAGGCGGCAGGTTTCTTGCGCATTCGCGAAGCAGAAAATCCACTTGATGCCAGTGCTGTTCACCCGGAAAGTTACCCGATTGTACAACAGATGGCTTCCGATTTAGGTTGTTCGGTGAAAGAACTGATGAGCAGTGCAGAACTGCGCAGACAACTTGATCTGAAAAAATATGTAACGGAAAAAGTTGGTCTCCCTACATTAACAGATAT
>CBIHOZ010000250.1:0-7977 GCA_966211525.1 uncultured Chitinophaga sp. | reverse complement strand
GTCTACGTGTGTCAGCGAGTGACTACGCGTGCCATCATTTCGCCCTGCTCGTTCCATTTTTGTTGCTCGGCTGTTACTCCGTGAGGCGAGTAACAAACCAGCAACACAAAATTCATAAATAACACTTAGATAATCCAAATGAGGATTGCCTATGGATTTTATAACGTACTGATAAGTAAAGAGTTGGTTGGATTTTTTTGTGGATGTCTAGGAAGTCTACTTGCCGATACAGAATTTCGAAAATATATTGTCCAATAAATCGTCTGTTGTGATGGTGCCGGTTATTTCGCCAAGGTAATGAAGCGATTGACGGATGTCCATGGCAAGAAAATCACCAGTCACTCCGTTGTACATGCTTTCAAGAACACGGTCGAGCGCTTCGTTGGTTTGCAACAGGTTTTGATAGTGACGAAGGTTTGTTACCAGTACATCGCCTGCCTTTACGGTCTTGACCTGGAACGAGGCAAGGATCTTGTCTTTAAGCGCTGCTATATTTGTTTTGTGTGATGCGCTGATAAATATAAAGTCATGTTTCTTCAGTTCTTCCACAAGGGCAGGATCTGCCTTGTCTACTTTGTTGCCGACTTTGATATAGGGTATACCCAATGAAGCGAGGTGTTCTTCTTCGCTGATGATCTCGGCCAATGTAGTTTGTGTCAGATCGAACAGGTATATAATCAGCGAGGCTTTCTTCATGCGATCGCGTGTACGCTCTACACCAATCGCTTCAATAACATCTTGTGTTTCGCGAAGTCCGGCAGTATCGATGAAACGAAAATTTATACCTCCTAGTACCATTTCATCCTCAATAACATCGCGTGTTGTTCCCGGTATATCGGATACAATAGCCTTCTCTTCGTTGAGGAGTGTATTTAGCAAAGTAGATTTACCGGCATTGGGTTTACCGGCTATAACCGTTGGTACACCATTCTTGATAACGTTTCCTTCATCAAACGACTGTATCAACGGGAGTAAATATGCCTGTATGCGCTTGATGAGTTTTTGAAGATCGTCACGTTTGGCAAACTCAACATCTTCTTCACCAAAGTCCAGTTCAAGTTCGATCAGAGACGCAAAGTGTATAAGTTCTTCACGAAGGTTACTGATCTCTTTTGAAAAACCGCCACGCATCTGGTTGAGCGCTGCCTGGCGTGCATTATCCGTCTCTGCGTTGATAAGATCCGCGACAGCTTCGGCTTGGGCAAGATCAAAACGTCCGTGAAGAAAAGCGCGCTTGGTAAATTCACCGGGCTCTGCTAAACGTGCTCCGTTCTTCAGTAATACTTTGATGATCTCTTTTACTATAACAGGCGAACCGTGACAGGATATCTCGGTACTATTTTCTTTCGTAAATGAATTCGGAGCTTTGAATATCGTGACGAGTACTTCGTCAATTGTTTTATTGCCATCGCGCAGCAACCCGAAATGAACGGTATGCGAAGGCTGTTCGAGAAGATTCTTACCCTGAAATACTTTTTGTGTAATTGCTATAGCATTCTCTCCGGAAAGCCTGATCACGGCTATAGCGGATAAGCCTTGTGCTGTAGCCAATGCTACAATGGTATCGTTCAACAAAATGTTAGCAGACATGTGTGCAAAAATAGACGTGTGTTCAGGTGATATAAAATTTTACAGGCAGATTTGTTCAGGAAGCTGCCGTAGCGGTTCGGTTAAATTTTTTAGTAAGTATTCCATGCGTAGGAGAGAATAACATGGCAATGATAAAGATAATTCCCGCCATCATGGCAATCGCTCCGGCAATGGAACCATCCAGCCATACCGCTATATAGTAACCGGTAATGGACGCTGCAACGCCTGCTATACACGCCAGGATCAGCATCCACTTCAAATTGTCGGTAAGGAGATATGCTGTGGCAGCGGGAGCGATGAGCAGCGCAACCACCAGTATAGCACCAACGGACTCAAACGAAGCAACGGTCGTTGCCGAAACAGCGCCCATCAGTAAATAATGCCAGAGTGTAGTAGATATACCAATAGCACTTGCATACGCAGGGTCGAACGTAGTAAGAAATAATTCTTTATAGCCGAATACAATGAAGAGTATAATCGCTGCGAGTATAATGCCCATGATATAGAGCGCACGTGGCCCGATACTTTCATTGCCGATGATGAGCGTATCCAGCGGGACATAAGCAATTTCTCCGTAGAGAACACAATCCTGGTCGAGATCTACTTTACCTGCGAAGAGTGATATCAATACAACGCCAATAGCAAACAGCCAGGTAAATGTTACTCCGATAGAAGCATCGGTTTGTAGTCGTGCTTTCTTGTGGAGGAATTCAATGAGAAATGTTGTAAGTATACCGATGAGCCCGGCACCGATCAGCATCGTCATGGAATCGCGTGAGCCGGAGATGAGAAATGCAATCACAATTCCCGGTAAAACTGCATGTGATATAGCATCGCCTACCATGGCCATTTTCCGGAGTATCAGGTAGCATCCCAGCAAGGCGCAACTGCTGGCAACAAGTGATGCGGTGATAATTATATACAGGTCGTTCATAAACTATGTGTTATAGTATATATCATGAATACGGTATCTCTGATTTATGCGGATCCACTTTAGGATAGTTCAGCAACTTCTCCAGTTCTGCTTCGAGCTCTGGTGTAAGCAAGTGCTCGATGGTATCGGCATCGTCATGCACATGGTCGGGAGCAATGTTCAGATGCGTTGTCAGGTATAATTCCCACAGCCGGTGGATTCTTACTACACGTTGTCCGCGATTTTTACCTTCTTCGGTAAGCGACCAATGTTTACCCGTTCGCTCCAGGTATCCCTGGCGCTCGAGGCGGTTCAGTATTTTCGCGAGTGCTTCCGGTGAAAACTTTCTCCTGCGGATGATCTCTTCGGTGCTGCGCTGAATGAAAAAGTTCCGGTTCTCTTCACCCAACTGATAAAGTGTTTTCAGTACATTCTCATCATTTATAGTTCTGCGAATATTACGCTGGCGCAGCAACCGGTTTATAACACCACGTTTCGGTGCGAAGAAGAAGGATATAAACGCGACTGTGGAAATAACAATCACAATCCACGGACCCGTAGGCATAGCAGGAGCGATGTACGAAATATAAGCACCGCTCAATCCGCTGAAGGCACCAAATATACTTGCCAGCAAAATCATGATGTTGATCTTGTTGGTCCAGAAGCGCGCAGCGGCAGCAGGCGTAATGAGTATAGCGGCCATCAGTACTACACCTACAGCCTGTATACCAATTACCACGGCGAGTACAATAAGCGATGTAAGCGTAAGTTCAATGCCGCGTACAGGAAGTCCTATAGCTTTCGCATAGTCTTTATCGAAGGCGAGTAATGCAAATTCTTTGAACAGCAAAAATACAGCGATCAGTAAAAGGACGGCCACCGTGCCGAACACAAACAAATCTTGTCCCACCAATGCAGCGGCTTTTCCAAAGAGAAAATGATCGAGACCGGATTGCGCTGCGTTGCCGGATTTCTGAATCACCGTGAGCATCAATATACCTATACCAAAGAAAACAGAGAGCACAAGTCCTATAGCTGTATCTTCTTTAATGCGTGTATGGCGTGTGATATACTCGACACCGATGAGCGATATCCACCCGGTAACAAATGCACCGGCAATGAGGTATGCAGGGTTCTTGGTACCCGAGAGTATAAATCCCAGGCATATACCCGGCAGCACGGCATGCGCTATAGCATCACCAACCAGTGACTTTTTATGCAGAAAGGTAAATGTACCCACTATTGCAGAACTTGCTGTGAGCAACACCGAACCTATCACGACAAAACGGATGTTGGGATCGGCAAACGAGAAGAAGTCAAGAAGTGAATTCATATAGTCTTCGGTTGCTTGATAACACCTTCGCGGTTTGGAAAATGTTCTCTGCGAATCAGGTCGCCTACATCGGAGAGTAAGGTGAGTTTACCTCCGTAGGTTTCCTGCAGATTCTGCTGCGTGAATGTTGTTGCTGTAGGACCGCACGCAACGAGTCGCGTATTCAGCATCAGCACCCAGTCAAAGTATTGCGTTACCGACTGCAGATCGTGATGGACTACGATAACTGTTTTCTTCGCTTCCGTCATGGTGCGCAGTAAACTGATAATAGCCTTCTCCGTAGCAGCGTCCACACCGGCAAACGGTTCGTCCATAAAGTATATATCGGCCTGTTGCGCAAGGGCACGGGCGAGGAATGTACGTTGCTGTTGTCCTCCGGATAGTTGTGAGATCTGCCGGTTGATATAGGCTTCCATACCAACTTTCTTCAGACAGTCCAACGCTACATCATAGTCAGCTTTGCGCGGTCTTCTGAACAGTCCTAATTTACCGTAGCGTCCCATCAACACAACATCGAGTACAGAGGCGGGGAAGTCCCAGTCTACCGACTCACGCTGCGGTACATAACTTATTCGCTTACGCACATCATCGATAGGCTGATCGAATAATTTCACATAGCCACTGCTCAGCGGTAACAAACCCATTACTGCTTTTATAAGCGTAGATTTACCAGCTCCATTGGGTCCGATAATTCCTACCAGTTTACCTTCCGGTAACTTCAGGTCTATATTCCACAGCACAGGCTTTCGGTCAAACGCCACGGTCAGGTCGTGTACTTCCAGTGCCGGTGTTATCATCTCCTCGTTCATACGCATTCTGTTAAAGTATACTAATGGTATATATATTGTGCGTTATTTCAACGCTTCTGATATTGTTTTTACGTTCGCACTTACCATGCCTATATATGTGCCTTCCGGTGTTCCGGTATTTCCCATCGCATCGGAGAACAGGCTTCCGCCAATCTTTACATCCCAGCCTTTCTCGCGACAGCCTTCTACTACGGCTTCGATCGACTTCTGCGACACCGAGGTCTCTACGAATATAGCTTTGATCTTGCGCGAGATGATAAAGTTCACGAGGTCGGTTACATCTTTTACTCCAAACTCTGACATGGTAGATATACCCTGCAGTCCTTTTACTTCAATGTTGTAGGCATCGCCAAAGTATCCGAAAGCATCGTGTGCTGTGATCAACACACGTTGCTGCTGTGGAATCTCGGCAACTTTTGTTTTCACCGCTTCGTGAAGTGAATCGAGTTGTTTAATATAGGCATCGCGATGTGATGTATAGAACGCTGCGTTGGCTGCATCTTGTTTCTCAAGTGTTTTGCAGACGGTGCGCACGGCATTCTCCCACAGCTTTACATCAAACCAAATGTGCGGATCATGTGTACCCTGAAAGCCCGGTACAGTACGCAGCAAGCTGTCTGGTATATCGGAGGCTACTGCTACTACCGGTTTGGAATGTCCTAATTTTTCCAGCACTTCGCCCATTTTACCTTCGAGGTGCAAGCCGTTATAGAAGACTATATCTGCGTTTGTAAGTTTTTCAACGTCACCCTGTGTAGCTTTATACAGGTGAGGGTCTACGCCCGGCCCCATGAGTGCAATGACTTCAGCGTGATCGCCCGCAACATGTTCGATGGCATCTTTAATCATGCCGGTAGTGGCGACAATAACCAGTTTATCATGTTTGGCGGCAGTGTCTTTATTGCCACAGCCCATCAACAGTAGTCCTATACTTACCATGACCAGTTGTATATATAGGAGTGGATCTTTCATTAATTGTGTTCTATAATTCATAATTATTCCGTTACTAACAGGTTTTGCGCAGCTTCGCGCGATATAAATACTTTCTTCTTACTGTCGATCATGATCTCCAGGGAGCCATCAAATTCTACTTTGTCCAGAATTGAAACGTTGGCACCTATATATACTCCTATTTTACTGAGGTATTGTAAGAAGGAGGGAGAACCATGTTTTACAGATCGTACTATAATTTTCTTTTTGCCCGTGCAATCGGACAATGGTATCTGTCGCACTTCTACAATCTTTCCGCTCTTGTCGGGTATAGGATGACCGTGGGGATCGACTGTTGGAAACTCAAGAAATTCATCGAGCTTCTCGATCAGTAAAGATGATTGTATATGTTCAAGCTGCTCGGCTACATCGTGTACTTCATCCCACGAGAACTGGAGTTTCTGTACCAGGAAAGTTTCCCACAGGCGATGTTTGCGGACAACCATCAGCGCTTCGTGGCGTCCTTGCTTGGTGATTTTTACCCCGTAGTATTTTTCGTAGGCTATGAGGTTTTTATTCGAAAGCTTCTTGATCATGTCGGTAACAGACGCAGCCTTCGTGTTCATCGTCTCGGCAATCTCACTGGTCAATACAGCTTTGGCACCACTGTCTGACAAGTGATATATAGCTTTCAGGTAATTTTCCTCGGTATAACTGAGCATACTATAGCTTTAACTGATAATCAAAAATAAAAGTTTAGATTAGTCTAAAAAAATATTTAGAATAATTTTTAATCTGGGGGATGGCCCGGGCCGGAAAAAATACTTGAAGATTTCTGTGACGATCTGCCGCTCATGGCATTTTAAAGTCAAATAAATCTTAAACTAAACCGCCTGTATTATGAAAGCAGAAACTTTAGTAGCCAAAGACTGGGATGATCTCGTGTTTGAAAATCGTAATAAGGAGTATGGTGCCTATGAGGTACGTAAAGCGTATTCCGGTAATCTTGTCGCGGGCTTTACCGTTAGTATGGGAATTGCATTGTTAGCGTTTATTATACCTATAGTAATCTCATTAATGGGAGGGGATGTAAAGAAAATTGTTGAAGCCATTCCAACGTTGTCCGATCCAATCGTGATGACACAGCCCCCGGTTATTGAACCACCGGTTAATCAACCACCTCCAGCAGCTCAGGCACAAGTACAGACTACCGCGTTAACACCTCAGGTAACAACAGCTGTGGTGCCTGAGACTGATATAGTGCCGAATGATGACATGGTATTCGGAAGTACTACAGATCCGGTTGATGGCCCTCCCGGAGAAAGTATAGTATCTGAGGGGCCTGGAACAGTACCGACAGCTGTACCTGCTGTTGTAGCAACACCTCAAGTTGTAGATATAGCTGAAGTGATGCCGGCTTTCGAAGGTGGACTTGAGGAGATGTACAGGTTTATCAAAAGGAAAATACACTACCCGGCTGCTTCCAGACGAATTGGTGTTGAAGGAACTGTATACGTATCATTTGTAATAAACCGCGAAGGTAAAGTTGTAGATGTAAAAACGATAAGAGGCATAAGCCCTGATTGCGATAAAGAAGCCGAGCGCGTTGTCTCCATGTTGCCGAACTGGTCGCCGGGTATGCAGAATCACAATCCAGTATCGGTGCGCATGACGGTGCCTATAAAATTCCAACTCGATAAGTAATTGATATATGTATAGGCCAGGTTGCTGTAACAGGCGACCTGATTCCTAACCATACCTGTAGCAATAGATAACTTTATCTATACCTATACTATATCTTTTACTTCATCGTAGTTGGTGATCAGTGAAGCAACAGAGCCCGGGTTCTGTTGCTTCAGCAATGTAAATAGTGTTTTGGGTTTCACACCCAGAAACTGTTGTATGGATTTTAATATTGGCTGGGGATTCTCAACCAGATCTTCATAGGCAACCTCCAGCAATGGATGATCCTGCAGCAACGTTATAAATAACCTCCTGTGTCTCAAATGTTCTTCACGGAACTGTATATAGTCGTTTCGGTCGATCGTAATCTTTGGACGCGGTTCCTGGCTTGCTGACTTTACACTGCTCCATACCTTGGTCTTCTGTGCAATCTTTAGAGATACATATACTTTCAGTATGTCGCGTCTGATCAGGTAAAGGATCTTTACATCTTTTCGTTTTACGACATGGTTGAACGACTTGGAGTAGCGCGGGTCTTCGTAGTATTCGTAGAAAAGTTTTAACCCGATTGCTTTCAATGCCGGAGTGTGTGGTTTAAAAGCGAGACTTTCGATGTAGGGAAACGTTTCGCTTGCTATACTATTTGCTTCTACATTCTCGCGAAGCACTTCTCCATACGATTTGATCTGCGTATGTGAATTCAGGTAGGTGTGGAGCAT
>CBIHOZ010000249.1:0-8108 GCA_966211525.1 uncultured Chitinophaga sp. | reverse complement strand
TAAGATTTTAAGATTTTAAGATTTTAAGATTTTAAGATTTTAAGATTTTAAGATTTTAAGATTTTAAGATTTTAAGATTAGCTCTTTCAAGCATTTCAGGGACTTGAACCATAGTCAATTTGCTGCTGATCGCAGTATAGATATAGTATACAATGCCAATATTGCTGTGTGTTGGAATTGTTGTACCTTCATAGTTATAAATACCCGGGATGGAAGCGCAGAATCGGATCGTAGTTTTTCAGCAATTCAATAATGCTATAGAAGCGAATATAGTAAAGACAAAGCTGGATGCTTACGGTATACCGTGTTTCCTGACGGAAGAGAATCTTGCCAATCTATACCCCGGCCAGCAACACGCATTTTTTCAGGTACGTCTTCACTTGTTTGAGACAGATGTATCGGAAGCCCGGCAGATTGTGGGTGAAGCAAACTTTGTGATTGAAGACGGATCGACCCTGGTATGTCCGCAATGCCATTCGCGAAGTATAGAGCGTGACTTCCCGCGCAAGCTCAATGAGCAGTTTTTGGCAGGTCTGAATATACTCTTCTTCGGAATATTCTTTCCAAACCGCAAAGTGAACCGGTGTGCGGATTGTCTGCATGAATTTTAGGTTGAGTGTCATCGCTACGCTTGTAAATCGTTGGTTCCGTCATTACTTTAGTAGCCAGAATTTATTGAAACTATGTCTGTTAAAACGATTGTAGGAATTATGGGCCCCGGTGAAAATGCTACTCCGGAAGACAACGAAATGGCATTTGAACTTGGTCGCGCCATGGCTAAAAATGGCTGGGTGGTTTTGACGGGCGGCCGCAGCTTCGGTGTAATGGACGCTGCTATGAAGGGAGCACGTGATGCCGGTGGACTTACCATCGGTGTGTTGCCCGACAGCAATGACCGTAACTCTTCCGAGAATGCCCAGATCAGAATTGTTACCGGCATGGGCAGCGCACGCAACATGATCAACGTGTTGTCAAGCAACATCATCGTAGTGTTGGGTATGGCAGCCGGTACAGCATCAGAAGTTGCACTGGCAGTTAAGTCGAACAAAAAAGTTATACTGCTGAACCAGGACGAGATCACGATCCGGTTCTTTAAAAATATAGGTACGTATCGCGTAATGGTTGCCAAGACTGTTGACGAGGTAGTATTTCAGATCAAAGATTACCTGGCCGTGCATAAAGCCGGGTTAACTACGCACGAATAATTTTCTTTTTATTCATGCTATAAAAAAAGAAGGAGGCTCTCCAGGGAGCCTCCTAAAAGATTCTTTCTTCTTTACCTTCGCCAGTATTACCTGGAATCAGGCTATAAGAGTTTGTTCTCAGCTTTTTATCCAAGATTCACATCTCAGTTAAAGGAAGCACCCCTAAAGATGAAAGAAATCTGTTGCCTATAATAATTAAAACTTGGTGCCAACTGGCTGCCGTGTTTCTGAGCGCCTTCTGCTATTCACCATGAGAAATCGTTTTCGCAGAGTGTGTAATGCATTGCATAATTTGCGGATACCCGTCCCGTTGCAACGGGCGTAAAAATAAGAAAGGGCCCGTAAGAGCCCTTCTTGATCTTCTCCTGCTTTTTATTCAAATCCCAGTGTCAGTGAAAAATGAAAAAGACTGACGGAGAACGATCGGTATACTTTACTGATTACTATACTATACTTTTCTTCTGCCTATATTCTCTTTCAGTCCATTTATACCTTGAGAAGCTTCTGCGGCAGCGTCTTCAGCTTCTTCTGTTACGCGGTCTTTGATCTCCGCGAGGTAACTCTTCCCTTTGCCCATCCACTGTGAGATGTCGTCCAGCCAATCGTCAGTGGTCTTCTTGATGTTCTTGCGAAGATCTTCTCCCTTTTCAGGTGCAATGAGCATGCCGACAATGACGCCTGCAGCAGCAGCGCCCAGAATGCCGATAACTACTTTTGATGTTGAATTCATGGTCGTTTAAAATTTAAAGTGGTAATTATATACTTTGCTCACACGCTTTTACTTTGTCAAGATGGGCGCGTAAGTCTGGTAATTTCTGATCAATTAATATCTTCAGATCAGCGTCTTTTGTTTTTTCAAGCCGCGATTCAAATTCACGGATGTTCTTTTCATGTTGATCAACCATCGCCTTGCACCACTCCCGGTTGAATTCCTTAACATCGTCTTCTTTAGTTAGGTCTTCAATCTTCCGCTTCGCTTCATCTTCTTCTTCACTCGGCACTGTAATGGCTTTCAGACTTGCAAAAGTTTGCAGCTCCTCCAGCATTTTACTGTGTTCCTTCTCCAGTAGTTGGGCTACTTCTTTGATCTGTGTATTGTCTGATCTTTGTGCTGCCAGTTTTGCTAAACTTATTTCAGCATAATTGGCAGCTACTGTTTCGGCTACAAAGTCAGCATCATTCTCTTCTTTCTGATCGCTGAATTTTTCTTCGTTCGCCTCGGCAGCAATTTCATTCGTATCTGCAGACTCTTTTTTGCCGCACGAAACGGTAACCAGTCCGGCAAATACAAATGGTATAATTCTATGAACAACTTTCATCGCTTGCTGAATTAAATAACATTATCTATAGTATATAGATCAATGCGTGTGCGCGTACTGATCGCGGTAGTTCTTGATCTTATCGTGCGATTGCTTGATGGAACTGCGTTGTGTCTCTACAAGAGTTCTTACGCCAACAGGCCACTCAAAGTTTTCACTTAGTGCATCTTTATAGGATTCGAGTGCGCGATCTTCGCCAAACTCACAGAGTTGCAAGGCAGCCAGTACATCGTCTGTAGAGAACGTGCTCTTTACATCCATCCACGCGCGGTATACATCGCCTGCTGCTGTTGTGTCGTTAGCGGGTGTTCCTCCGAGGCGTACTACAGCATCTGCCAATGTACTTTTATACGATCGGCTATCTTCAGCCATTTTTGAAAAGAGTGATTTAACTTCAAAGTCTGTAGTATCCTTGATCTCATCAGCCGCCTTTTGATATCCTTTTATACGATCAAGATTCGTGCGGATCAGGTCATTCAGTATACTAATGACCCTTTCATTTTCATTCGCTTTCATAATTACAAATTTTAAGTACTATAAATACACCAGCACTTGCCGGCTTGCGAAGAACGGTTCAAAAAAACATGCCATTATGAACCTAAATGAATACCAGACTATACTTAGTTTTTTGAGTAGGCTACGCCCCAGCAAACTATATGCACGTTTAAACACTGTGAATAAATCCCACAATTAGTAGAATTACGTTGCGGTAATATTGGGGAATAATGCTTGTGCCGCAATGCTACATATATACTATATCTGATGGCGCAATCAGGACGCTGCGTTCGGTTCGCGACACCGCTCATTGCAGCAGATATTCCAATTCGTGAGGAATATTTTTCTCATCTCCTGCCGACTGCACTTGCGGATTAGGGCCGGTACGTAAAAGGCACAAATATTTTTATCATCCCTTCGAAATAGAAAATACCAAAACAAAAATGTTATGATACCGGATAAGATTTTGTATACAGACGGACACGATGTAACAGTAACCGATTCAACATTTCAGGTGAAGAACACATCGTATAGTTTGAGAGGAATTATCAAGCACGGTCTTCTGATAGTAAGACCGCAGCGACTGCCTGGCATTTTGTTAATGCTGGTAGGTATAATTCTGGCGTTCTGCGGATTCATGAATTTGTTTCCGATAAATGCATTTGGTGATATGCGCGCCAACGGTGAGTATATAGATGCCAATGTTATTGTGATGTGGGCCGGGGGTGCATTGTTCCTCATCGGCTTGCTCGTTACAGCGTTGATTCGCGAACGGTATGCTGTGCGTATTGCTACAGCAGAAGGCGAGAAAAATGCTGTGGTGAGTTACCGTAAAGAATATATAGCACAAATTGTAAACGCATTGAACGAAGCGGTGCGATTTGCACGCCCGGGCTCCGGACATTCCTTTGTTGCTGTAAAAGAGTAAACACCCCGACATATAGATCTGTCCCGCACGCGAATAGCGGGACAGATTTTTTTTGACTATATTCTATCAACGATTCGCTGTTCTATATGGTAAGATTTATTACTGCTTTATGTATTATTTTCTCCGCGTATACGGCATGGTGCCAGTCTGAGCCGAAAGAACCACTGGGTCTGGCATTGGAAAATTTCAAGTATCCTTTTCCGGTTCAGTATTTAAAACTTCATGTACAAGGGCAAGACCTGGTTATGGCCTATATGGATATAAAGCCTGTAGCCAACGCCAACGACAAAACGGTTCTGCTGCTCCATGGTAAAAATTTTTTCGGTGCATATTGGGAGCGAACCATACGGTTTTTAGCGGGGCAGGGCTATCGCGTTATAGTGCCGGATCAAATTGGCTTCGGTAAATCTTCCAAAGCATCTATAGTATATTCGTTTCAGTTACTGGCCGAACAAACCAAGCACTTACTGGACTCACTTTCTATTTCAACTGTAGCTGTGGTAGGACACTCGATGGGTGGAATGCTGGCAACGCGCTTCACGTTGATGTATCCCGGCACCGTAAGTCATTTGATACTGGAGAACCCGATCGGTCTCGAAGATTATAAAGTAAAAGTCCCCTATAGTTCTATTGAGAAAGAATTTGAAAAGGAACTCAAGAGGACTGAAGGCAGTATCCGCAAGTATCACGAAGGTTATTATGTAGTGTGGAAACTTGAGTATGAACTATACGTACAAGTTCAATACCGCTGGACATTAAGTCCTGAGTATAATCGGCTGGCGTGGGTAAATGCACTCACCAGTCACATGATCTATACCCAGCCCGTTGTATATGAATTTCAGAATATAAAACGACCAACGCTGTTGATTATCGGTCAGGCTGATCGTACTTCTCTTGGAAAAGATGCATTATCGGAAGAAGAACGGAAAACCGTAGGACACTATCCGACTCTCGGCAAAAAAGTGGCGGAGTCGATTACAGGGGCGCACCTTATCGAGTTTGAAAATGTTGGTCATATACCTCACCTGGAAAGTGCCGAACGATTCCAGCAGGCATTAAAGGATTTTATAGCTCAATAATAAATGGCATGTACGATCTGAAAGAAATCACCGTCATTAAAGACTATATGTTGAAAAGCAACCAGACTGTAGCAGTCGCGGAAAGCGTTACGTCCGGGCATATACAGGCTGCCTTGTCGCAGGCAGAATTTGCATTGCAGTTTTTTCAGGGCGGCATAACAGCCTATAATCTGGCGCAGAAGTATAAACATTTGCAGGTAGAACCTATACACGCACAACAATGTAATTGCGTATCTGAAAAAGTAGCGATGGAGATGGCTGATAATGTATGTACGCTTTTCAAAAGCGACTGGGGTATAGCCATTACCGGCTACGCAGCGCCAATACCTGAGTTTTCGGTGGAGGAACCCTTTGCTTTTTTTTCATTTTCGTTTCGCGGTAAAAACCTGGAAGTAAAACGCGTTCACTCATCGTTAAAGAATGCCTGGGAAGTTCAACGTTATTTTACGGAAGAAGTCATCAAGGAATTCGCTTCACTGATTGTGTAGGTTAGCATCTTGATGATATGTAGTATATAAAAAAGCATCTCGCGTATATACACGGGATGCTTTTATTTTTACAGAATATATACTTATAGTATCTCTGTAGTACTTGTTTTACGGGATGCGTTCGAGGTTGTTGTTTTACCGTCAGCCATCGAAGCATTGCCTTTGTTGCTGTTTCCGAAAATATCTGCAGAAGATTTCAAGCGGATTCTGTTTTCTACATTCTGAACTCCTGAAACTCTTTCGGCCAGATCTTCAGCCCTGCGTTTATCCATGCGATCATTCACCGAACCAATCAGCGTAACTTCGCCATTGGCAACAACGATCTCGATCTCGGTAGCATCTATATACGGATCATCCCCGAGGCGATCGCTGATATCTTCCTTGATGCGTTCATCAGAACGTTTATAGCCTTTCGGTCCTTTACCGCGGTGGCCGCTTCGCATGCGGTCTTGTTCGCGTCTGCGTTCAGCGTCATCATCACCAAACCAGGAAGAAACTTCATCGCGGCTCTTGTCCCACCAGCTGCGATCTTCATCCTGATCGTCATACTCGGAGCGATAGCGATTATAGTTTTGATTATACGCTCCATAGTTACCGGAATTGTAATTCATTCCACCATAACCGCCATCTTCACGGTTGCGCTTGTTCCGGTATACACCATCGTCATAACTCATATCATCTGACCAGCTGTTGCGATGTTCACGGAAGCGATCGTTGTCATAACCACTGTTACCATAACCACCTTCGTAACTTCCGCCACGATAGGTGTTGCGATTGCCATAGTAGTTTGAGTTGAAATCGCGATCGTATGGTATACGTGAATTTCTGTTTCCGGAATTACCCTGATTGCGATAGTCGTTCTCTATACGGTTATAGCCATACTGACTATATTGATTTTCTTTGCCGTATGAAGGACGCTGATAACGTGCATTGTCAGGATAATATGATTCATTTCCGTAACGTCTTGCATTCTCATTCCACTCTGAATTTTCAGAATGGTGATCAGTATGATAGCGATCACCATAATTGGAACCACGTGAACTACTTTCTTTGCCGGGCCAGTAGGTACGCGATCCTCTTTGCGCGCGATTGTAGTTAGCCATAAGTTAAAGTATTTAAAGTTGATAAATGAATACGACAAGGGAGGCGACAAAATCGTGCCTTTACTCGCGAAGAAGTATAAGCGCAGTGTGGCACACACTACGGGACGGGAATTACACAACAAAAGTTTCTCTTCAGGTAAATGAAGGCGACTCGAAGATCTTATTGAGTTCTTCCATTACCAGTGGCTTTTCTAAAATGCGAAATTACGAAGCTGTAGGTTTTGGAACATGATACGCACTGATGAGGTTCAGTTGTGCCCGCGGGTAATTAACAAGTATATATTCCGTTTTTCCCCAACCTAATCCATCCGGCAGGTTGTTGTCGAGAAATATATAGTCGGGATTAACTTCATCCAGTATTTTCATTCCCTCTGCTAACGTAAGTGCATGATAGACCTCGCAATTTTTTCGAGTGAAGAAACTCTTCATCAGAACACCGAAATCACGTTCATCGTCAATCAGCAAAATTTTCTTGGTCTCCATAATGCTGTCTTCCCGTAAAAACCCTACCAACATCCATTTTCGAATGCATACACTTTAAAAAAGAAGTGTAGAAGTGTATAAATGTGTATTTAACTACTCATCCGCACTTTGTTCCGCAATGGATAAGTCTGCATGCATAATGCTAACTAGGTATATACAAATGCTCTGGTATAAAAATAGACGCACGAATGCTTATAAAGCAGGAGGTATAGTATGAGTGATGTGAAACAAAAAGTAAGACAATTTTTTCAGGCATACGAAGCCCGCTTTATGCGCGCGCTGCAAGGTGACAACAAAGTGGAAGGTGCCGTAGATGATATTGAAGGAACGGTAAACGCATTCGCGGAGCACTTTATTGAAGCGAGTCCTGCCGGAGTCGTTGCTGGTAAAAATGACGATACATTTCGAAAGCTGATCCCGCGGGGAAATGAGTTTTACCGAAGCATCGGTACACAACTGATGACTATACGCAACATTGCTATTGCCGAACTGAATGAATACCACGTGATGGCTACGGTGGAGTGGGACTCCCGCTATAAACGAAGTGATGAGAAAGAAATTGCGATCAGCTTTGAAGTGATATACTTGTTACAACACATCGATGGTACGTTAAAGATCTTTGCATACATAACAGGCGATGAACAACAGGCACTGCGCGAAGCAGAGTTGATCTGATGCCGCTTTATATATACTGGTATAAAACAAAAGAGCCGATCATGAATCGGCTCTTTGTGTATGTATACTTTACTGAGTTTATTTTTTCAATACTGTAAACTCAACGCGTCTGTTGTTGGCACGGCCGGCATCGGTATCAGTTGTGTCGATCGGTTTGCTTTCGCCATAACCGTGCGCGGTGAGGCGGTAACTTTCTATACCCTGGCTGATGAGGTAATCAACCACAGCCTGCGAACGACCTTGTGAGAGATTGGCGTTATAGTCATCCGAACCTTTGTTATCGGTGTGACCGGCAATTTCCAGGATCAGTTTTGGGAAGGTATTCATCAGCGT
>CBIHOZ010000248.1:0-8140 GCA_966211525.1 uncultured Chitinophaga sp. | reverse complement strand
GGACTTGGATTGTCGATTGTTAGAAAAACGGTAGATTTACTGGACGGAGTTATACAGGTTGAAAGTAAATTGAACGAAGGAACGACCTTCACAATATCCATACCTATCGATGGAAGGCAAGAGAATACTGGTAGTTGATGATACCGCTGATCTTCTGAAAAGTATCGTCCAGGTACTGGCGATGGAAGGGTATGAGACAATGGCTGCTGTCAACGGTCAGGACGCTGTCGATAAGATCCGTGAAGCTGTGCCCGACCTGGTGATAACCGATTTACTGATGCCGGTAATGGACGGCTATACCTTGATTGAGACATTGAAGTCCAATACACTGTGGCAAAATATACCCGTTATCGTATTCTCGGCCAAACCCGAACAGGAAAGTAAAGATAAAGTGCTGGCGCTGGGAGCGGTAAGATTCATTCGTAAACCGGGCACTATTGAAACAATATTGGATACAATACATGAAGTGCTTGGCGGTTTTTGATTTTTGAAGTATATATACCGTTGCAAACATGCACCCTATAGAATTAAACTGTTAGAGATGATTAAAGTAGCAATTGCAGATGATCATGGACTGATGCGTGAGGGGATTGCTTCCATGCTGGAAAATGTACCGGATATATCGGTGATCGGCATGGTGCAGGGAGGAGAGGAGGCAGTAAATCTTACAAACACCATACTGCCCGATGTTTTTTTAATGGATATCAAGATGCGTGGTATGTCGGGCATCGAAGCTACGCGCTGGATTACCGATATAAATCCCGGTATTCGCATTATCCTCATATCCGCGGAAGCGAATAAAGAATTTATAGCGGCTGGAATAAAAGCCGGTATAGCAGGTTATGTATTGAAAGATATAAGTAAAGATGCACTGCTTACCGCGATCCGCACGGTAGTAAAAGGCGAACGCTATTTTAGTCCGGAGGTAATGACGATTGTGTTCCAGGATTTCTATACACAGGAGAAAGTAGAGAAGGCACCCGGTACGCGCGAAGTAAAAACTGACCTGACCAAACGCGAGCTCGAAGTACTAACGCTGATCGCCCACGGCAAGAGTCTCAAGGAGATTGCTGATCAGCTCTTCATCAATATAAAAACGGTTGAGACCCACAAGCTCAACATCCAGGGAAAACTGAACCTTACCAATACGGCACAACTGGTGCGCTATGCGATCGAGAACAAGATCGTAAATATATAGGGGCGCGTTCCTGCATTTTCAGAAACTTTGGGTATAGAAGTCGCCTTGCCTGTGCGGCTATGCCGTTGTTTGCCAGCGTTTTCATGCACGTTGATTTTTGATCGCTTACTTTTTCTAAGAGAATCCCTTAGGAAAATCTAATCCTTTCCCCTGGATTTACCCAGAATAATTCGGGGAAACGGTATAAATCAGGGGTATAGACTTATGCGTCTAATCCTGTCCCTGATTTTTTAAAATCCTCCTTTTGCTAAAGGTTTAGCGCTCGCCCGGAGTGAATCTTTGTATCGTCAACATGCAGATACATATCGGCAAAGACAACTGGATTAATAGTGATAATAACGCTCAATGATGACACGTATGGCAGATGATCTGGAACAATCTCTGGAAAGCTCACAGAAGAATGCTCCCGACCAACAGGTTGATCTCGCCGAGCTGATTGGAAATGTACTGGAAGACTACAGTGATAAAATTAAGGAACAGAATATAGCTGTAACGATAAAGGTTGAGCAACATGTAAAGCTATATATGAACGCAAGCCGGTTTCGTGTAGCGCTGGCGCATGTTATTGACAATGCGATCCAGTTCAGCGATAACGGGAAAAAAATGAAGTTGATTGAAGTGCTTGGGAATGTAAATTTTACAAGCTGTTCAGTAAATATAATTGACAATGGTATAGGTATGGAGCGCGGTACAGAATCAAAAGTATTTGATCTTTTTTATCGCGGAACAGAACAGTCGAAAGGCCTGGGTATAGGACTTCACGTGGTGCGCGAAGTACTGGAACAGATGGGAGGGAGCGTGTCCGTTCATTCGGTACACAAAGCGGGGTCTAAATTTTTTCTATGGTTGCCGAATCGCACGGTGCGCGATGCAGCGAAGTAACAGGTTGAGTTTTTGTTTACAGGTTGTTGTTTATAGTTTATTGTTTGAGTTGGTTTTTTATAGTCACAACGATGTCATGACTCCTGCGTGGGCTTGTTATGAATCATGCGGCTTGGTGGAGGAGGTGGAGGTAGTTTTCGTTGCAGTACCTACCGGGGGGATAGGAACTTGTAATGCTTACGAATCTGAAGCCTGTACGTTAGTATAGGTATATGAACCTCCGCCTCCATCACAAATCTGTATGAGGATTACAGCTGATGTATAAGAAACAGGAGCCAAACCAGATTAGCGGGTAACACCGCTATCAGATTAAAGCGCTTTGAAAGAGGCGCTTTTTTTGTTTTTAACCGTTAATCGTTAACGGTTATCCGTTAATCGTTATCCGTTATTCGTTATTCGTTAATAGTTAATAGTGGGTGATGTCCAGATACCATTGCAATGGAACATAGTATATTCCTTTCACTATATATATATTAAAATTTTACTTCAAACAACAGTATAAACCTCCAATCACAATTAAAATCCGGCTATACTCTTTAACGGTTAACGAATAACGAATAACGATTAACGGACGAAGGCAATGAGTGTTCAAACTCCAGTCTCCCTTAACTTCTGTTTCAGCTATATTTTATAACCTGCGCGCAACATTCTTTTCACATTTTAACGGTAGTTTAGCAACCGGACTATAATTTTTCCGAACTAAACCCCTATGTACATGAAACGTCATTACCCGTTATGGTTTTTACTCATGGCATTCCTGGCAGGAGCCCACTCGGCTTCGGCACAAGTGCATCTTAATCTTATCAATTCCCCGTATCAGCAGCAGTTTGATTCGCTGGCGAGCAGCGGCACTACCAATGATATCGCTACGTTGCCGGCCGGCTGGACGTTCAGTGAGGCGGGTACCAATGCAAACACAACGTATGCTGCCGGCACAGGCTCATCGAATGCAGGTAACACCTATAGCTTCGGGCTTACGGTTGATGACCGCGCACTCGGAGGTGTACTCTCCGGTTCGCTTAACCCAACGGTGGGTGCAGGCTTCATCAATCACACCGGCAGTACCATCACGGCTTTGCAGATCCAATATCGCGGGGAACAATGGCGCCTCGGTGCTACAGGCCGTGCTGCGGACCGACTTGATTTTCAATATAGCACGGATGCTACATCTCTAACCTCAGGTACATGGACAGATACAGATGCGCTCGATTTCAGCAGCCCGGTTACAACGGGTGTTGTAGGCGCACTGAATGGTAATGATACGCTTAACAATACCGTTATTACATTTACCATCGATGGTTTATCTATTGATGACGGTGAAACATTTTACCTGCGCTGGCTCGACTTCAATGTAGCCAGTTCGGATGATGGTTTGGCCATTGATGATTTTATACTTACGCCTGTCGGTGTACCGTCTAACCAACCGTCTATCCAGGTAATGCCGGCCTCGCTGAGTTTTGGCGATGTTACGGTAAACGAAACAAAGCAACTTCGTTACGAGGTAATCGGTGCGAACCTGCAGGACTCCATCTCCATCTTTACCTTTAACAACGCGTATACTATATCTGCAGACAGTATACATTTTGCTGCGTCTGCTGTGCTGCCTGCTGCAGGTGGTTTTGTGTATGTGCAGTTTGCGCCAATAGCACCGGGCATCTCACGGGATTCGTTATTGCACATCAGCGGCACTACGTCAAAAGTAATGCACGTGAATGGTAACGGTTTTGATTTTGTAAGCAGTGTTATACCGATCGCTGAAGCTCGCGCCAAAGCTATCGGACAAAAAGTTACGGTGGCCGGCCGCATTACGGTAGCGAATGAACTTGGCAACCCGGCCTATATACAGGACGCAACGGGAGGTATACCGGTTTTCGACTATGCTTTTGCCGGCAGCGTTTCCATTGGCGATTCCGTTATTGTTACAGGCCCTATCGGTGTGTTTAATGACCAGGTACAGATCAGCGGAAGCGGTATAGATTTTATACAACCGGATTCTTCTAAACGATATATAGCACCTGCACCCATTACTATAAGTGAACTGGCCGCGTATGAAGGTCAACTGGTTACCGTGCAGAATGTAGAGCTGGTTAACAAAGCTTTTGTATTTTATCCGCAAAGTACCGACCGCATCACTGCCGATGGTATACAAGCAGACCTGCGTATCGATGGCGATACCGATATACCTGGACTCACCAAGCCACAAGGTGCCGTATCTGTCACCGGTGTTGTAGGACGGTTCCGCGCCAATGTACAGTTGTTGCCGCGCTTTAGTGCAGATATACCAGGAGCATCTGTACCATCCCCTGCTTCGGATAGTATACCAAAAAGTAAAACACTTGATGTTGTTACCTGGAACCTGGAGTTCTTTGGAGCGCGGAGTGAAGACTATGGCAATGAAGAATATGGTCCGGAAGATGAAGCGCAGCAACTCGTAAATGTAAAGCGTGTACTCGATTCATTACAGGCTGATGTCGTTGCAGTTGAGGAAGTATCAGATGATTCGTTGTTTACAGTGTTGATCTCGCGATTGGGTAAATATAGGGCTACCTGCTCCGATCGATATTCGTATTCGTTCGATGGACCGAGCAATGAATTTCCTCCGCAGAAAGTATGCTTTATCTATGACACTACTACGGTGCATGTACTATCAGCGCGCCCGATGTTTGAAGCACTCTATGACGAGGCACGCACTACGAATCCAAGTGTATTGCCGGATTACCCCGGGGGAAGTCCTTCGAGCTTCTACTCCAGCGGGCGACTTCCTTACCTCTTGACTGCCAATGTTACCATTGAAGGCGTAACCGAACGTATATCCTTTATAGGTATACATGCCAAATCAGGTGCTACCGCAGGTGACAGAAGTCGCAGGGAATATGATGGTGCAGTGTTGAAAGATTCGCTGGATGCACACTTTGCCAACGAACAGGTAATTATACTGGGCGATCTGAATGACGATCTCGATCAGTCGATCGTTACCGGAATGGAAAGTCCATATATAGCTTTCATCCAGGATTCGTTGAACTATACCGGCATCACGAAAAACCTGAGCGATGCAGGCGCACGTTCAACCATCAGCTTCCAGGATGTGATCGACCACCAGATCATTACCAATGATCTTTTACAGGAAGTGATCGGAGGCTCCGAGCAGATCATAACACCGTTCCGTTTTATTACGAATTATGCAGCCACTACATCGGATCACCTGCCGGTAATTGTGCGCTTCCAGTTGCAGCCCACGCGCATTAATTTTGTGGCAAGCGGTATAACATTGCCGGAAGACAGTGCTTCTTACAGCGTTTATTTGCAGGCTGATAAACAATCATCATCCGCGAAACATATTGCTATAGCATTGCAGGGCGATGCTACCTACGGACAGGATTTTATAACGGAGCCGGCTGCTGTTGATAATAAAATTACCCTGACACTTGCCGATACGTTACTGACATCTTTCCGGATCATTATACTGAACGATGTTGCAGATGAACTATTGGAAACAACAACTTTCAACGTACTGGAGGAAAACGGTGTAGCAGGAGGAACGCAACCAACCTTTACACTTGCTATTGAAGACAACGATGTTCCGACCATTGCGTTTACCGAGATACTTGCCAGTGCAAAAGAAGGAAGTGGTATATATAGTCTGAAATTGAAATTGAATACGGCCGTTGCTTCCGAGCAGGTTGTAACCGTTCAGGTAACACAAGGCCCCGGTATAGTATATGGCGAAGACTATAGCACCGAACCAGCCGTAGCGAATCGCACCATACAATTAACGGTGCCTGCCGGCAGCACCGAAGCTTCAATTAACATTGATCCGATAGCCGATGGCAAAAAAGAATTTCCGTTCGAGTTTGTGTCTTTCTATCTAGACAAAACAACGGAAGGGCTGGTGCTTTCCAATCCGCGTATAGCAGTCTTTACCATCATTGACGTAAAGAAGAGACAACCGGTTGTTATAGCATCACCAAACCCGACCAACGGCATCGTGCGACTCGTATGCAAAGAGCTTGAAGCCCATGAAATAATCCAGGCTGAAGCACGCAACAGCTACGGAGAGTTAATCTATACCGGCAACGGCACCCTCGAAGAACTGAATACAGTCCTTACAAACCGTGTGCAATCGGGGAGAAGAGGATTTTATACCATCAAGCTAATTATTGATGGAGAACCGATTGTGGTGCGCCTGTTGAAGATATAGCGGTTAGCCGTTATCTGTTAAACGTTAATCGTTATCCGTAGGTGCGACCTGCGGGTAACGATTAACGTTTATAGCTATATTTCTCTGTGAAACTTCGTGTCTCCTCCAAGTCCTTTGTGCCTCTGGATTTTACTCTACCTATATATAGCACAAACCGCGGCCCCACTGTTCCGTATAACGATCCCGTTATTTCACAAACACATCCGCCGGCAACAGAAACATCTCCGCCAGCAACTCATACGACCGCAGTCGATCTTCAAATGTATCCGCAAAAGTAGCCACCACCACTTCATCCACATCAAACGTACGCGCCAGTTGTTTGATCTTTTCTTTTACAACGTCAGGGGTACCCGTAATGGTACGAAGACGGTTATACGTCACGCGGGCAAGCTCTTCGCGCGAGTAAGCGTATCCTTTGATAGCTTCATACGAAGGCGCTTCATCGATCTTTCCTTTTTCAATGCTGAGCAGGCGATAGTCCATCACAGCCTGCATCTGTGCAGCCTTCTCTTCCGTCTCACCACAAAATACAAATACACCTACACTCGCCTGTGGTGTTTGCCATTGTTCCGAAGGTTTAAACTGTTGCCTGTATGCGCGTATAGCTTCCGGGCCACCCACAGGGTTTATAAACTGTGCGAATGAAAGCGCCATGCCGAAGTGCGCTGCTATATAGGCACTCTCGCCACTGCTCGTCAGCATCCACAAATCCGGTTGCGTGTCGATGCTTGGTATAGCTTTTACTTTTTCGTGAATCGTACCGGCTGTGCGATCATCCTTCAAAAAAGCTTTCAGGTCGATGATCTGCTGAATATAGTCTTGCGGACTAAACGTATTGGAAGGATTAAGCAGCGATGCCGTAACCCGGTCACCACCGGGGGCACGTCCTATACCGAGATCAATACGTCCGGGATATAGTCCTTCCAGCAGGCGAAAATTCTCGGCTACCTTCAATGTACTATGGTTGGGCAGCATGATACCACCGGAACCGAAGCGCAGGTTTTTCGTTTCGCCTGCCAGCCGCGCGATAAGTACTTCGGGCGCGGCACCGGCTAATGTAGCAATGTTATGATGTTCCGATAACCAGTAGCGCGTATAGCCCAACCGATCGGTGTGTTTGGCAAGTTGTATACTTTCCTGCAGAGCTTCCCGCGCGTTGCTGCCTCTGCGAATGGGAGTCTGATCGAGTACGCTGAGTTTTAATTTCATAGACGATAGATGCCTTCCGTTTCAGAAGGAGTGTGTTTTTATGTATTTTCTATAAACACAACAGCCAGCGGTAAAGGTTCAGTCGGGCGTAGATTCGTTTCGAATGGTAACCTGATGTGTACTGATCATTAATGTGTAAATGCCTGAACAAGAAAATAAAAGCCTCACCGTGGTGCTGCACGGTGAGACTGATGATTATTTTATAGTTAGATCAGACCGCTGCGATCTGTTTCACCCCCTTGATCTGCAGATACGCCATCGCTGCCACCCACAAGGCCACTGCGGTAATAGCGATATAGCCTATCGCTGATAACTGAAATAACTGCGGCAATACAATGGCTATACTGCCTGCTACCCAGAGTATATCCAGTGCAATGATGATATATACAGGGTTAATTCGCGTGGTGTGTTGCACTGCTTCATTTAATACGCCCGCTGCGAACACGACCAGAAATATACCTACACCCATAACGGCTCCTGTAGCCGTTGTACCAAAGAGTTCGGCAACTGTTTCTGCCAATACTACAAGACCAATACCGGTAGCACCTGAGCTTACCGCGTTGATGAGAAGAACATTTTTCAGAGATATCATATACATTTATGTTTAGTGTTTATTGATGAAGCAAAGGTATACCGGCACCCTTGCCTCCGGT